>JBFLVU010000123.1:0-8548 GCA_040758175.1 Acidobacteriota bacterium | reverse complement strand
ACGACTTCTACGCGGCGGCGGAGTTCCTCATCGCCAACGGATACACCTCGAAGGAGCGCCTCGCGTCGGAGGGCGGGTCGAACGGGGGCCTCCTCACCGGGGCCGCGCTGACCCAGAGGCCGGACCTCTTCGGCGCCGTGGTCATCGAGGTCCCCCTCCTCGACATGCTCCGCTACCACCGATTCTCCATCGCCCGGTACTGGATCCCCGAGTACGGGTCCTCGGAGGACCCGGAGCAGTTCAAGTACATCCGCGCCTACTCCCCCTATCACAACGTTCGCGGGGACGTGGCCTACCCGCCGACGCTCCTCATGACGGGCGCCAGCGACAGCCGCGTGGACCCGCTCCACGCCCGCAAGATGGCGGCCCTCCTTCAGGCCGAAGGCAAGGGGGGGCCCTTCCTCCTTCGGGTCGAGACGAAGGCGGGGCACGGGCAGGGAAAGCCCACGGCCAAGCGCCTGGAAGAGGCCGCGGACCGCTTCGCCTTCCTCGTCCGGACGCTGGGGATGAAGGTGCGTTGAACGAAAGATCGCGCCGCGTTCCATGAAAACGGGGGGAGGCCGTCGGGCCTCCCCCCTGGCGTCTTCAGGGAGAAGAAGGACTACGGGGTGGCGGCCCTCAGGGCCTGGGCAAAGCGCTCGAAATACGGGTGGGCGGGGAAGAGGCTCTCGAACAGGGCCGGCGCCACCGAGAGGGTTTCCTCGGGGCCGAGGCAGTATCCCATGGTCGAGAAGTTCGCGCGGAAGCGGGCCACCTCCTCCGCCGCGTCCCTCTTCCGGATCACCACGTCGGCGAAAATCCGGGCCAGTTCCGAGAAGTCGGCCTCCTTCATCCCGAAGCGAGTCATCTCCTGGACGCCCGTTCGGAGGCCGCTCGGGTGGTAGAAGGTCTCGTCGTCGGGCAAGGCCTGGAAGTTGACGACGATGTTGTTTCGCTCCAAGCGGTGGGCGATCTCCTTCCCGTCCCCGAAGGGGGAGACGCGGAGGACGACCTGGTGGGTGTGCGTGAAGCCGTCGGCCTCTCCCCCCTCCACGGGGATCCCCTCGCGGAAAAGCGCCGCGGCGAAGGCCCGGGAGTTGGAGAGCACCTGCCGCTGGTACTCCTCCCGGCAGGCGTTCATCTCGAGGGTGGCGGCCAGCATGGCGAGCTGGGTCCCGAGGTGGTGGTTGCTGGTGGAGCCGGGGAAGGCGCGGCCCTGGATCTCCACCCACAGCTTTCGCAGGGGGCTCTCCTTGGGGAGGCGTCCCGCCACGATGCCCCGCTGGGGGCCGAAAAAGGTCTTGTGGGTGGAGCCCGTGACCACGTCGGCCCCCTCCCGGAGGGGATCCTGGAAGTGAGAACCGAGGATGCCGAGCACGTGGGCCCCGTCGAACATGACGATGGGGCGGTACCCGCCCAGGGACTCGGCGTGGGACCGCAGGGCGGTCACGGGCTCGGGGTGAAGGAAGAGGCTCTTGCCGAAGATCACGAGGGGCGGGCGGTGCCGGTCCACCAGGGCGAGCATCCTCTCCACGTCAATCTTGTAGGGGTTACCCGGCTCCAGCGGAAAATTGACGACGTCGCCGTCCACGAAGTTGAAGAGGGCCCCGAAGGGCTGGGCCGAGAGGTGCCCTCCCGCGTTCAGGCCGTTGTTCATCACGGCGGGGATGCGCCCCGAGGCGCTGACGGGCGCGAAGCCGTCGGGCTTGCCCGAGAGGAACTTGAGGACCGCCTTGAAGACGATCTCGTTGGCCATCTGCCCCGAGACGGGCCGCGTCTCCACCTCTTCGCCGCCGATGTAGGCGCCGAACTCCGCCTTGAGCCTCTGTTCCACCTCGTAGATGAAGTCCGTGCCCTGGTAGTAGTAGACCTGGTCCCCCTTGAGGGCCCCGGAGCCCTGGAGGGACTCCACCTCCTTCTTGAGGGCCGTCTTGTGTTCGGCGTACCGCCCCGAGGGATCCCCGATCTCGCAGAGCTTGACGAGAAGGGAGGGCGTGTTTTCGGAGGGGATGAGGTTGACGCACCGCCTCTGGCGCCAGCGGTTGTTCTCCACCACCTTTTCGACGAGTTCGCGGACGTTCTTCACGAGAGAATCCATGCGTTCCTCCCACATCTTGGCGCCAGGCCCCCATCTTACTCCCGCGCGCCTCCGGCGGGTCCCGAGGCGCGCCGGGGGTGGGCGTCAGACCCGGTGCAGCTTCAGCACGTTGGTGATCTCCGATTCGCCGGCCAGCATGGAGAGGGTGACGAGGACCGTCTGTCCGGCGTGGATGTGGCCCGCCCGGCTGGCGGCCTCGAGGGCGCCGGTGACGGCCTTCTCGGCGTCGAAGGCGGGCTCCACCCGGAGGGGCACCACGCCCCACACCACGGCCAGCCGCCTTAAAACGGGCTCGTGGGCCGAACAGGCGATGACCGGGCAGGCCATGTGGAACTTGGAGAGGAGCCGGGGCATCCGGCCCGTGGGCGTGATGGAGAGCACCGCCGCGGCCCCGAGGTCCCGCGCGGCGCTGGCGGCGGCGTGGCTGGCGGCGTGGTGGAAGTCGGCCACTCCCGTGAAGGGCTGACGCTCGGGATGGTAGAAGGGGCTCCGCTCCGCCTCCTCGGCGATGCGGTGGAGGAAGGAGACGGCCTCCACGGGGTATTTCCCGGCGGCGGACTCCCCCGAGAGCATGACGGCGTCGGTCCCGTCGAAGATGGCGTTGGCCACGTCCGAAACCTCCGCCCGGGTTGGGGTGGGATGGTCCACCATGGATTCGAGCATCTGGGTGGCGGTGATGACGAATTTCCCCCTTCGGTTGGCCTCGGAGATGATCGTCTTCTGGGCGTGGGGCACCTTCTCCAGCCCCAGTTCGACGCCCAGGTCGCCCCTCGCCACCATGACCCCGTGGACCTCCGACAGGATGCCGTCCAGGTGGTCCAGGGCCTCGGGCTTTTCGATCTTGGCCACGATCCACGGCGGGTGGGGCGATCTGCCGAGCAGGGCCTTCAGGGCCCGCACGTCCCCGGGCCGGCGGACGAAGGAGAGGGCCACGAAGTCCACGCCGAGCTCGAGGCCGACGGCGAGGTCCCGCTTGTCCTTGGCGGTGAGAGACGGGGTGCTCAACTGAACTCCGGGCAGGTTGATCCCCTGGTGGGAGCGGAGGGGGCCGCCGCGGGCCACCTGTGTGTGGACTTCGCTTCCGGTGACCCGTTCGACGTGGAGTTCGAGGGTCCCGTCGGCGAGGTAGATCCGGTCCCCCTTTTTCACGTCCTTCGGCAAACGCGCGTAGGTGGTGTGGGCCCGCGACGCTCCGCCCTCGCAGGGCTTGGTGGTGAGGGTGAAGGGGGCCCCTTCCTCCAGGTGGACGACGGGATCGCGGAAGGAGCCCAGGCGGATCTTGGGTCCCTGCAAGTCCTGGAGGGCCGCCAGGGGCCGGCCGATTCTTCGTGACACCTTGCGGAGTATCTCGCAGCGCCGGGCGTGGTCCGATTCGGTCCCATGCGAGAAGTTCAGCCGGCCCACGTCCATGCCCTGGAGCGCCAGGGCCTCGATGCACGCCTCGGTCTGGGCCGCCGGGCCCAGGGTGCAGACGATCTTGGTTCGCGCCACCTCACCCCTCCGCGCGCCATTCTAGAGCAAATCGCCTCCGGAGGAAGTCCCGTCGGCACCCGAAGGGGAAACCCGGTGCCGCGCGCGGTCGAGGAGCGAACGAAGGTACTTCCTGCGCCGGCGGACGTGGCCCCTACCCTCGAGGGCGAAGTAAATCAGAGCCGCCGCCGCCAGGGGGAAGAGGTAGTAGACGCCCCGGAAGAGGAGAAGTCCGCCGAGGACGGAGGCCTCCGGGGCCTGGGGCGGGAGTAGGACGAGGACCGCCGTGTCCAGTACGCCGATCCCGGCCGGGATCTGAAGGAGCCAAACGCCCAGGGCCGCCGGAACGTAGATGCCGAAGACCGTGGTGAAACGGAGGCCCGGGTCCGGGGGGAGGAGCAGGTAGAGGGTGGCGGCGGCCAGGGACCAGTCCAGGGCCGAAACGGCCAGGGCCGCCAGGGTCCTCGCTCCGGGGGGGGAGGGCAGGGTCCAGCGGCCGAGGCGCAGGGGGGGCCGGCGGAAGAGGGTCCACAGGAAGAACGCCAGCCACCCCCCCATGAGGAGAGCCCCGATCGAGCGGGGGTTGAGACCCGTGCGCAGAACCAGCCCCCCGGCGGGGACAAAGGCGAGGGCCGCGCCCGCCATGGCCAGGCTCCCGGTCCAGTACGCGAGGGCGCTACCGGCCACCACGCGGAGCACGTCCGGGACGGGCAGCCCCCAGAGGGCGTAAACCCGCAGACGAAAAGGCGTCCCCGTGAGCAGGGGGTAACCGGCGTTCATTCCGAAGGCCGATCCGACAAACGCGGCGGCGGCGACCTTGGAAAGTGACAGGCGCACCCCCGCCGCCCGGCAGGCCACCGCGTCGTACCCCGTGATGGCGAGGTGGCCCAGAGCCGCCGCGAAAAACGCCGCGGCGAGGTGGCCGGGGGGCAGGGTCTTGAGGGCCGCCAGGACCGCCCTGGGGTCCAGGCGCACCCATTGGGAGGCGAAGACCCACGCGGCCCCGGCGACGAAGGTTGCCATGAAGGCCGTGCGCCAGAGGTGGCGGGCGTGTTCGGTCACGGGCTCACCCCGGGCGGGGGGAGTCGTCGCGGGCGGGAATCCGGCTCATGGCGTATTCGGTGAGGGCCGTGATGGTGAGGCCCGGATTTACGCCCAGGTTGGCGCCGATGACGGAGCCGTCGCACACGAAGAGACCCTCGTGGCCGAAGGCCCGGCACTCTGCGTCCACCACGCCGTCCTCGGGGCCCTTCCCCATGGCGCAGCCGCCCAGGATGTGGGCCGTCGTGGGGATGTTGAGGAGAACCTCGTTGAGCGAGCTCTGGGGGGTGGCTCCCAACCGTTGGGCCACCCTGCGCGCCGCCTCGTTGGCCAGGGGAATGTAGGCGGGCACCCGGGGCTGGTCCGGAGGGGCCTCGGAAGTGAGGGTCCGCCCGAAGGGCCAGAACCACCTTCGCTTCAGGAGGAGCCGCATGCGGTTGTCCAGGGTCTGCATGACCAAGAGGATCACGGTCTTCCGCGCCCGGCCGAGGGGCCAGAGGGTCCGGAGGAACCCGGCGGGACGCCTCAAGCAGTTTCCGATCCATTTCAGGGGCCGCGTGAGGCGGGTCCCGCCGTCCGTGAGCGGGGTGCCGAGGAGGCACATGACATCCGAGCCCCGCGGGTAGCGGACGGGCTCGAACCGCGTCACCTCGTCGAGGAAGACGTGGGAGGTGATGGCCACTCCCTCGCACAGGTCGGGACTCCTGCGTCCCCCGGTGATGCCGAGGAGCGCCTCGCTGTTGGTCCGGGCATAGTCGCCCAGGCGGTCCGAGAGGTTGGGCAGGACGCCCCGCCGCTTGGATTCCATGAGGAGAGGGACGGACCCCAGCACCCCCGCCGCCACCACCACGTTCCGTGCGCGGATTTCGCTCCGGCGCTTGAAGAGGGGGCGCGTGGCCCGCTCCGTTTCGAGGCGATACCCGCCTTCGGGCAGGGCCGCCACGAGGGTGACCTGCGTCTCGGGCTGGATTCGGGCTCCCTTTTTCTCGGCCAGATACAGGTAGTTCCGGTCGAGGGTGTTCTTGGCCCCCACGCGGCACCCCACCATGCACCCGGCGCAAAAGGTGCAACCCGTTCGGTCCGGACCCTCTCCTCCGAAGTAAGGGTCGGGCACGGTGCGGTCCGGCTCCCCGAAAAAGACCGCCACCTGGGTGGGGTTGAAGGTCCCCTCCCGGCCCATCTCCTCCGCGACCTCCCTCAGGACCTCGTCGGCCCGCGTGAGCCGGGGGTTGGTGACCACGCCCAGCATGCGCCGCGCCTCGGCGTAGTGGGGCTCCAGGACCGCCTTCCAATCCCTGAGGTCCCGCCACTTGGGATCTTGGAAGGCCTCGTCCGTCGGGGTCATGAGGACGTTCGCGTAGACCAAGCTGCCTCCGCCCACGCCCGCTCCGTGGAGGACGAGGGAGTCCCTCAGGAGCGTCAACTGCTGGATCCCGGTGCAGAAGATCTTCGGAAACCAGAAGGAGTCCCAGACCTTCCAGTTGGTCGAGGGATAGTCCTCCGGCATCCACCGGCGGCCCTGCTCCACGACCAGCACCGAATACCCCTTCTGGGCAAGCCGGAGGGCCGCCACAGAACCGCCGAAGCCCGACCCCACGACGACGTAATCCCAGCACTGGTCCATGGGCTGTCCCATCCCTTCCAATAAAAGCCCCACGGCCGGAGCGCGAAATCGCGCGGGACCCGATCCGACCGCACCGGGGTGAATCGCCGGCGGGAACCGCAGGAGGTTCCCCGTCCCCGCGTCTCAGTCCCGGTCGAAAATCCGGTGCTGTTCGCCCAACTCCCGGGCCGAAGGGGTCAGGAGGGTCCGGGCGTGAATCCGGATCCTCCGGCCGCTTCGGAGGGCGGTCCGGACGTCGGCCTCGCTCACGAAATCCGACGGGGGCTCGGGCTCCCGGGCGGGCGCCGCCGGGGCCTGGCCTCCGCGGCCGGCCGGTCCCAGCTTCTGGGCCAGGAACCTGCGCGCCGCGTCCTCGAGACCGTCCGATGCCTTCACGAGGGGCGGCAAGGGGACGGCCGTGGGTCCTTCCAGAGGGCGGGCCTCGATGGCGACGCGCTTGCGGTCCATGAGGTGGAGGGGCGTGATGTTGTCGCTCGTGATGTTGTTTCCGAGGGCCCCGCACCCCAGCGTCAAGGCGGGAGGGAGGTTGGTCGTGTAGCCGATGGCCCCGTGGGTTCCCGGGCTGTTCACCACGATGCGAAAGACGGGCTTCCGCAGCGCGAATTGCCGGATCACGTCGGGGTCCTGGGTGTGCAGGCACAGGGTGTGCCCCAGCCCCCCGTACTGGAGGACCTCGATGCACCGCAGGCATCCCGCCTCCCACCCGTCGGCCTCGAAATAGGAGAGGATGGGCGAGAGCTTTTCCAGGGTCAGGGGAAAGTCGCGCCCCACCCCCGCCTCGGGGACCAGGAGGACCTTCACGCCGGGCGGCACTTCGAAGCCCGCCATCGAGGCGATGGCCTGGGGGGACCGACCGACGACCTTCGGATTCAGGCGGCCTTCCTTGTCCACCACCAGGGCCTCCAGGAGGGCCTTCTCGCGATCGCTCACGAAGTGGCCGCCCGCGGCGGCGAACTCCTCCCGGGCCTGCCCGGCGAGGGGGGCGTCCACGATGACCGCCTGCTCACTGGCGCAGATGGTTCCCCAATCGAAGGATTTCCCTGCCACCACGTCCCGCACGGCCTTCTTCAAAACGGCGGTCCTCTCGATGAACGCCGGAACGTTTCCCGGTCCCACACCGTAAGCGGGCTTTCCGGAGGAATAGGCGGCCATCACGAGGCCCATGCCTCCGGTGGCGAGGATGAGGTTCACTTCGGGGTGGCGCATGAGGGCCTGGGTGTCCTCGATGGACGGGTTCGGAAGCACCCCCACGATGCCCCGGGGCGCCCCCGCCGACACGGCGGCGTCGTGGAGGGCGTCGGCCACGGCCTGGATGCAGGCCTTGGCCGTCGGGTGGGGTGACAGCACGATGCCGTTCCGCGCCTTGAGGGAGATGAGAATCTTGTAAAGGGCCGTTGAGGTGGGATTCGTGGACGGAACCACCGCCGCTACGACGCCCACGGGGGAGGCCACCTCGTAGAGGCCCCGGCCGGGGTCCGCGGAGATGAACCCCACGGTGTGCATGGGGCGGATGTACCGATAGACGTCTTCCGCGGCAAAACGGTTCTTTACCGTCTTGTCGGCCACCGTGCCGTAGCCCGTCTCCTCGTGGGCCAGCCGGGCCCATTTCTCGATCAGGGGGAGGCTGGCCGCGTGCATGGCGTCCAGGACCTTGTCCACCTGGTCTTGGGAGAACTCCGAGAAGAGGGCCTGGGCCCTCCGGACGGAGCCCACAACCCGATCCACGTCTTGTCGGGCCATCGAGGACCCCTAAGGAATCAGGATTTCCGGCGGCCCCCCGCCTTGGCCGCGGGCGTCGGACCCTCGGCGGCCGGGGGCTGGGGGAGGATGGACTCCACCTGTCCGTAAGGCATGGGGATGACATGGACGGAGACGATCTCGCCCACCCGCCTCGCCGCGGCGGACCCGGAGTCCACGGCGGCCTTGACGGCCCCCACGTCGCCCCGGACCATCACCGTGACGAAGCCGCTGCCCACGTACTCCTTGCCCACGAGGAGGACCCTGGCGGCCTTCACCATGGCGTCGGCGGCCTCGACGGCCGCCACGAACCCGCGCGTTTCGATCATGCCCAAGGCTTCCAGCGGAATCATGCCCTTCTCCTCGCCATCCACATCCATTATGAGGGAGGATGAAACGGTGTCAACGCCGCCCGAGGGGAGCCTGGTGCGTTACCTAAAGTAACGAAACGGTCGATTTAGTTCGGCGGCTTTGTTTGAAACGGCCTCCGCGACAGGATATGCTCCCTGGCACGGTGCTTGCCAACCTTAGATCCGGAGGTGAAGATGCGGGGATCCCGGGGGTTCGGGAGCGGGCAGAGAGGTTTCTCGCTCATCGAA
>JBFLVU010000122.1:0-8571 GCA_040758175.1 Acidobacteriota bacterium | reverse complement strand
CGGCCTGACGTCCCAGACTCTGCTCGCGGCAAGCTTGCCGGTAGGCATCCCAGGCTTCTGGAGGATCTTTCTTGGAGGGTTTCTTGGGCGATGGCGCGTGTGTAAAGGCTATGGGAATAGCGCGAACGGGGGCGTCCAGCCGTTCCGGAGGCAGGATGGCTGAGAATTGAAGGAAGCGGCGGCCCCAAACAAACTGCGTGCGGAAACGAGGACCCATGGGATCGCGCCTCCATGACGCCCCGGGAATAGACCGCCCACTCTTTCGGCTCACCGTGTCATCCATCGCCACCACAAGAGGCGAGCGCTCGGGTACGCGCTCCACCACACCGCGCCGCACGGCGTCAAACACCGCCCCGGTCTGCATCCTCTCCCTAGAGAGCAGCCTGTAGTCCGCTGTCCAATCCTCAAACTGCCGGCCCGATGCCGTGATCAGCCCCGTGACAGTCCGGCGGGATAGAGAAACGAGGTGGCTGAAGATCAGCCGCCTGGCCCTCTCCCAGTTCCGCTCTTGCCCGAAGGCTCCCCGGCACTCCTCGATGAGCCTTTCGATTTCACCGAGGAGAGGCGGGCAGGGTTTTTTTTAAGCTTGCGCCCTGCGGCCTCTGGCCGGTGCAGCACGAGCGTCTCCTTGTCCTCGATGAACCACTCCACCACCTCCCCCCGATCGAATTCCATGGCCTGGGCCACCGCGGATGGGAAGTTGATGTACCACTGCTCGCTGCTCTTCCGCTTGATCAGCTGCACCTTCGTGGCAAAACCCATGGCGCCCTCCTGTCTCTAGTCATATGACTAGAGTTCAATATAGGGCGCCGCAACCCAAAAGTCAAGCCCGGCTATCAAGAAAACAGCCGGGCTTCCATGCTCACGCGTCTAGTAAAGGGCCAAACTAGAGAGGGGGGAGGGCAGAGCCCTCCCCCCTTGCCACCATGGCGCGCCCGGCAGGACTCGAACCTGCGGCCATCTGCTTAGAAGGCAGATGCTCTATCCACCTGAGCTACGGGCGCACAAGGTGGTAGTATAGCGCAATCGAAACCCCGTGGGACGGAAGGTCCGGGGGGGAGGTCCTGGTTGGACGCAAAGCGGCGGGTGGCGATCTCCTCGGTGGCGGCGGCCTGCCTCCTGACGGGCGCGAAGCTGGGGGTAGGCCTCTGGACGGGAAGCCTCGGCATCCTGTCCGAGGCGGCCCATTCCGCCCTCGATCTCCTCGCGGCGGGCCTCACGTGGTGGGCCGTCACGGTCTCGGACCGGCCCGCGGACCGAGACCACCCTTACGGCCACGAGAAGATCGAAAACCTCTCTGCCCTTTTGGAGACCCTCCTGCTCCTGGTGACGTGCGTCTGGATCGTCTACGAGGCCGTGGCCCGGCTCTATTTCAAGACCGTCGAAGTGGAGGTGAACGCCTGGAGCTTCGGCGTGGTGCTCCTGGCCATCGCGGTGGACGTCTCCCGCAGCCGGGCCCTCTCTCGCGTGGCGCGGGAGACCCGCAGCAAGGCCCTGGAGGCGGACGCCCTCCACTTCTCCAGCGACATCCTTTCCTCCCTCGTAGTCCTGGGGGGCCTGGCTTTCACCCTCATGGGCTACCCTCAGGCCGACGCCATCGCCGCCATCGGCGTCTCCCTCTTCGTAGTCTGGATCTCCATTCGACTGGGCATGCGGTCCGTGGACGCCCTCACGGACCGGGTTCCGGGGGACCACGTGGGGAGAGTCGCCCGAGCGGCCCAGTCCGTTCCCGGCGTGGCCCGTGCCTACGACGTGCGCGTGCGGGAAGCGGGGGCCCGGCACTTCGTGGACCTGAAGGTCGGCCTCGATCCGGGGATGCCCCTCGAAACGGCCCACGGGGTCACGGAAGCCGTGGAGCGGGCCGTCCAGGGTGCTCTGAGCCGGGCCGACGTGCTCGTTCACGCCGAGCCCGAGGGAACTCCGCTTTCCGTGGAGGAGGCGACGCGGAGGATTCGCGAGGCCGTGCAGGGCATACCCGAGGTCGCGGGGTGCTCGGAGGCCGTCCTCTTGAAGAGCCGGGAGGGCACCCACGCGGTCCTGACGGTGAGCCTTCCCGGAAGCCTCTCCTTCGCCGAGGCCCACGCCGCGGCGGACCGCATCGAGCAGGAGGTGAGGCAGGCCATCGCCGGCCCCGTGTCCGTCACCGTTCACGCCGAACCGGCGGATGCGGTCAGGAGGGACCCTGAAGGAGGCTGACGAGCCTCCGCACCAGGAAGCGAGGGGCGAGTCGCACCGAGAAGGCGCCCAGGCGGTTCCGAAGGCCGGGCACCGAGAGGACCTTGCCCCGCTTCCAGGCCTCGAAGCCGGCCCTCGCCACGCTCCAAGAATCCATGGCGCCCATCCGGAACAGGCGGCTGTCCTCCATGCCCGCCACCCCCGCGAACTCCGTCGCCGTCGCGCCCGGCGCCAGGCAGGACACCTTCACCCCCGAGCCGCGCACCTCCTCCGCCAGGGCTTCGGTAAAGGAGAGCACGTAGGCCTTCGTGGCGTAGTAGACCGCCATGTGCGGGCCCGGCTGGAAGGCCGCGGTGGACGCCACGTTCAAGACCCCTCCGTCTCCGCGGGCGAGCATCGCAGGCAGGAGGAGCCGGGTCAGTGAGGTCAGGGCCAGGACGTTCACGCAGATCATCCCGGCCTGCATTTCCCCGGGGATCTCCCGAAAATCGCCGCGGAGGCCAAATCCCGCGTTGTTGACGAGGACGGAGACCTCCACTTTCCTCCTTTCGAGTTCCTCCACGATTCTCCCGGGGGCCTCGGGGAGGGCCAGATCGGCGGGAAGGACCTGAACCTCCACCCCGTGCCTCAGGACCAGATCCGATGCCAGGGCCCACAGGCGGTCGGCGCGGCGCGCCGTGAGGACGAGGTTCCACCTGTCCCGCGCGAAAAGCTCGGCGAACTCCCTCCCCAATCCCGCCGAGGCGCCCGTGATCAGGGCCCAGCGTTGCTTCATGGACAGCTCCTCTTGGGGGCCCGATTGGGGCCGTACCCACCAACGCCCGAGCCGGCGTCGGGCTTCCCGCTCTGAGGCCGGGACGCTCCCTCGCGCGTCCCCCGCTCGGCCTGCGTGCGAGGGATGGACAGGAGTTCCGCAAGCACCGCGTTGGAGACGAGGAATCCACTGGGGGTCAAACGGAGACGTTCACCAATCGTCTCGGCCAACCCCAGACCGGCAAGCCTCTCCAGCAGCCTCGCGAGGCTCGCCTCGGCTCCGGCGAAGAGGCTCCGGACCTCCGCGAGGGGCACGCCCTCCGCCAGCCGTAGCCCGAAGATGATCCGGTCTTCCAGGAGGCGCTCCGGGGTCAGGATCTCCTCGGTCTCCCAGGGCGGGAGGCCCGCCCTCAGGGCTTCGGCCCAGGCCTTCCCGTCCCGCGGGTTCCCGAGGAGGCGGCCGCGGATCCGGCTCCAGGAGGAGGGCCCGAGGCCCACGTAGTCCCCTCCCCGCCAGTACTTCAAGTTGTGCCGGCACACCCCGCCCCGCCGGGCGAAGTTGGAAATCTCGTAGTGGTCCCAGCCCGCTCCCGTCAGAACCGCGTGGACGCGCTCCCACATGCGTGCGCATTGGTCGTCGTCGGGCAGGAGCACCTCGCCGCGGGCCGCCCGGAGGGCGAGGGGCGTTCCGGGATGGAGATCCAGGGCGTACACAGAGAGGTGGTCCACCGGAAGGTCGGATGTCCGCCGAAGGTCGTCTTCGAGGTTTCTCATGGACTGTCCCGGCACGCCCGCCATCAGGTCAACCGACAAGCGCGCAAAGCCCGCCCGCCCCGCCGCGTTCACGGCTTCCAGGGCTTGTCCGGCGGTGGCGCGGCGTTGCAGGAGGGAGAGCACCGCGGGCTGGAAGGACTGGACGCCCAGGGAGAGGCGGTTCACGCCGGCCCGCCTCCAGCCCTCCAACGAGGCCTCCGTCACGGTCTCCGGATTGGCCTCGAGGGTTGTCTCCGCCTCCTCCGCCACGGCGAACCATTCTCGCAGACCGGCCAGGAGATGGCCCAGCCGGCCGACCGGGAGGAGGGAGGGCGTCCCTCCGCCGAAGTAGACCGTGTCCGCCCTCGTGCCCGTCTCCAGGACATGCAGGCGGGCCTCCTGAAGGACCTGAACGTCGTACTCCAAGGGGACGCCGTCCGGGGAGGCCATTCGGTAAAAATCGCAGTACCCGCAGAGGGAAGCGCAGTAAGGAACGTGGACGTAAACGCCCAGGCCCCGGCCGTCGCCGGGGTCCACGCGAGTGGCCTTTTCGGGTCGCTGCCTCGGATCCATCTCAGACTACCCGACCACCAGAACCCACAGGTCTCGCAAATTGTTGCCGGTGGGCTCGCGCGGGACGAACGTCCCCTCCCGTCTCCACAGGGAGGCCGTCGCCCTCCGGGCCAGGGCATCCGTCAGCGCGGAAACGTCAGGGACGCTGCCGCGGTCCGTGAAGGCTCCCCCGTCCCCGCTCCCGTCCATCCCGTCCGTGGCCAGGGCCGAAAAGGCCCACCGAGCGGAAGGCTCGCTCTTTCGCAGGAGCAGGGCGAGGGACGCGGCCAGGTGACTGCACCGCCCGCCGGCCCCCCCGTGCACCCCCGCCGCCACCGTCGCCTCTCCCGCTCCGACCCAGGCCCGGGAAGGGCCTGCTCCGCGGAGGGCCGCTCCGGCGAGCGAGAAGATCCGTGCCGCGAGGGCCTCCGCCCCCTCCCCCTCTCCCACGGGGACCTCATGCGTGATCAGGCCCTGCCCTCTCAGAAACTCCGCCGCGCGGCGACGCATGGAGACCCCGTCCGCCAGAAGGAACCAGCGGTCCGAAGGCCGGCGGACTCTGGGCCGAGGGGGAGGGAGCGGTCGGGGCGCCCGGATTCCCCAGGACCGGAGAACCTCTCCCGCAGGAGCGGCCGGCGTCCAGGGGAGCGTGGGACCGGAGCCCGTCAGGCGGGCCTGGCCGGATCCCACGTCGGACCAGATTCCCGTTGCGCAAGGCCAGCGGCCCAGGTCCTTCAGGATGCCCCCGCCCTTGACGTCGGAGAGGGCCGCCCGCACGGCGTTGACGTCCCGGACGGAAGCCCCCGACAAGAGGAGTTGAGAGGCCAAAGCCGCCTTCTCTGCCAAGGTCCATGGTGGACGGGGCGCCACGAGCAGGGCGGAAGCGCCTCCGGAAACGAGCGCCAGGAGCGCACCACGGCCCTCCCTCAGCCAGTCCAGCACCTGTCGGGTCCGGCCCAGGTTCTCCGGGGAGGGTTCGGGGTGATCGCCGCGAAGGTCCAGAAAGCCAGGAGGCCCTGGCTCTCCGGGCACTCCGTAGAGGAGCCCGGGGACCCCGGGCCAGACGGCTCGAGCCGCGGCGGCGAGACCCGGCGCGGCCTTGCCGAGGCAGAGCACCCGGTCCGGCGCCTCCTTCCGTGCGAACCGGGCCCCGAGGATCGGAGGGGCGACGGCCTCGGGGGCCCAACCGGCCAGAAACCCCCGGAGGGCGGACGTCAGAGCCATGCCGTCGAGGAGCGCATCCCCCATATTTTCACCTTTTTCTATATGCCAGAATCCCCACCGACAGGGAGTTTCCGGGGCGAGCTCAGCCTGAACCCCTTGACAGGCGGGACTTCCAGCCCTATATTATGCCCAGAACCTTTAAAGGAGGTACGGATGAACAAGGCTGAACTGATTGGATCGATTTCCAACCACGCGGGGCTGAGCAAGGCCCAGGCCGCCAAGGCCCTGGACGCCTTCACGGGCGCGGTCCAGAAGGCCCTCAAGAAGGGCGACAAGGTCACCCTGGTCGGTTTCGGCACGTACGCGGTGGGCAAGCGCAACGCCCGCACCGGCCGCAATCCCAAGACCGGCAAGCCCATCAAGATCGCCGCCAAGAAGGTCGTGAAGTTCAAGCCCGGCAAGGGCCTGGCCGACAGCGTTCGGTAGTTTCGAATCCCATCGGTCGGAAGTGAGGGGCCTTCGGGCCCCTCTTTTTTTTCCCCCGCGGGCGGGGACACGTCGAAGGGAAGGGCGGCACCGGCGAAGGATCCGGCCGCCGTCCCCCTCGGGTTCACGCCTCGTCCGCGGGGGCGATCACCACGAGATCCGCGCCGCCCACCACGCCGTCCCCCTCCTTCACGCGGATGTCCAGCACGACGCCATCTGCGAGGGCCTGCAGTTCGTTTTGCATCTTCATGGCCTCGACCACAACGACGCCCTGACCCTTCTTCACCTCCTGTCCCGGCTCCACGAGGATTTTCACGACCTTTCCCGGCATCGGCGCCTTCACCGCCGCCCCGTGCCCCGCCCCTCCTCCCGACTGGCCCCGCAATACCAGCCCGATGGGGCTCAGCAGTTCCACGCGGCGAGTCCCGTCGTACAGGTGGACGTTGTACACGTCCGGCTCCGGCGAGTAGACGCCCACCTCGTAGCTCTTGCCGTCCACGAGAAGGGAGTAGAGGCCCGGGAGCAGGAATTCGCTGTCCACCTCCCAGGGCCTTCCGTCCAGCGTGACCACGTACCCCCCGTTCCGTGGGGCCACTTCCACAGGGATCTCCCGGCCGTCTCTGAGGATCACATACCGCACGTCCGCCTCCTGGAAAGTGCCGCGTCCTAACGGACCGAGCGCCGCCAGGCGCTTACGCCGGCCCCGGCTTCGGATCCGGGCTGGCTCCGCACGACCGATTCGTACGCCGCGATGGCCGCCGCGATGTCCGCCACCGGATGGGGCTCGGGCCTCCGGTACTCCCCGGGTCCCAGGAAGCGGGGGATGAAATCCGTGCTCAGGTTCCCTGCCCGAAACTCGGGGTGGTTCACGATCTCGATAAGGAAGTGGCGGTTGGACCGGATGCCAACGATCTGGAACTCCTGGAGCGCGCGGTTCATGGTGGCCACCGCCCCGGGCCGGTCGTCAGCCCAGGCCACCACCTTGGCGATCATGGGATCGTAATGGATGCTCACCTCCCCCGACCCGTACAGGGAGGAGTCCACCCGCACCCCGGGCCCCTCCGGAAAACGGACGGCCACGATCTTCCCGGGGCATGGGAGAAAGCTGTTTTCCGGGTCCTCGGCGTAGATTCGGCATTCGACGGCCCAGCCGCGTTGGACGACGTCCTCCTGCTTGAGGCGAAGGGGCTCTCCGGCCGCCACGCCCACCTGCAGCTTCACGAGGTCGAGCCCCGTGACCATCTCCGTGACGGGGTGCTCCACCTGGAGCCGGGTGTTCATCTCCATGAAGTAGAAATCCCCCTCCTGGCTGGCCAGGAACTCCACCGTTCCGGCGTTCACGTAGCCCACGGCCCGGGCCGCCTTCACCGCGATCTCGCCCATCCTTCGGCGCATGTCGGGCCCCACGAAGGGGGAGGGGCACTCCTCGATGACCTTCTGGTGGCGACGCTGGATCGAGCATTCGCGCTCGCCGAGCCAGAGGCAGCTCCCGTGGCCGTCGGCGAGGATCTGCATTTCGATGTGCCGCGGGCTCAGAACGGCGCGTTCGAGGTAGACGGACCCGTCCCCGAAGGCCTGCACGGCCTCCGAGGAGGCGTCCCGGAAGGCCCCGGCCATCTCTCCTTCCGTGCGGACAAGCCGCATGCCCTTGCCCCCACCTCCCGCCGCCGCCTTGAGCATGATGGGGTAGCCGATGCGGCGAGCCTCCGACAGGGCCTCCTCCTGGCTCCTCACCGGTTCGAGGGTGCCCGGCACCACGGGGACTCCCGCGGCGGCCATGATTTGGCGGGCTCGCGTCTTCTCGCCCATGGCGTGGATGGCCTGTGGCGGCGGACCGATGAAAACCAGCCCCTCCTCGCCGCAGCGGGCGGCGAAGTCCGCGTTCTCGGAGAGGAAGCCGTACCCCGGGTGGACGGCGTCCGCGCCCGAGCGGCGCGCCGCCGCGAGGATGGCCTCCACGTTCAGGTAGCTCTGGCTCGAGGGGGCGGGGCCAATGGGGTAGGCCTCGTCGGCGAGCCTCACGTGGCGGGCCTGGCGGTCCGCCTCGGAGAAGACGGCCACGGAGACGATCCCCATGTCCCTCAGGGCGCGGATGATCCGGACGGCGATCTCCCCGCGGTTCGCGATGAGGACTTTTCGGATCAAGCGGTCACCTCCAGGAAGCGAAAGGACTCTCCCTCCAGAAGAAGCCGGCTGGGCCTCCGCCAGCGGACGTCGTCCCTTTCCGGATGGTCCTTCCGGAAGTGGCCCCCGCGGCTCTCACTCCGATACTGCGCGGAGGCGGCGATGGCGTCCCCCAAAAGGGCCATGTTGGCCGTCTCCAGCACCCTGCGGTGGAAGCACCCGTCCCGGAGGTTCTTTCGGATCCCCTCCAATTCCAGACGGGCGGCCCTCAGGCCGCGGGCCTCCCGGATGATGCCCACGCCGTCCCACATGACGGCCCCGCACCGCTTCCTCAAGGCGTTGACGATCTCGAGGTCGCGGCATCCCGATAGCCGAAGGGCGGGGACGTTGCGCTCTTCGAAACCTCCCGGCCAGTCCCCCAGGGCGGCGCGGGCGGCCCGCGTCCCGAAGACGAGTCCCTCCAGGAGGGAGTTGCTGGCCAGGCGATTGGCCCCGTGGACGCCCGTGCAGGCCGCCTCCCCGGCGGCGTAGCAGCCGGGCAGGGAGGTCCGGCCCTCCCGGTCG
>JBFLVU010000121.1:0-8610 GCA_040758175.1 Acidobacteriota bacterium | reverse complement strand
AGAAGACCACGCGGACCTCGCCCGCGGCCACGGCCATGGCGACACCGCCGAGGACCACCACGGCCGCGCGGCCGGCGAGGAGGGAGGCCCGGCCCGAGGTGGCGACGCCGAGGGCCTTTTCGAAGAGGTCCCGGCTCACCGCCGAGGCGGCCACGAGAAGCTGGGAAGAGACGGTGGACATGATGGCCGAAAGGATGGCCGCGAGCATGACCCCCGCCAGGAGGGGCTGAAGCATCTGCCGCGAGAGAAGCGGAAAGAGTTGTTCGGGGTCCTTCAGCCCGGGAAGAACCACCCGGCCCGCCAAACCCAGGAGGCCGGCGCCGTAGAAGACGAGGGCGCCCCAGACCAGGGCGATGACCTGGGTCTGCCGGATCTTCTCCTCCCCCGAGGCGGCCATGTAGCGGGTCAGCACGTGGGGCTGGCCGGGGTAACCGAGCCCGATGCCGAAGAGGCCCGTGACGAGCCCGAAGAGGGCGAATCCGGACCTCCCCCCGGTGACGAGCGTGAGGCCCGGGTTTTCCTTCGCGAGGGCCGCGAGGACCGCCGTGTATCCGCCCGCTTCGCGAAGGACGAGGACGGGCATCAGCACGAGGGCGAAGACCATGATCAGGCCTTGCACAAAGTCGGTCCAGGAGACGGCCCGGAACCCCCCCAGAAGCGTGTAGGCGAGAATCACGGCCCCACCCGCCACGACGCCCGTGGTGTAGGGAATGCCGAGGATGGCCTCCATGGCCTTGCCCGTGGCGGTGAGCTGGGCGGCCACGTAGCCGCCGAGCGAGACGAAGATCACCAGCACCGACGTCAGTCGAAGGACGTGGCCTGGGTCACCCAGGCGGTCGCACAGGTAGTCGGGCAGGGTAAGGGAGCCCCTGGCGGCGGCCTCGCGTCTCAGGCGCGGCGCGACGAAGTAGAGGTTGACGAGGTAGCCGGTCAGGCAGCCCGGCGCGTACCAGAGAGCCGACACGCCCCCCGCGTAGGTCATGCCCACGGCGCCCAGGACCACCCAACCCGACTCGGAGGAGGCCGTGGAGGAGATGGCCGTCACCCAAGCTCCGAGGGACCTCCCGGCGAGGAAGAAGTCCTCCGGCGAGCGCGTGAGGCGGGCCGCGAGCACCCCGATCAGCAGGAGCGCCGCCATGTACACGGCCACGACGGAGGCGATCATCCAGTCAGGACTCACGGCGCCTCCCCAGGAGGAAGATCAGGAGCGCCCCCGCCACGAAGGCGGCGGGAACGGCCAACAGGAAGATGTGGGTGGCAAGCGGAGCGTTCGCCATCGTTCCCCTCCGGTCCGGGCGGGCCCGGTCCCTTTCCTACGCCCCCCCGAAGGCCTCCGGCACCGGCGCCTCCACGGTGCGGACCCCGCCCGCCGGAAGGGGGAAGGTCGTCCTCCACGCGTGGAGGAGCATGCGGGGCGCGGACCCGGACACCCCTTGTCCGTAGCGCCGGTCCCCCACGATGGGGTGGCCCGCCGAAGCGGCGTGGACCCGGATCTGATGGGTCCGGCCCGTGGCCGGGCGGACCTCCAGGAGGGTGCCCGCGGCGCACGGCCCGAGCACGCGGTATCGCGTGAGCGCCGGGAGCCCGGCGGGGTCCGGCGAAACGATGCCCTCCCGGGGCGGAGACAAGGGCACGCTCCAGGTCCCCTCGGGCGGGTCGGGCGATCCCTCCACCACCGCCAGGTACGTCTTCTCCACTTCTCCCTCCGCAAAGGCCCGGCCTAGGAAGGAGGCCGCTCCCTCCTCCAGGGCCACGAGGAAGACCCCCGAGGTGGGCGCGTCGAGGCGATGGACGGGGCGGAGGGCGGCCAGGGGTACGCCCCTCTGCCGGGCCAGGGCATGCAGGAGGGATCCGGCCACCGCCTCCCTCGTGGGGACGGCGGGGACGCCCGCGGGCTTGTTGAGGGCGACGATCCCCTCCCCCTCCCAGAGGACCTCCACGGGGGGGAGGATCTCCTCCCTCCGGGACTGGAAAGCCTCCACCTCCACCGCGGCGCCCGCTCGACACGGGCGGGACGCGAGGCGGCACCTCCTCCCGTCCAGGTACACCGCCCCCCGGTCGATGAGGGCCTTGGCCCTCCTCCGGCTCAGGTGCGGATCGAGGGCCGCCAGCACGGCGTCCAGGCGCGCGCCGTCCAGGGATTCAGGAACCTTGAGGTGCCGACGCACGGCTCTTCTCCAGATCGGCGACCAGGGTTTCGACGGCCCGGCGCAGGTCGTCCAGGCTCCCATCGTTCGACAGGGTCCGCTCCCGGCAGGCAAAGGTGGCCTCCAACTGCTGGGCCGCCGGATCGGAGCCGTTTTCCTCGGCCTCCTTGGCGAGGAACGACGCGAGGTCCGCCACGGCGTCCCCGCGGCCCGTGCGCAGGCGTGCCCGCTCGAAGCGCACCCGGGCGGGCGCCGTGACCCCCACGAGGACGAAGCCGGGCACCCGCCGCAGGGCCTCCGCCTCGGCGGGGTTGCGAATGGAATCCACCACGTCGCGGGCGCTCAGGCGCCGGACCATCCGCTCCGCCAGGGCCCCGGGGCCGCCTTCGCGGCGCAACTCGTTGCCCGTGACGATGAGGTCGTCACGCCCGGTCGTTCGTCCCCTTCCGAGGGCTTCCTCCCGCACGATGTCCGAGAGGCTGTGGCAGGCGAATCCCATGGAGCCGAGAACGGCGGCCACCTCGCCCTTCCCCGCGGCGTTGGGGCCCGTCAGGCCGATGACGAGGCTCTTTCGCCCGGTCATTCCAGCTCCTTGATGCGCTCCGCGGCCAGTTTCCGCAGGAGGTCCGAGTCCGGGCTGAGGGCCGCGAGGGCGTACTCCGCCCGGGCCAGGGGTGCGTAGCCGCCGAAGTGGTAGGCCCTCCCCATGAAGTAGTGCGCCTTGCCCTGGAGGGAGGTGGTCCCCGCGGCGTTCACGAGAAGGTCGGTGAAGCCGTTGATGGCCGCCGTGTAGGCGCCCCGGCGGACCCTGGCGTAGTTGAGGTAGTACGCCGCGTCCCCGGCGTAAAGATCCAGCGGGCGCCCGCCGACGAAGGCCTCCAGCCGGGCGGCGGCCTCCGCGTCCTTTCCCCGTCTGAGGAGAGCGACGGCCTCCATGAGTTCGCCGCGGTTCGCCGTGACCTCGCGCACGTACGCCTCGGCCCAGCGGCGGTACTCGGATTCGAAGGTCTCGGGGCTCTCGCCGCAGGTCTCGGAGAGCCCCCCCCAGAAGGACGACCCGGACCGCAGGGCGGAGAGCCAGGAACGAAGCGCCTCCCGCCCCCGGCGAGCCTCCAGGGCCCGCAGGGCCCACGCCCCGGCCTCCCAGGCCCCGTCGCCCGAGTCGGCCAGGGGTCTCACGAGCAGGGGCGGCGCGTCGCTCTCGAGGAGGGCGCGCCGCGTGTAGGCCTCTCCGAAACCGGAAAGGTGGAGGGCCGCCCCTGCCCGAAACCAGAGGGGCGCCTCCCCGTACCCGGGAATCTCCTGGTCCAGGAGGGCCCAGGCCAGGGCCGCCGCCATCACCTGCCGGGCCGGCCACCACCTCAGGACGACGGGCTCCACCGGCAGGTCCACGCTGGAGAAGCCGACGCCCCGGCGGACGGCGAAGGCCTCGCGGAAGGAACAGTCCCGGGAAGATCGCGGGAGGAAGACGACCCGGTTTCCACCCGCGGGGAACAGGCCGGCCCCGTCCTTCAGGTCCTTCACGGCGCCCAGGAGGTCCTCCTCGAGGCGGCCCGCCACCGGCGCCACTTCGGGCTCCAGGCAGATCCCGCCCTGGCAGGATTCCACCTTCAAGCCGGCTACGGAAAGCTCCCGCGCGGCGGGCTCGACGGGGACAGGAGCGGACAGGGCGGGCGCCGGATCCGCCACCGGGAGGCGGACGGCCCGCGGCCTGATCTCGGGGACCTCGGGGGCGAGGAGCCAGCGGAGATCGCCGCCCTCCAGGCCCATCCACAAGAGAAGTGCCGCCACGGCCACACCGGCCCCGGCCAATCCGAGGAGGATCGTGCGACGGGCGCGCATCAGGGAGCCTCCACGGAGGAGGAATTCGTCCAACCGCGGCCCTCGCCCCATAGCACCAGGGATCGGTCGCCCGCCTGGGCCACGCGCAGGATCTCCGAACCGGGGGGGAGCACGGCCAAAGGCATTCCGCCGCCCTCCGGATTGGCGCTCACTTCGGCGGGGGCTACCACCACGACGGGCTGCTGGCGCGGCAGGACCGCGTCGGCGTAGGCCAGGATCGCTCCCGCCGCCCCCATGAGGACGAAGGCCGCCACTACGCCCTGCACACAGACCCTACGGATCGGGCCGGGAGAAAGGACGAGGGCCGCCACGAGGGCCCCGTTTCCCAGGAGGGCAAAGACCAGGACGAGGGCTTCGAGGAGGCCCGGAGGGACAGCGGCGAGGGCCGCCTCCCAAGGCGAAGGTTCGTAGGGGGGAACCCGCGCGGGGAGGAGCCGCCGGGCCGCCTCCAAGTTGTGGCGCGCCGCCTCCAGGGTGGGATCGAGGCGAAGGGCGCGCCGATACTGGAGGATGGCCCGCCCCAAGTCGCCGGACTTGAAGGCGCAGTTCCCGAGGTTGTATCGGAGTCCGGCCCCGTCACCCTCCGCGTCCTTCAGCAGGAGGAAAAGGCGGCCGGCCTCGGAGAAGTCGCCCCGATCGTAGGCCTGAGCGGCCTGAAGCGCCAGGAGGTCCCCCGGACCCTGAGCGGATGCCGCGGGGTCGAGAAGGAGTCCCACCCCGAGCACCAGGGCGAGCCCAGCTCCGGCGGCGCCACCGCGTGTCCTATCCCTTCGTTGCCCCTCCACCTCCCCTTGCACCCAGGCGCGGACGGCCTCGTATCGATCGAGGAGGTCCATTTTGGTGGGCCGCTCGGGGGCGTAGCGGGCTCGCTCCAAGAGGTCGGCGAGGGCCAGGGCCTTCTCCCTCCGCACCCCGTCGGGTTCGGCCTGGGCCAAGACCTCCTCCAACTGGGCGCGGCTCAGCCCAGCGGCGGAGCGGCCGGTCCTCAGGTCGATGGCGGCCACGAGGGCGCGGCTCAACTCCTCGTGGAACTCCTCCGCTCTTCTCACGTCCAGCCTCCGCCTCGCGCGGTGAAGGCTCCGCCGCAACCGGTGTCTCAAGGCGCGCGCCCGGCGCTTCTCGGGGGCCGTGAAAAAGGCGCGGTAAATCCCGAGTCCCGCCGCGAAGAGGGCCGCGAGGACGAAGGGGGCGGGCAGGAGGCGCCAGAAGGCCCGTCGCGTCAGGAGGGCTCTCTTCGCCGGTCCGGGGGCGGGGCGGCGGATCAGCGGCGCCAGGGAGACCTGGGTGCCGGCCGCTCCCGAGGAGACGCCCACGAGGACCCGTCCGCCGCCCGCTTCCAGAACCGAATAGGAGCGATTCCCGGGATCGAAGGCCACGAGCTTCGCCCGGGGAAGGTCCACGGCCCCCGCCGCCCGCGGCAGGAAGGCGAGCCGGTAGGTGCGGCGCGTCTTCAGGATCCCCCGTTCGAAGGCGCTCGAATCCTCTGCGGTGGGCGGATAGGCCTGGAGGAAGGGCGATGCCTCGACGTCGAGGGGCGCCTCGGGAAGAAATCCCTCCCCTTCCACCTGGAGAGCCAAGGTGACCGGACGCCCTCCCTCCACTTGCCGGGGGGGCGCCTCCACGGCGCGCAGGGCAAAGCGGCCCACGGAGCCCCGAAAGCCCGCCGGGGGCGCGGGGAGCGGAGCGACCTCCAGGCGCACGCCGCCGCCCCGCAGAGCGGCCCGGCCAGGGGCCGAATCCAGGCGAAGTTCGGCCTCGAAATCCTCCACGACCTTGGGCCCGGGCTCCAGGGGGAAGAGCGTGGCGCGCATCACCACCGCGTCCAGGTAGAGGTGTCCGTTCCGCCGGGTCTGAACCGCCCTCGCCTTGGAGGCCAGCGGGTCCTCCACCTTTTGGAAACCGTCGAAGGTGGCCGGGCGGGTGATGTCCAGACCGCGCACCGACCGGCGGGTCAGCAGGTGGAGGGTGTAGACCACGGGCTGTCCCACGTACACCCGGGCGGAGGAGACGGAGCCGAAGAGAAGCACGTCCTCCAGCACCGCCGCAGACGGCGACCGGGAGGGAGATGGAGGGGGCTTCGCCGGAGACGGAACGGCCCCGCCCGTTTCCACCTCCACGGCAAAACCGGGCACCGTCACCGTCTCGCTCCCGATGCGGAGGTTTAGATCGGGGACCGAGAGGCGCCCCGCGTTTCGCGGGCTGAGCATGTAGTGAAAGAGAAGGGCCCGGCCCGAGGCTCCCGTCTCCACCGTCTGGTAGGTGCCCATCACTTGAAACCCAGAAAGGGCGGGGAGAACCGGCTGGGCGAGGAGCGGACCACCGCCCTCGACGCGGAGGGTGAAGGTCACGTTCTCCCCGAGGCGGACGCGCGTGCGGCTGACCGAGCCGGTGACATGCAGGCCCCCGGCGCCGAACGAAGAGGCGCCGGGGAGGAGGAGGAGGATCAAGACCCCCAGGAGGCCGGGGAGGAGTCGACGCGCCGCGGGCGCCGCCCCCCGTCCGCTCACGGACGGTCTCCACCTGGGCCGCCCCCGTTCTGCGGGCCCAAGTAGGGCTCCACGTCCCCCAGACGGACGGAGACGAGCTTGGAAACGCCGCCCTCGGCCATGGTTACGCCGTACAGGACGTCGGCCAGTTCCATGGTGCGCTTGTTGTGGCTCACGACCAGAAACTGGGTCCGCCCCCGGAATTGGGTGAGCAGGCGGCTGAAGCGCGTGATGTTGGCCTCGTCCAGGGGCGCGTCCACTTCGTCCAGGACGAAGAAGGGCTGGGGGCGGTACAGGAAGAGCCCGAAGAGGAGGGCCAGCGCCACCATGGCCTTTTCGCCGCCGGACAGGAGCTGGAGGCTCTGGAGCTTCTTCCCCGGCGGCTGGGCGTAGATCTCCACGCCCGTGTCGAGGGGGTTGGTCTCGTCGAGAAGGCTCAGGCGCGCCTCGCCCCCCTCGAAGACCTGGCGGAAGAGGTGCCCGAAGTGCTCCTGGACGGCGTTGAAGGCCTCCATGAAGCGCTCCCGGGTGGTGCGGTTGATCTTCCGGATGGTCTCGTTGAGGGAGGAAAGGGCCTCCTCCAGGTCCTTGCGCTGGGCGCTGAGAAAGCCGTGGCGCTGCTCGAGTTCGGCGTACTCGGAGCGGGCGGCCAGGTTCAGCTCGCCGAGTTCCTGGATTCGCCCCTCCAGGCGGGAAAGGACCTTCGTCTCCTCCTCTCGCTCCTCGGGGGAGAGCGGAGGTTCGCCGGCGAACTCCCGGGCCAGGTCCTCGGGCGATTCCTCGAAGCTCTCCTCCAGGCGCCCCTGAAGGTTCTTGAGGTCCGCCGCCACGGTGGCGTGCTCCACTTCCAGCCGGGCGTGCTCCTCCCGCACCTCGGCGGCGGATTCCCGGGCCTCCCGGACGCGGTCCTCGATGCGGGAGAGCTCTTCCGCCAGCCGGGCGTGGTCCTCCTCCGACCGGAGCTTCCGGTCCCGGTCCTCCTCGAGGGAGAGGATGAGAGTCCGAAGCTCCTGCTGGCCGGAGGTGACGGCCTTTTCCAGGGCGGAGACGCGCTCCGAGAGGTCCGACGATTCGGAGGCCAGCCGCCCGTCCGTGGCTCCAAGCTGGGCTTGCGCTTCCTCCGCGTGCTTCCTGGCGTTGAGGGCCGAGCGGTGGCGCTGGCTCACCTCCGAGTGGCGCGCCCGGCTTTCGGCCACGGCCTCGTGGGCGGCCTCCTGGGCGGCGCGGGCCCGGGAATGGCGCTCTTCCGCCGACTGGAGGGCGGCGTCCGCCTCCCGGCGCGCCCGGTTGGAGGCCTCGATCTTGGACGCGAGGTCCGTTCGCTGGGCCTCGAAGGCCTCCCGCTCCTCCCGGGCCTGGAGGGCCTCGCCCTCGAGGAGGTCCCGGGAGGCGGCGAGGCGGCGGCGTTCCCCATCCAGCTTCACCGCCTCACGCTCCTGAAGGGCCACGTTCTCGGCGGCTTCCTTTTCGGCAGAGCGGGCCGCCTCCAGGGCGTCCCGGCCCTCCGCGACGGCCTTCGCCGCCAGAGCCCCCTTCTCCTCGGCCCTGGCGAGGGCCCGGGCGGCCTCCTTCGCGGCCCGGGCGGCCTGCCGGAGCCTGTGTTCGTGTTCCAGGAGGGAGGATGCGCCCGTGCCCCCGGAGCCGCCGCGGACCCAGCCGTCGGGGTGGACGAGGATGCCGTCCAGGCTCACGGCCGGAAGCCCCGAGGCGGAAGCGACCCGACGGGCCGCCTCGGCGGTCTGTGTCAGGAGGGACCGGGGAACGAGGCGGCGGACCTCCTCCGGGAGGCCTTCCTGCTCGTGGAGGTAGCCCAGCGTGCCCCTTGGCGCCGCGGGCGTTCGAGCGGCCCCCGCTTCGGCGCCGGGGAGGAAGAAGACGGCCTGTCCGGCCCGCTCCCGCCCCAAGGCCCCGATCAGGTCGGGGAGCGACTCCCAGGGCGCATCCACGTATCCCGCCAGGAGGTCCCCCAACACGGCCGCCAGGGCGGGGAGCAGACCCTCGGGCGCCGGAGCCAGGAGGCGAGCCAGGCCCCTCTCTCGCGCGTCGGGCAGGCTCGCAGACACGAGGGAGTGAGCGGAGGAGCGCAGGGCGGCCGCGTGCTCCTCGAGGACCCTCCCTTCGTTTTCCGCCACGGC
>JBFLVU010000120.1:0-8634 GCA_040758175.1 Acidobacteriota bacterium | reverse complement strand
TTGAGCCGTGGGTCTTGCACCTGCTGGGGCCGCGGGTCTCGCCTGGCCTGCGCCGGGGGGCGGCGGTCCCTGCGTGCGGCGAACTTCGGCGGGGCCCGCGGGTCGGGGCCCCTGGGCCTGCGGGGAGGGCCTATGCACGGCAGACGCCGGCGGGCCGGCCGGGGGTTGGGGAATCGTCGCGGTGGGTCGGGCCGCTGGCGGCGGGAAGGGACGCGTGTGAAGCATCGGAGGCCGCTTCATGCCGGGTGGGGGCGCATCGGCCGGTGGGGCCTGCGCGGCGGGGGCCGAGGGCGGCGTCGGTTCCGGCTGGTCGTGCGGGACGGGTGCCTGCCCGGGATCGGGACCGGCGGCCGCCGCCGGGGCTTCCGGAGAGGGAACGGCCGGTTCGGCCTTCCGAGGGGCCGGCGGTGGCGCGGCGGCGGGAGAAGGCACGTCCGCGCGGGCGGGCTCGGGCGCCGCGGCCAATCGGGGAGGGGCGACCTTGGGCGCCTCGGGTTCCGGCACGGGGGCCGAAGGAGGCGCGGCGGGCTTGACAGGCGGGAGTTTGGACCCGATGGAGGACGCGGGCCGGTGCAGGATGGGCACCATGGACCGCGGCTTGGGGGGCGGCGGGGGCTCCGGCGGCGGCGGCGGGGCTTTGGGAGCGGCGGCCGGTTTGGCGTGGGCTGCCGACGGCTTGGGCGCCGAAGGTTTGGCCGTCGTGGGGCTCTTGGCCGGCGCCGGTGCGGGCGGTGACACCTTCGCGGCCTTAGGCTGTGAGGGCGCCGCGGCCTTCTTCTTCTGCTTCAGGAGGTCGAGGACCTCCTCGTCCACGGAACTGAAATTGGAGGAGGCCTCCACGCCCCTGGCCTGCAGATCCTGCAGGAGGGTGGCGGCCGGCACCCCGATCCTCTTCGCGAGTTCGTAGATCCTGACCTTCGCCATGCTCAGACCTCCCCCTGCCCGTCCGTTGGCGCCTTCTCCTCGGCAGGGGCCTCGCCGACGTCTTCGACAGCCTCCTCCCCGGTCGTCCCTCCGCCCTCACCGTCCGGGCCGGGCTCGACCTCAGGGGCGATCGTGTCCTCCGAAACGCCCTCTTCCGGTTCCGCCGCCTCGTCCTCTGCGACGGCCTCTCCGGAAGCTTCATCGTACTCCTCCGCGGAACCCATCATGGAGGACATGGCGGCGAGGATCTCCTGCTTCTTGACCTCCTCGCTCTTCACGTCCAGCTCCCATCCGACGAGCTGGCCCGCGAGCCGGATGTTCTGCCCCCGCTTCCCGATGGTGAGGGAGATCTGATCCTCGGGAACCACGACCTCCATCCGGTGGGCCTCCTGGTCCACGATCTGGACGCGGGTGACCATCGCAGGGGCGAGGGCCGCCTTGACGAGGTCCTGCAGGTCCTCTTTGAAGGGGATGATGTCGATCTTCTCTCCCCTCAGTTCCCGGGTGACCGCTTGGACGCGCATGCCGCGCATGCCGATGCAGGCGCCGATGGGGTCCACGTCCCGGTCCTTGCTCACAACGGCGATCTTCGTGCGCTCGCCCGCTTCGCGGGCCACGGCGCGGATGGCGACGGTTCCGTCGTAGATCTCCGGGACCTCCGCCTCGAAGAGCCTCACCACGAACTCCCCACGTGCGCGGCTGAGGATGATCTGGTTGCCCTTGGCGTTCTCCTTGACCTCGACGATGAGGGCCCGGATCCGGTCGTTCTGGAGAAAACGCTCGCCGCGGCTCTGCTCGGAAGGAGGGAGGAGGGCTTCCGTGCGCCCGATGTCCACGATGATGCTCCGCTTCTCGATGCGCTTGACGACGCCGTTGATGATCGTTCCTACGCGGTCCTTGTACTCCTTGTAGATGATCTCTCTCTCGGCCTCGCGGATTTTCTGGGTGAGGACCTGCTTGGCCTGCTGGGCGGCAATGCGCCCCATGTTGGGCGGGGTCTCCTGGGGGAACTCCAAAATGTCTCCGGGCAAAACGTCTTTCCGGTAGGTCTGGGCCTCCTGGAGCGACATTTCAATGAGGGGGTTCTCCAGCTCCGCATCCTCAACCACGCGCTTCACGGTAGCGATGGTAAACTCGCCCGTATCCCGGTCGAGGTGGCAGACGAACACCTCCTGGGAGTGCAGCACCCGCTTGGCGGCCGCGGCGTACGCGTCCTCCAGCGCGGAGATGACGACCTCCTTTTCGATGCCTTTCTCCCGCCCTACCGCTTCGATCGCCTGCAACAGTTCGTTGGACATTCGGCGCTTCTCCAGAGAATCCTTTACGGGAATTCGAACACGAGGCGTGCGGACTTGATCCTCTCCATGGAGAGCCGCCGCACCTCCTCGCCCTTCTGCACCAGCGCATCGTCGCCCTCGGCGCCAAGGGACACGGCGTCGAAGGCCTGCCCCGCGTCGTCTCCACCAGGTCCCAGGACAACGTGGACTCTTTTTCCCCGGAAGCGCTCGAAGTCCTTGGCGGACTTGAGGGGGCGCTCCACCCCCGGGGAGGACACCTCCAGCTCGTAGGCGTGGGGCACCACGTCCTCGGCGTCGAGTTTCAGGGAGAGGGCCCTGGACACTTCCACGCAGTCCTCCAGGGAGACGGCTCCCTCGATCCGATCCAGGGTGATCCGGAGCCACCAGCGCCGGCCCGTCAGCCGGGATTCCAGGTCAAAGAGATCCAATCCGCGCTCTGCGGCGGCCTCTTTCGCGAGGAGTCTGACCCGGTCCAACCACGGCGCGGCCACGGTGCCCTCCCTGAAAGAAAAACGTGGGCTACCCCAGCCCACGTAGCACAAACATAACACAAAGATCACAGCCGCGCAAGGGCGTGGTATCCTTGGGCAAAGGCCCGCTCCGAACGCGAAGGGGCGGTCCGGGGAGATCCGATGCCGCGCCCGCTCGTCGCCGCCAATTGGAAGATGTACAAGACCCCGGAGGAGGCCGCGGCCTACCTTCGCCGCTGGGCGTCCATGCCCTTCCCTCCGGACCGGGAAGTTCTGTTCCTTCCCCCCTTTCCGCTCCTCGCCCAGGTCCGCGACGCCCTTCCCGGCGGCCAGTCCCTCGGAGCCCAGAACCTCCACGAAATGGACGAGGGCGCCTTCACCGGCGAAGTGTCCCCGAGGCTCTTGAGTGCGATGGGGTGCCGGTACGCTCTGGTGGGCCATTCGGAGCGGCGGAACGTCTTCGGGGAGACCGACGGTCGCCTTGGAGCGAAGTTCAGGGCCGCCCTCTCCCACGGGCTTCGGCCCGTCTTCTGCGTGGGCGAGCGCCTGGAGGAACGGGAGGGGGGAAGGACCCTGGAGGTAGTCTTGGGCCAATTGGCGGCGGGATTGGGCGGATCCCCGCCGGATTCGGGCTTCGACTTGGCCTACGAGCCCGTCTGGGCCATCGGCACGGGGAAAGTGGCCCGCCCCGAGGATGCCGCCGAGGTCCACGCCTCCATCCGGGCCTGGCTCTCCGCCCGGGGCGGTTCGTCCGACGTACGCATCCTCTACGGCGGCTCCGTGAAGCCGGACAACGCCGCAGACCTCCTCGGGACTCCCGAGGTGGGGGGACTCCTCGTGGGAGGGGCGAGCCTGGATCCAGGTTCCTTCCACGGGATCCTAACCGCCGCCCCGTAGCCGCGGGGAGGTCCAGAAACGCATGCGTTTCGAGAATCGGCGGCTCGCCGCGCGGGTCCTCCCCGCGGTGGTATACTCCCTATCCGTTTGCGGAGAGGTGAGCCATGAACATGCCGATGGTCATCGTGGGAGGGCAGTGGGGGGACGAGGGAAAGGGCAAGATTGTCAACCTGCTCTCCGAGGCGGCGGATCTCGTGGCCCGCTACCAGGGCGGCCACAACGCCGGCCACACGGTCACGCTGGGCAGCAGCCGCTACGCCCTTCACCTCGTGCCTTCGGGGATCTTGGCCGCGGGAAAGCTCTGCGTCATCGGAAACGGTATCGTCATCGACCCCGAGGCCCTCGTGACGGAGATCCGCTCCCTGAAGGCCGCGGGGATCGACGTGACCGGGCTGAGGATCTCGGACCGCGCGCACTTCATCCTGCCCCACCACGTCCTCCTGGACCAGTTGCGCGAGGCGCGGCGGGGGAGCGGGAAGATCGGGACGACGGGGCGCGGCATCGGCCCGTGCTATGAGAGCAAGTACAACCGGGAGGGCGTGCGCGCCGTGTTCCTGAGGGATTCGGAGCGCCTCACGTCCGAACTTGCGAGACTTTCGGAGGCGAAGAACGCCCACTTGAAGGCCGTTTTCGGCCACGAGGGGATCCCGGCGGAGCAGGTGGTGGCGCGCTTCCTGGACTTGGCGCCCGAGATCGAGCCCCTGGTGACGGACACCTCGGCCCTCATCCAGGGCTACATCCGGGAGGGCCGCCGCGTGCTTTGCGAGGGCGCCCAGGGGACCCTTCTGGATGTGGACCACGGCACCTACCCCTTCGTCACGTCCAGCAACAGCACCGCGGGCGGCGCCTGTACGGGCCTCGGCATCCCCCCCAACCAGATTCGGACGATTCTCGGCGTATTCAAAGCCTACTGCACCCGGGTGGGCGAGGGCCCCTTCGTGACGGAACTCAAGAACGCGACGGGGGACCTCATCCGCGAACGGGGACGAGAGTACGGTACGACGACGGGCCGGCCGCGCCGCTGCGGCTGGTTCGACGCGGTGGCGGCCCGGTACTCCGTGCGTCTCAACGGGCTGGACGCCGCCGCCGTCATGCTTTTGGACGTCCTGGACGCCTTCGACGAAGTGAAGGTCTGCGTGGCGTACGAGTCTGAAGGGCGAAGGATCACGGAGTTTCCGGCGGCCCCGTGGATCCTGGAGAAGGCCCGGCCCGTCCTGGAAACGCTTCCGGGCTGGCGCTCGGAGACCTTCGGCGTCACCGAATGGGAAGCTCTGCCGGAGAAGGCCAGAGCGTACGTCGGCCGGCTGGAGGAGCACCTCGGCGTTCCCGTGGCCCTCCTCTCCACCGGTCCCGACCGGGCCCACACCGTTGTCCGCGATCCCTCCCTGAGGGCGCTCCTCGAACGATGAGGCGGACAGGGTTCGCGGCCTTCTGGCTCCTGGTCCTTTTTGCGTCGGCCTGGCTCCTGGCGTCGCCTTCGGACGCTCCGAAGGTCGTCGTGCTGGGGTTCGACGGGGCGGACCCCTCCCTCGTCCGAAGGTACATGGCGGAAGGCCTGATGCCCAACTTCGCCCGGCTCGACAAGCAGGGCGGCCTCCAGGACCTCCGCGTGACGAATCCTCCCCAGACGCCCGTGTCCTGGGGGGCTTTCATCACCGGCTGGAACCCCGGCCGGAACCAGGTCTTCGATTTCTTGGCGAGGGACGTCGAGACGTACAAGCCCCGCTTCGCGCTGATGCAGGAGGGCTCCCGGTCCTTCCTGCTCGGCCGGCACACGAAATGGGCCTTCGCCGCCGCTGGACTGCTCGCCGGGCTGGCCCTGGGGTGGCCGGTGGCGCGGATTCTGCGCCGGAGGGCCGTCCCTGGATCCCGGTGGCTGCCGCCGGTGGTCGGTTTGGCCCTCGCCGTAGGCGCGGGGGCCTTCTCCCAGGCTTACCTTCCCCGGCGCGTTCCGGAACCCATCAACCACCTCAAGGGGACGCCGTTTTGGGAGAGAGCCGCGGCCGAGGGAAAGCGCTGCCTCGTCTTCCGGGTCCCCGACACCTTCCCCGCTCAGCCTTACCAAGAGGGGCGCCTCCTCTCTGGACTTGGCGTGCCGGACATCCGGGGCAGGGTCGGCACGCCCTACGTCTTCACGACCGATCCCACCCTTACCGCTGGGGACAACGAATTCAGCGTGGACGTCGTCCCGGTTCCTCGGGACGTCCCCCTGCCGGTCCGGGTTCACATCCAGGGCCCCTTCAACAAACCCTTCCACGAATACGTGGTGGATGACGCGGGGGGATGCGCCACGGATCCGACGGTTCGCGGGAAGCTGAGGCAGGCGGCGGAGGAGAGACTCAAAGCCAAGGGGGTCGCCCCGACCGTGGACATTCCCCTGGACCTTGCGTGGGACGAGGCGGCCGGGACGTGCACCTACGACGTCCAGGGACAGTCGGCCACCTTGAAGCAGGGCCAGTGGTCGCCGTGGGTCCGCCTGGACTTCGCCCTGAACCCGCTGGTCCACGTGCACGGCCTGGCCCGCTTCTACCTGCTTCAGCCCCCCCCCGACCTGCGGCTCTACCTCTCCCCGATCCACGTGCACCCGGAAGACCACGGGATCCCCATCTCGTACCCGAGAGATTACGCGGAGCGCCTCATGCGGCGCTTCGGCGTGTACAAGACGATGGGATGGGCCGTCGACACCTGGACGATTTCCTCTGGCCTGGCCGACGAGGGCCAATTCCTCTCGGACGTGGAGAACACCGAGTCGGACTTCGAACGGATGATGGTATCCCTGCTCGGGGACGCCGACTGGGACCTCTACGTCCAGGTCTTCGAGTATACGGATCGGGTGGCCCACATCCTCTGGCGCTACATGGACGAGGGGCATCCCCTGTACGATCCGATCAAGGCGCCGGTGTACCAGGACGCCATGCGCAGGGCCTACGTCAAGATGGACCGCATCGTGGGAGAGGCCATGGGCGCCATGCCGAAGGGCGCCGTCCTCCTGGTCCTCTCGGACCACGGATTCGCCTCCTTCCGGCGCGCCGTCAATTACAACCGGTGGCTCATCGACAACGGGTACCTTTCGCTCCGGGCCGACACGGGGGTCATGACCCTGGAAGACCTCTTCGACGACGACAGGCTCCTCTTCAAGAATGTGGATTGGTCGAAGACGCGGGCCTACGCCCTGGGCCTCGGGAACATTTACATCAATCTGAAGGGGCGGGAGCGGCAGGGCATCGTATCCTCCGGGGAGGAGTACGACTCCCTTTGCCGGACGCTCCAGGAGGAACTCCCGAAGATCGTGGACCCCGAGACGGGGGAGCGCGCCGTGCACGCCGTGTACCGTCGCGAGGAGATCTACCGAAACTTCGATCCGGCCGTGGTCCCGGACTTGAGGGTGACAAACACGCCCAACTACCGCGTTTCTTGGCAGACGTCCCTGGGCGGCGCCCCCGAGTCCCTCTTCGAGACCAACGAAAAGGCGTGGAGCGGGGACCACTGTTCCCTCGATCCCTCCTTCGTCCCGGGCCTGCTCCTGTCCAACCGCCCCCTTCGGTCCGACCCCGACATGCTGGACCTGGCGCCGACCATATTGGACCTCCTCGGTGTGCCCCGAAGCGGGGACCTGGAGGGGCGGTCCCTGGCAAGTCCGGACCGGCCATGAGGAGGGCCTTCGCCGCGGCGGCCGTTCTTTTGGCCGCGCTCTGGCCCAGTGCCCTCCGTCCCGCCGAGGACGTGGAAGCTCAGATCCGGCGCCTGGCCGATCAGGTCGGGGACATCGCCGGCAAGCAGCGGGGCCTCCTGGACCAGGTGGACCTCCTCCGGAGGAGGATCCGACTCAACGAGGCGGTTCTTCGGCGCCTGGCCCAGGAGAGGATCCGGACCGCTTCTGAGCTGGAGGCGGCCCGCCGAACGCTGGAGGAGACGGAGAGCCGGCAGGCCAGGGCCGAGGAGTACCTCCGGGCCCGGATCCGCCAGCAGTACGCCCTCGGCCTGTTGCAGGAGTACAGGCTCTATTTCACCGTCAACTCCACACAGGATTTGAGGGCCGCGGGCCTCTACCTTCAGGCCCTCACGACGAGGGACGCCGCACGGCTGAGGGAACTCCAGAAAACGAGGCGCATGCAGGAGGAGGCCCGGGCCGAACTGCAGGCCCTCACATCGCGGCAGGGGGCGCAGGCGGCGGAGACGGCGAGGGAGCAGGCCCTTCTCGAAGAGCAGCAGGTCCGCCTCTCGGCCCTCCTGTCCCGACTGGACCGGGAGCGAAGAACGGCCGAACTGGCCCTCGACGAGTCTCTTCGGGCGGCGAGGGGAATGGACCGGTACATGGAGGACCTGGCCTTCCGAAAGCGCGTGGAGGTTTTCACCAAGAACATGGCCGACGCGAAGGGGCGCCTGCCCGCTCCCTGTGAAGGCAGGCCCGTCCGCGGGTTCGGCGATTACGTTCACCCTCGATTTCGAACGCGGGTGCCCCACCCCGGGCTGGATCTCGCCGCCCCCTTGGGCGCGCCCGTTCGGGCCGTGTTCGATGGCGTTGTAGAATATGCGGGGTGGCTCAGCGGGTACGGGTACACGGTCATCCTGAGACATCCCGGAGGCTACTTCACGGTGTACGCGCACATGGACCAGGTCACGGTGAGCACGGGGCAGAGCGTCTTCGGGCGTGAGGGGCTGGGGTCCGTGGGAGAGATCCCCTCCCTGGGCCGCACGGCCCTCTACTTCGAGGTGAGGGAGGGGGGACGCGCGGTGGACCCCGCGGTCTGGCTCGAGGGGGGCGCCCATGACAAGTGAGTCCCGGATCGGACGCCACTTCCTTCGGTTGGCCGTTTTCGTGCTGGCGGGCGGGATCGCCCTGACCTCGGTGGCGCAGGACAAGCCCGGCCCCCCCGCTCTGGATTCCGAATCGTGGGACCTCTTCCGGCGCGTTTTCGGCATGATCCTCAAAGACTACGTGGACCCGAAGGCGCCGCGGGAGATCATCCGCGGCGCCCTCGAGGGGGCCGCGGCGGCGGCCGGCCCCGAGTCGGCCTACATCTCTCCGGAGGAGCTGGCGGCCT
>JBFLVU010000119.1:0-8899 GCA_040758175.1 Acidobacteriota bacterium | reverse complement strand
GGGCCGCCCCGCGACCTCCCGTTGGGGTTGCCTCCGGGCCCCAAGGGGGCGCCGGGGCCGCTGGTTTTTCCATCCCTTTACTTCCCAAGGAGATCTGTGGTAACATTCGCCGTTACTGCTGGGCCCTTAGCTCAGCGGTGAGAGCCACCGGCTCATAACCGGTCGGTCCCAGGTTCGAATCCTGGAGGGCCCACCAGGAAGGGAGCGTGTCCTTTGAACAGGGTTCCCGTCCCCGAGCATACGTGAGATCCCGAGGGGTGCATAGGAGTGCACCCCTTATTTATTTTTGAGAGCAAGGGAGCCGCGAGAGTGAACGAGATCCTTGAGAAATTGCTCCGACTTCAGAGGCTCGACACGTCCATCCGGACGCTGGGCCACGACCTCCAGCAGATTCCGAAGAAGGCCAAGGCCATCGACGAGAAGGTCAGCTCGGTGAAGGCCCCTCTGGACAAGGTCATGACCGAGATGGAGACCCTTTCGAAGGGACGCCAGGAGTCGGAAGAGGCGCTGAAGTCCCTCGAGGAAAAGGAGCGGAAGCTCAAGCTGAAGATGCCGGAGATCCGCTCCAACGAGGAGTACAGCGCCCTCCTCAAGGAGATGGACGCGACCAAGAAGGCCCGTGAAGTCCTCGAGGAGCAAACCCTGAAGGACATGGCCCGCCTGGAGGAAATCCAAGGGGGCCTTCCGGACCTGAAGAAGAAGTACGAGGAGGGGGAGTCCCTCGTGTCCCAGGACCGGGGGGCGCTGAAGAAGGAACAGGACCGCCTCTCTTCCGAGATCCTCTCCCAGAAGAAGGAGCGGCAGGAGCTCCAGAAATCCATGCACCCGGGATGGTTTAACAAATACACCCACATCGCCGCCCAGAGGAACGGCCTCGCCGTCGTCGAGGCGAAGGGCGGCATCTGCCAGGGGTGTTTCATGAGCGTCCGCCCCAAGCTGATCCAGGACCTCCACTACGGCGAGGAGGTGGTCTTCTGTGAGGGTTGCCAGCGCATCCTCTTCCTCGAGAACGGTTCGGGCCGGTAGCCTACTGGTCCTGCTCCCCTTTCTTTTCTCCATCGGGGGCGCGCTTGGCGCCACCGAGCCCGAGGACTTCGAAATTTTCCAGCGACTTCTCAAGGAGGGAGCGGTCCAGACGGCCGTGGAGAGGGGCCTGGCGTACCTTGAGCGCCATCCCGGCGGTGTCCACCGTCCCCAGGTGGCGGCCCTGGTGGGCCGGAGCCTGCTGGAGCAAGGGCGCCCCAAGGAGGCGCTCCCGCTCCTCGAGGAGGCCCTGAAGGGACTTCCGGCCAAAGAACACGACTCCCTGCCCCTTGACCGGGCCGAGGCCCTCCTCGACCTGCGGCGCGCCGACGAGGCCGCCGAGGCGCTGAAGGTTCCGCCAAAGGGCAAGGAAGCCGCTCGCCTGCGCCACCTCCGTCTGACGGCCCGGGCCGCCGAGGCCCTGGACGATCCACACGGCTCCGTCCGGGCCCTCTCGGCCCTTCCGGAATCCAGGCGGACCGAACAGGACCGGCTGGCGCTGGCCCGCGGCCTTTCAATCCTCGGGAGGGACGAGCCCGCCGAGAGCCTCCTCGAGGGACTTCTCGGTGATCCCGGCCTATCGGACGACTCCAAAATCGAGGCCTCCCTACTCCTCGCCACCTGCCGCTTCCGCCTCGAAGATGCAGACGGAGCCCTTCAAGCCCTCGACTCCGCCGGCCCGTTTCCCGACACCGTGAGATCGCGCGCGGCGCTCCTTCGCGCGTGGACCTTGCTCGCCCTGGGCGAGGCCGCACGCGCGTACGACCTCGTGCGCTCCCACCTTCCCTTGAAGGGCTGGGAGGAGGCCGCCTCCCTCGCCGCCGTGCGGGGGGCCTGCCTGCGGCGGGACGCGGAGGCAACCGTTGGGGCGGCGCGGGCTTTACTGGCCCGGTTTCCCGACGGTCCGGCCTCGGCCGAGGCCCGATTTCGGGGCGCGCGGTCCCTCGCGAGCCAGGGGCGCTTCACCGAGGCCCTTGACCTTCTGGAGCCCGGACTCCCCCTCCTTTCGGACCCCGTGACCCGTCTGGAGGGCGCCCTCCTGGCGTCCCGGATGGCGTGGGAGGGGCCCCGGGATCCGGCCCGGGCGGCCCGATGGGTCTCCCTGGCCGTGGCTTCGGCTGCGTCGGAGGCGGAAAAGGGTCGAACGGCCCTGGCCGCGGCCCGGCTCGCCTGGGAATGCGGCCGTTCCGCCGACGCCCAGGAAATCCTTGCCGAGAGGATCCAGGCCGCCCCCGAGGGAGCCGCCGCCCCGGGGGCCTACCTCCTCATGGGGAGGATTCTCCTGTCGGAGGGCGAGTCGGACCGCGCCCGCGAGGTTCTGAAGATCGTGGCGGAGGCCTACCCGGACGCCCCCGAGGCCCGGGAAGCCCTGCTCCTGGCCGCCGAAAGCCTCGCCATGGAGGGCAGGGCAGAGGACACGGGCGGGCTTCTCGCCGCCGCCCGCGTTTTCCCGCTGGATCCCTCCCAAGCCCGCCGGCTGGCCCGGCTCCGATGGAGGGAAGCCTTCGCCCGCGGAGCCCTGGAGGAGGCCCGCCTGTACCTGGTGGAAGCCACCTCGCCTGTCCGTGATCTTGGCGAGGAGGACGAAGCGCGTTACCAGATCGCCCTCGCGGATCTCGCCGGCGGACGGATCTCTCCCGCCCTCGAGGCGATTCCCGCTCTCGCGGATCCTTCGAGGAGGACGGCCCTCACCCTGCGATGCGCCGATGCGCTCGCGGAAGGGAACCGGACGGAGGAAGCGCTGGCACTCCTGAAGCCTCTTCTCCTCGATAGCGGCGGGGAAGCCGCCTCGCTCCGCTTGTTTCGCGCCGACCTTCTCCTTCAGGCCGACCGGCTGCCCGACGCCTTGGAGGACCTTCGCCTCGCGGCCGCCCAGATCCCCGCCGAGGCCCTGGCGCCCCTGGCCCAGAGGCGCCTGGAGATGACGCTCCTGGTTCGAGAGGGCCCGGAGGCCGCCCTGAGGGCCGTCCCCCCCTTTCGGGAGGCCGAACCCTCCGCCCTTTCCGAGGGGGATGCCCTCCTGAGGCAGGCCCGGACCCGTCTGGGCTGCGGGGACCGCGTAGAGGCCGCCCGGGCCTACCGCGGGTACCTGGACCGAAGGCCCAAGGGTCCGGGGGCCCAGGAGGCCCTGCTCTTCCTGGCCCGGGAGGCGGAAAGCAGAGGAGATTTCACCACCGTTCGCTCCCTTCTGCACGCCTCCGAGGAACCCATTGCCCTCCTCCTCCTCGGGGAAGCGGCCTTCGCCCAGCGGGACATGGCCCCGGCCCTCGAAGCCCTGGAGCGCTCCCTGTCCGTTCCCGGCGGTCTGACACCCGCCCGGGCCCTGCGGGCCCATTGGCTCGCCGGAAACGCCGCGCGCGTGCTCGGGCGGACGGCCGGCGCCGTGACCCACCTGGAGGCCTTTGCTGCCGGCGCCCAGACCACCCCCGAAGTGCGTGAGGACCTGCTCACCGCGGCCCTTTTCCTGGAGGAGCGGGGCCGGCTCGAGGCGGCCCTGGGGGCTTTTTCCCGGCTCAAGGCCGCCTCCCGAGACGCGGAGACCGGGTTCCACTACGCCTACGCGCTGGAGCTCCTCGAGCGCCCACGGGAGGCTCTCCAGGCCTACCTCGACGTGGCGTACACCTCTTCCAGCGCGGAGTGGGCCTTGACCTCCCGGTACCGCGCCGCCGAGCTCATGGTGCGCCTGGGCCGCCGCGAGGACGCCGTGGCCCTCTACCGGGAACTGGCGAGCCGAAGCGAGGGCACGGTCCAGGGAGACTACGCCCTCCGGCGCCTGGCCGAGCTCTCCCCTCCCCCCGAGTTCGAGACCGCTCCCCCCTTGGAGGATCCCGCCCATGCGCCTGCCCCAGCCCCTCGTTGAGATTCTCGGCCGGCGGATCGTTCGCGCCCTGCTGGACGGAGGGGTCATCGCCAGCGAACACCCGGACCGCACGGCGGAGAAGGTGGCGCGCCTCATCGCCCGGGACCTCCAGGTGGAGGACGCCCTAACGGAAGAGGTCCGGACCCTCCTGGCCGAGCACCATCGGGCCGTTCTCCAGGGAGACGTGGAGATGCACCGCCTCCACGCGAAGATGAAGGGAGAACTGGCACAGCGCAGGGGATACGTGCTCTCCTCGGGCCCAGGCCGGCTCTCCCGGGAGAAGATTCTGGATCTCACGCTCCAGATCCGGGCCCTTCTCCTGGGCGATCCCGACGTGGAGTATTTCGTCAAGGACGAGGACCTGCGAAGCCATACCCAGAGGGCCTTCGAGCGCGAGATGGCCAGGGACGCCGAGCGGGAAAGGAAGGCGAGGGACAAAGTCCTGGGCATCAAGCGCCGTATCCCCGAAGGCTCCCCCGAGTACCAGGCCCTTTTCCAGCAGTTCTACCGGGAGATCCTCGAACGGGAAGGTTGAGGTTCGCTGCCAAGGGCGGCCGCGCCACAGGGCCGGGGGCGGCCGTACCGCGTATCCTGTTGTCACGAGGCCCTCAATCCGCTCTCCAGGAAAGGTCTCCGGGCCGCCCGCCTTCCGGTGCTTGACAAAAAAAAAAAAAGGCACGCATCCTTTCCGGGAAAGGAGGCTGACCGCATGAAAACGAAGTCGCTGCTGTGCGCCGCGCTCCTGATCGGGGGGATCTCCACGTCCATTCTCGCCGACATCGGTCCCGGTCCCGCTATCAAGCTTCCACCGGGCGTGGTCTGGGGGGACCTGTCCCCAGACGCGCAGGTCTGCCTCCTCGAATGCCACGCGCAGTACTTGAGGGACCTCAGGGGGTGTGGGTGGCCGGGTCTGTTCTGCCGCCACAGGCTACGGAGCGAATACCACGCGTGCATCGGCAATTGCCTGCACGATCTGGGATGAGGAGGAGAAGGATGAGGGGAAAGGTGTTTTTCGCTCTCGCGGCGGCGATGGGAATCGCTGCGGCGACCGGGGCGGCGGACGGGTCTTGGACGGGACGGACGGCCCTCAGAAGCCACGTGAAGCTCCTTTCCGCCGCCGGGGAAAGCCTGACGGCGACCTGCCTCAGCGAACCGAAGGGAACGAACCGAGAAACCCGCGTCTCGAGCCAGAAGACGATTCTTCTTCTCGAAGGACCTTCGCTGGGACGGTGGATCTTCGAGGCCGCGACCGAAGGTTCCACCGATTCCACCCGCCTTTCGGGCGCCTACGCCCTGCGATCGGCGGAGGGACAGGACAGCCTCGAAGTGACCTACCTATCAGGTCAGGCCGAGGGACAGGGCGAGTATCGGCTTGTCTTTTCGGGAAGAGAACATGTGCAGGCCGAGGGGCAGATTCCTCCCTCCTTCGGCGCCCAGCAGGCACCTCTGTGGAGCGAACTGCCCGAAGGGGTGCGAAAGGTGTTGCCGCTTTTGCGCGACCTGCTGCTGGACAACCCCTGGTGGGGTCCCGACGAAGTCTTTCTCGCCCCCTTCTTTGGAACGGAAGTCGCCCTGGACGAGGGCGTGAAGGTGACCGTGGAGAGTCTTCCGGTGGATTGTGCTTTCGACGCCTCCTTCGGCTTTCCGTGCTTATCGGAGGAACAGCCGAGGGTGGGGGGAAAGGTCCTGGTCCGGCCGCTCGACTGATCCTCCCGAGAACCGATCGGTGAAAGGGGAGGCTCCTCGGGGCCTCCCCTTTTCTTTTCTCGCCGGCCCTTCACCGTGTTATACTTTTGTGCTTCCAGAGGGGACGGCCATGATGAAGGACTGCTTCAAGACCGCGGTGGTGGACGCGCAGAAGTACCGTGAGTGCGCCGTCTGCCCGATCTGCCAGGAATGCACCGGCATCGTCGACCAGGGAGGCGCCCGGAAGGCCCATGGGGCCGGGTTCGCGCTGGGACTCCTGACGGCGGCGGCGGGGCTCTTTATCGCCGTGACCCGGTGGGGCGACCTGCCCAACGGGGCCCCGTGGCTCCTGTTTGCGACGGCCGTGTACGTCCTCGCCCTCGTCCGGGTCTTCACCGAGACCCGCTCCGAGATCGCCGAGACCGTGGACCGGCTCGGGCGCGAGGCCGAGGCCATGCCCGAGGGAGGACGTCCCGCCCCCGCGCCGGCGGGTCACGGCGGCCACGACCACTGAAGCATGGCGAAATGCCCGCTGGAGGAGTCGGTGGCCGGGCGCGCGCCTTCGGAGGGGCGGGTGGGGCCCCGGAACGTGAGTCCCTTTCCATTCATCGCTCGGTGACCCGGTTGCCCCAGCGCGAACCGTCCAAGGACCACCCGCAGAGGGAGCCATGACGCGCTTCTACATCACCACCCCGATCTATTACGTCAACGACTACCCGCACATCGGCCACGCCTACTGCACCATCTGCGCCGACTTCTTTGCCCGCTACCACCGCCTGAAGGGGGATGACACCTACTTCCTCACGGGAACCGACGAGCACGGCCAGAAAGTCGAGAAGTCGGCCGCCGCCGAGGGCATCACGCCCCAGGCTCTGGCGGACCGGGTCGTGGAGCGCTACCACGAACTGTGGCGCGACCTGGACGTCAGCCACGACGACTTCATCCGCACCACCGAACCTCGCCACGAGCGAGGCGTCCTGGCGGTCCTCCGGCGGTTGGAGGACGCCGGCGACATTTACAAGGCCTCCTACCGCGGCCCCTACTGCGTCTCCTGCGAGGCCTTCTTCCCCGAGAACCAGGTGGTGGACGGAAAGTGCCCCGACTTCGGCCACCCCATGTCGGTCCTCGAAGAGGAGTCCTACTTCTTCCGCCTCTCGAAATACCAGGAACCCCTGCTGAAACTCTACGCCGAGAGGCCCGGCTTCGTTCTCCCCCAGAGCCGCATGAACGAGGTGCGGGCTTTCGTAGAAGGCGGGCTCAAGGACCTCTCGGTGTCCCGCACCTCCATCTCCTGGGGCATCCCCTACCCGGGCGACCCCAAGCACGTTCTCTACGTCTGGCTCGACGCCCTCTCCAACTACATGACGGCGCTGGGCTTCGGCTCGGAGAACGACGCCCTCTACCGCCGCTTCTGGCCCGCCGACGTCCACCTCATCGGCAAGGACATCCTCCGCTTCCACGCGGTCTACTGGCCGGCCTTTCTCATGAGCGCCGGACTGCCCCTTCCAGAGCACGTCTACGGCCACGGCTGGTGGATGAAGGACGCCAGCAAGATGAGCAAATCCCTGGGCAACGTGGTGGACCCCAGACCCTTCGTTGCAGAGTTCGGCGCGGACCCGGTGCGGTACTTCCTCCTGCGCGAGAAGCCCATCGGCACCGACGGGTCCTTCAGCGACGAGGCCTTCCTCGACCGCCTCAACGCCGACCTGGCCAACGACCTGGGCAACCTCGCCTCGCGCCTATCCAACCTCCTGGAGCGTCAGGCCGAAGGGGCCGTCGGTCCCGGCGACGGGAGCCTGAAGGCCCGCACCGAGGAAGTCCTGTCTGCCTACCACACAGCCATGGAGGACCTCTCCCCCCGCGACGCCCTCATCGCTGTCTGGTCCCTCCTCTCGGACCTCAACCGTTTCCTCGTGGAGCGGGAACCCTGGAAAAAGGCCGGCACGCCCGAAGCCCTAGAAACGCTCTCCGAGGCGGCCAGGTCCCTCAGGCTCTGCGCCCTGTGTCTGGAGCCCGCCATGCCCCGCTCGGCCCGCGCCGTGGCGGAGGCCCTCGGCTTCGAACCCACGGATTTCATCAACGCCCGATGGCAGGATCGCCAGCGTAGGAAGGCACGCAAGCTCACGGGCCTCTTTCCGAGGGTCGACAAGGCCGAGTATTTCGCGCGCCTGGCAAGGAGCGCCGACGCCCCGAATAACCCCGAAGAGGCCCAGCAAAGGCGACCCGAAGGAGTACTCCCCATGGACGAGACCAAGCCCCCCGCCGCGCCCGAGGCCCCGCCGGCGCCCCCTCATGCCGCGCCCGAACCCACCAGGCTCTCCATCGACGAGTTCAGGCGCGTGGATCTGAGGGCCGGGAAGATCCTCGAGGCCGAGCGCGTGCCCAAGAGCAGCAAGCTCGTCCGGATGATCGTGGATTTCGGCGCCGAGCGCCGCCAGATCGTGGCCGGCATCGGGAAGAAGTACGCCCCCGAGGACCTTGTGGGGCGGACCTGCCCCTTTGTCACGAACCTCCAGCCAGCCAAGCTAATGGGAGTCGAGTCCAACGGGATGATCATGGCGGGCCACCGGGGTGACGATCCCGTCCTTCTGGCCTTTCTCGAAGACGTGGAACCCGGCTCGCCCATCACGTGACCGCTGACGCGCTCCGAATCTGAAGGCCGAGGATTCGGGCGCGGCGGATTCCAGGAGGCCCCTCATGAGGATGCGCACGCTCGCCGCCGCCCAGGGCGCCTTGCTTTTGGCCCTCTCCCTCCCCGCCTCCTCCCCGCTGGATCTCGCGGAGGCCGTGAGGCCGGTCCGGGCGGGGGCGGCCTACGAGACGGTGGCCCGCCTTTCCTCCCCCGAGTACGCGGGCCGCCTGACGGGCACCGAGGGCTTCGAAAGGGCCGCGCGGTGGGTTGCCTCCGAGGCCAAAGGGGCCGGGTTGAAGGCTCCCGCCGAGTTCCCGGACCACCTTCAGCCGTTTCCCGTCACGCGCGCTACCGTGAGGGCCGCCTCCATGGAGCTCCTTCCCGCCGACGGAAAGGGCGAACCCAAGGCGCTGACGATGTTCAAGGAATACATGCCCATCCTCACCTCCAGCGCCGGCGAGGTGACGTCGGACGTGGTCTTCGCGGGGTTCGGCATGACGGCCCCGGATCTGGGCCGGGACGACTACGCGGGCCTCGACGTCAAGGGACGGATCGTGGTCGTCCTGCGCGGCGAGCCCAAGGACGGCCGGGACTGGTCGGCCCACCACGACTCCCACGTCCGGTACGCCAATGCCGCCTCGCACGGGGCCTCGGCGTGTCTCCTGGCGGATCAGGCCGTGGCGAGCCCGAACGGCGAG
>JBFLVU010000118.1:0-8972 GCA_040758175.1 Acidobacteriota bacterium | reverse complement strand
ATGGCCGCCGAGCGCTCCCCCGAGGCGTCGTAGAAGTACTGGAATTGCAGCAGGTTGTTCGACTTCAGCCGCACCGTGACGAGGCGGTTGAGGGGGTCGTAGCCGTACAGGTACGTCCCGTCGTCCAAGACGTTCCCCGTCCCGCTGTAGGCGAAGGGGGCGCTGGAGGACGCGATCCCCGTCTCGTACACCGTCCCGTTCACCGTCAGCGTTCCGCCGCGGCTCACCGTGTTCAGGCGGTTGCTCACCCCCTGCCCCCCCGCCGCCACCGTGGACGTGAAGCACAGGTTCCGAACGTAGTCCGTCGCCGTGCTCGCATCCACCCCGCACCCCGTCGTCAGGTACGCGTACAGGCTCGCGTACCCCTGCGCGTTCTCCGCGCGGCCCGTCAGGTTCCCGTAGGCGTCGTACTGGTACGCGTAGCTGTGCGCGCTCGCCGCCGTCGCCTTCCGAACCGTCGCCGTCACCAGCCGCCGTGGGCCAGGCAGACGGGATCGGCATCCGACCGAGACGCGAACACGAATGACCTGACCCCCACAGGGATCTCCTTCTCGGTTGGGGGATATCGGTATTGTGTCCCCACATTAATGATTCGGAGGGGAGGCTCCTGGACAGGGAGGGCCTCCGAACCTAAATTGTGAGCAGAGCCGTTGGATTTTCTTGGAACGGACAACATGGGCCCGCTCCGGAGGGCGAATGCCTTCGTCAAGGAAGGGGGAGAAAGGAGGGCTGGTCCCGGGGAGACATGCGCGAGCGATTCATGGCGGCGGGGTTCCCCCGCTCCGCCTCCGACGGGGGCTCGCTTCGGGGCCCTTGGACGAGACGCCTGCAAGCCGGCCGAATACTGCCGTGGGGAAGATTGGCCGAACCAGGGAGGGTCCGACCCATGGAATGCAGGGAATGTCTGAAGCTCTTCGAAGGGATTGGAAACGCACTCAATGCTCCCATGGACACCCCGGAGTACCTTAGTGAGATTGCAGGAGTGTTGGTACGGCACTTCGGGGTGGCAGGATGCCTGATCCGGTTGTTGAGCCGTGATCGGAGGGCCCTGGAGGAATTCGCCTCTTACGGGCTGAGCGATCGCTTTCTCCGGAAGGGGCCGGTGGACCCCGAAGTGAGCGCCAGGGAAGCCGTGGAAGGCAAGGCAGTGGTCATCCACGACTGCGCCACCGACCCGCGCATCCAGTATCCGGCGGCCCACGCGGAGGAAGGCTTCCAATCCGTGGTGATCGTGCCCTTGTCCACGCGGGGGCAGACGGTGGGCGTCCTCAAACTGTATGCCAAGGATCGGCGGGAGTTCGGTCCCGCCGACCTGGAGATCCTGGAGGTGGTCGCCTCCTTCTGTGCCAGCGCCGCCGTTCATGCCATGTTCCACAAGGTCCTGCGCGACATCAACAAGACCGTGCGTTCCTCCCTGGAACTCAAGGAACGCCTGGGCGCCATCGTGAGCTTGGTCACCGAGGACTTGCGGATCAAGGGAACGTACATCCAACTCGTGGAAGCGTCGGGGGCCCTCGCGCCGCGGTGCTTTTCTTTCGGACTGAGCGCCGCGTTCCTGGAAAGGGCTGTCCGGCTCCAGGGGTCCTGGATCGGGGAGGTGCTCGGCGGAAAAGCCGTGGGAATTCTCGACGCCACAGTGGATCCGAGGATCGCTTTCGGGGAGGACGTGGAAAAGGAGGGCGTCACGTCCATGCTCTTTCTTCCTCTGCGGATCACCGAACGGCCCATGGGCATGATGGTGCTCTGCACCCACCGCGCCTACCCGCTGTCCCGCGACGAGAGCGCCCTGCTCAGGAGCATCGGCGACGAGTGCGCGCTGGCCATTCAAAACGCGCTCGCCTACGCGGCCATGAAGAAGCAGTACGACACGCTCATCGAGGACTTCCGAAGCTGGGTGGGCCAGAGCGGCGGCTACTTTCCTATCACATGAGGCGGGGTCCCGGGCGCGCCGGGAGTGGCAACGGGGAGGCTGTGAAGAGGGGAGGAGCGGGGAAGCCCCGCTCTCCTCAAGAGTCTCGCTTCCAGCCCTGGGGAGTCCATTCGGAACCACCGTGGCGCGAAGTGCGCCAGGGTCCAAGGGGTCGGGCCGGAGAGTGCAGGGCGTGAAGGCCAGCGCCCTGGGACCTCTCGGCCGAGAAGGCCCGTATTCGTCCCCGCGCGCCTCTTCGGGAATCTGGCGGAGGCCCTCTCAAGAGCGAGACAGACAGACCCCTCGCACGTCGCGAAATCAAGACTTCCCTCTGTGAAATCGGTATTGTGTCCCCGTAATTCCAGGGTGCTTGCAATGGTCCCCGCGGGAGGGGTAGGCTGGGGGCAGACGAAGGGGAACGTAGGGGGGCGGGGAAAGCGGCCATGAATGTCCGTGCGGTCGAGGCCGACATCTTCAGGGACCTGGTGGAGAGCGCCGAGGACATGATCGCCCTCTTCGACACCGAGGGCCGGTTCCTGACGGTGAACGCGGCGGGAGCGGCCTTCCTGGGGTGCTCCGGCCCCGAGGAGGTGGTGGGGCGTCCCCTTTCGGACTTCCTCCATCCCAAGTACCGGGAGGACTGGCGGCCGGTGGTGGAGCGCGTGCTCCGGGAGGGCCGGGCGGAGAGTCTCGTCTGCGTGAAGACCGCCCGGGGGGATACGCGCCTCCTTTCGTGTCTGAGCACGCGCAAGGCGGCGGGGCCCTCGGGTCCCGTGGTGCGCACGACGGCCCGGGACGTGTCCCAGTTCAAGCGGGCCGAGAGCGCCCTGATGGAGGGGGTCCGAAGCTACCGGGCCCTCTTCGACGCCGTGAGCGACGCCGTGTACGTGCAGGACCGGGAGGGGCGCTTCCTCGACGTGAACCGGGGCGCGGTGGAGATGTACGGCTACACGCGGGAGGAATTCCTCGGGCGGACGCCCGATTTCCTTTCGGCGCCGGGCCGCAACGACCTGGAGGCGCTCAAGCACCGCGTCCGCGCGGCCTTCGCGGGCCGGACCCAGGTCTTCGAGTGGTGGGGGGTAAGGAAAAACGGCGAGGTCTTCCCCAAGGAGGTAGTCCTCAATCCGGCCGTGTACTTCGGCCAGGAGGTGGTGATCGCGTCGGCCCGGGACGTGACCCAGCGCTACGGATCGGAGGAGGCCCTCCGCCGCAACCGGGAGTTCGTGGACCGCCTCCTGGAGACCTCGCCCGTGGGGATCACCGTGGTGGACCGGTCGGGCCAGATCACCTACGCGAACGCGGCGGCGGAGCGCATCCTGGGCTTGAACCGCTCGGCCATCGCGGCGCGCCGCTACGACGCGCCCGAGTGGCAGATCACCGCGCCCGACGGCGGGCCCTTCCCCGCCGAGGATCTCCCCTTTCTCAAGGTCATGCGGACGGGGGAGGCGGTCACCGACGTGCGCCACGCCGTCGTCCATCCCGATGGGCGGCGCGCGGTCCTGTCCATCAACGCGGCCCCCCTCAAGGACGCTTCGGGGGAGGTCGCGGGCATGGTGGCGGCCCTCACCGACGTCACCCAGGGGGAGGGGATCCTGTCCGAGCTGCGCGAAGCCCGGGAGCGCCTCGCCAGCCTTTTCGACAACGTCCGCCACGTGTACTTCTCGGTGGAGATGCCCTCCTGGAGGATGCTGCAGATGTCCCCCGCCTTCGGGCGCGTCTTTGGGGTCCCGTGGAGCGACGCCTGGGGCCGGCCCGACCTCTGGATGGACCGGATCCACCCCGAGGATCGGGCCGCCGCGGGGACCCTACGGGCGGGCCTGGCGAAGGGGGAGCCGGCGGACGCGGTCTACCGCATCCTGCGGGAGGACGGCGAGGTCCGGTGGCTCCACGAGCGCACGGAGCCGGTGAAGGACGAGCGGGGCCGCGTCGTCCGGCTGGACGGCATCCTGGAGGACGTGTCCGGGGGCGTCCGCCTGCGGGAGCTGGAATCGCGCGCCCAGGAGACGGAGGTGGTGCGCCTCCTCTCCCGGGGCCTCGCCCACGAGGTGCGGAACCCCCTCTTCGCCATCCAGGTGAACCTCAAGCTCCTGGAGCGCCACCTGAGGGACGATGCCGAAGGCCGGACGGCCATGGGGTACGTCGCCTCCCACGTCGTCCGCCTCAACGACGTCATGCGGGACGTGATCGAGCTCGGGCGTTCGTCGTTGCATCGAAGGGAGCTCTTCGCGCCTGGAGACGCCCTCCGCTCCGCCCTCGAGGCCCTGGAGGGTGAATTCTCGGGGCCCTGCCGCCGGATTCGGGAAGGCCTGCCCCCCTGCGAGGGCCGGGTGGTGGGCGAGCCGGCCAAGATCGCCCGGGCCCTGGAGCACCTGCTCCGCAACGCCTTCGAGTCGGGAGGCGCCCCCGAGGCCGTCACGGTTTCGTGCCAGTGCGGCACCCGATGCGAGATCCAGGTCCGGGACGCGGGAGGGGGCATCCCCGCGCCGGTGCAGGCCTCCCTCTTCAACCCCTTCGTCACCACCAAGGCGGGCCACCGGGGACTCGGTCTGGCCCTGGCCCGCCACTTCGTGGAACTGCACGGGGGGCGCCTGACGGCCTTCGGCCTGCCCGACGGCCTGGGCACCGTCCTGACGTTGGTCCTTCCCCTCGAGAGCGCCTCGACCGATCTGGAGGCGGGGGCAGAGGCCTGAAGGAGCGGAGGGGCCGGGCCCCGGGCGCACGGGACGCCGCTTCCTTCGCTTCGCTACGAAAGCGAATCCATCTTCGGCGTTGCACGGATTCTCCAGACGAGCCCATCACCGTAAGGCCCCTGAAACGGCAAGAGGGGGGCGATTCACCGCCCCCCTCCCGTTCCGCGCGCGGCGGCGTTCAGTCGCCGCAGACGATGTGGCAGTCGGGGCAGTAGCAGACGCAGCGGACGGCGCCCCACTCGCACTGGCGGCAGGTGCCGCAGGCGCAACAGAACTCCAGGGGCGGCATGTCGGGATCGGGGGGGAGCACCACCGACACGTTGAAGTCGCGGAGGGAGGTGGAGATGACGCCGAGCGCCCGGGGGCCGCTTTCCGTGAGGACCGTGAGGGCCACGCGGTCGTCGCCGTCGGGAAGGGCCTCCCGCGTGCACAGCAGGGGCAGGGGTACGCCGAGGGGGCCGCTCCCGCGCACCCGGGCCGCCGGGAAGGGCGGCTCGAGGGGCTCGGTGTAGACGGCCAGAAGGGTGTGGCTGGGCTCGGCGTAGAGTTCCACGCCGGTGATGGCCCATTCCGGGTGGGTTTGGACGTCCTCGAACTGGGTGATGGCCATTTGCACGCAGTAGAGCCCCGCGTCCATCTGGCGGCCCGCCACGGCCACGCCGCCCGGCTTCTCGGGCAGTTTGAGGGGGATCTCGGGAAGGGCTCCCGCCCACGCCGCGCCCGCCGCCGCCCACAACGCCGCACCCAGGACCCACGCCTTCTTCATCGCCGCCTCCTCCTCGAACCGGATCAAGGATCGCCCCGCGCGGCGGATTCGCTTCGGAAAGGAAGCCGCGCCTTTTCCCTTTCCGTCAATATAGGCGCACGAGGGCCTTTTCACCAGGGGCCTTTCCGCTTGCGCGGCGCATCCGACGTGCTAGGATGGCCCCACGAGGGAAAGGCGGCATCCTCGGCGCTTTCCCAGGGGGCGCGGTCCCATGGCGATCCAGGCGGTCCTTCGGACGATGCGGCGCACCGTGCCCCGGTGGGGCGGCGGCCTCCTCGCCGCGGCGGGGGCGCTCGCCCTCGGCGCCACCCTCCTCGGCTACGGCCGGCAGCAGTCCTCTTCCGCCCTGGGTTTGTGGGCCCTCCGCCTGGAGACGGTGGCCGCCGAAGGGGCCGCGGGGGCGGGAAGGGTCCTGGACCAATGGGAGGCGGACGCCGTCCAGTTGGCCGGAATGCATCCCTTCGCCCAATTCCTGAGCGACACGGCGAAGGCCGCCGCCCGCCAGGTGGAGACCGCCGGGACGTTGCTGGACATGCCCCGCCGCGGGTACGGCTACGAAGGGGCCCTCCTCCTCGACGAGCAGGGGTCCCTCGTCCTCGCGCGCCCCGCGGAGCTTGCCACGGAAGATCTCCTGAGCCCGGTTCGGGAGTCGTTGGAAGCGGGCAGGCCCCGGGCCTTCTGCCGCGGTCCGTCGGGCAAACCCCTCGTCGCCTGTCCCGCCCCCGTCCGCCGGCGCTCCGGCCCGGATTCCCCGACCTTCCGCCTCGGGACGGTGGTCCTGGTGGCCGACCCCGGAAGAGCGTTCTTCCCGGCCCTCTGGAGGACCGCGGCCATCGTGCCGCCGGCCCACGTGGCCCTGGTCGAGGTGACGCCGCGCGCCGTGAACGTCCTCGGGCGCAAGGGCCCCGGGGAATCGTGGGAGACGGATGCCGGTCCGATGGAAGACGGGGCTCTCCGGCTGTTCCCGCCCTCGGGCCCCGACATGAGGAGCTGGGGGGAGGACGTGTACGCCGTGGGAAGGCCCGTCGCGGGCACCCCCTGGTCTTGCGTGGCCTTCGTCGGGCGGAGCGAGATTCTGAGGGAGGCCCGGCTGAAATGGGCCGCCGTCGCGGCCGCGGCGAGCGCCCTTTACGTGTCTCTCCTCTTCCTCCTGTATCTGCTGTCGCATCGCCGGGAGATGATTCACCTGCGCCGATTGGGCGAAACGGAGCGCCGCCACGCGACCCTCCTTTCCAATCTCCCCGGAATCGCCTACCGGTGCGCCAACGACCCCCGGTGGACGATGGAGTTCGTGAGCGAGGGGTGCCTGGAACTCACGGGCTACTCGGCGAGGCAACTGGAAGGCAATGCGGACGTGGCCTTCGGGGACCTGATCCACCCGGAGGACCGGAAGCCGGTTTGGGACGGCATTCAGGAGGCGCTGGAGTCAAACGCCCGCTACACCCTGGCCTACCGCATCCGGACCCGGGAGGGGCGGACGAAATACGTCTGGGAGCAAGGCTCCGGGCTCCGGGGGCCCGATGGACAGGTGGAGGCTTTGGAGGGCTTTATCACGGACGTGAGCCCCAGGGTGGAGGCGGAAGAGCGTCTCCGGGCCGCCCAGGAGGAGCTGGGGAGGGCCCGCGCCCTCGAAGCCGTCGGCCTCGTCGCCGGCGGGGTGGCCCACGAGGTGCGCAACCCCCTCCAGGCCATCGAGGCCCTGGTCGGGGGACTGGAGAGAAAGACCCGAGGCCTGGCCGACCTCTCCGAATTCCACCAGCACCTGGGCGATCAGGTGCGGCGTCTGAAGGACTTGATGAACGACCTCCTCCTGCTGGGCAAGCCCCTCCATCCCTCCGAGTTTCAGTCCGTGTCCCTCTCCGAAGTTCTCCGTCCGGCGGTGGAGCAGGCCATCCTGGGCCGGGGCTGTGGGGAGGATGCCGTGGAGACCCGGCAGGCCCCGGGGGACCTGCGGGTCCACGGCGTCCCGCTCCGCCTTCAGCAGGTTTTCGTCAACCTGATTCAGAACGCCCTCCACTTCTCGGCGGAAGGCGCCACCGTCCGGGTGACGACGTCGTCGGAGGGCGGCCAGGCCGTCGTTTCCGTGGAGGACAGCGGACCGGGCATCGCCTCCGAGATCCTGCCCCGCCTCTTCGAGCCCTTTTCCAGCGGAAGAAAAGGGGGAACCGGGTTGGGCCTCGCCATCGCCAAGAGGACCGTGGAGGCCCACGGCGGGGTTCTCTCCGCGAGGAACAACCATGCGGGCCCCGGGGCCACCTTCACGGTCCGGCTTCCCCTGGAAAGGGAATCCGCCCAGGCTCCGCCCCTGCCGGGCCCTTCGAAACACCGCCTCGAACCGCCCCCGTGAGCGGCGCCCGGGGGGATTCCGCGGGTCCCGGCCCGGCACGAGGGCCTGGGTGCCGACCCCCTCGGGCATCTTGTGGGCTCCCCGGACGGTGAGGGAGAATGACGAGCGCGTCGGGAGTGCGAACGGTGAGCGAGGAACGGAGACCCTCGGTCCTTGTGGTGGACGATGACCCGTCGGTTCGCCAGGGTCTCGCGGCCCTCCTGCGGGGAGCGGGCTACGAGGCCGCCGAAGCGGACTCGGGGGAGGCCTGCCTCCAGGCCTGCCTGGACCGCCCTCCGGACCTCGTGGTCCTGGACGTGAAGCTCCCCGGCCTCTCGGGCCGGGAGGTCTGCCGCGCCCTCAAGGCTTCCCCCCGGTACGGCAACCCGCTCGTCATGCACATCTCGGCGGTGTTTACCTCTTGGACCCACGCCGCCGAGGCCCTGGAGGAGGACGCCGACGACTACCTGACCCACCCGCTGGAGCCGCGCACCTTCCTGGCTCGGGCCAAGGCCCTGCTGCGTCTCCGCTACGCGGAGGACACCCTCTACGCGGAGCTCGGGAAGCGGGCGGAGCTCGAGGCCATCGTCAACCGGAGCCCGGTGGTGGCCGTCGTGTGGCGGGCGGAGCCGGGGTGGCCCGTGGCCTACGTTTCGGAGAACATCCGGCAGTTCGGGTACGAGGCGCGGGAATTCACGGAGGGCGGCCTGCCCTTCCGGAGCCTGGTCCACCCCGACGACCTCGAGCGGGTGACGGCGGAGCTCGAGGCTTTCCAATCGGAGGGCCGGGAGGAGTACTTCCAGCACTACCGGATCCTGACCGGCCGCGGCGAGGTCCGCTTCATCGAGGACCGGACCGTGGTGAGGAGAGACGCGGACGGGATCGTGCGCTTCCACGAGGGGCTCCTCCAGGACGTGACGGAGCGGCGCCGCCTGGAGGCGGAACGCCTGGGCGCCGAAACCCGCGCCCGGACCCTTCAAAACCTCTGGCGGCTCACCCAGGGGCTGGCCCACGAGATCCGGAACCCGCTCTTCGCCATCCAGGTCAACGTCGCGGCCCTCGAAAAGTCGCTCAGCGAGGGGCTGGAGGAGCAGCGCTCCCTGCGCTTCATCAAGGAGCACGTCTCCCGGCTGGCCTCCCTCATGCGCGACGTGATGGAACTGGGCCACGCCTCCTCGCCCGACGAGTTCGTGGAGGTGGATCTGGGGCAGGCGGTTCGGGAGGCCGTCGGACAGCTCGACTCGATCCACCCGGGAGCCTCCTCCAGGGTGTCCCTTCCGT
>JBFLVU010000117.1:852-9003 GCA_040758175.1 Acidobacteriota bacterium | reverse complement strand
TCGGGTGGCGCTCCGCCATCAGGGCCTCGATTTTGGCCCCCGTGCCCACGGGAACGGTGCTCTTGGTGACGATCACCTGGTAGCGCTGGTGGTGCTCCGAAATGGTTTGGACGGCCCCGAAAACGTACCGCATGTCGGCGCTCCCGTCCGGCAAAGGCGGCGTGCCCACGGCGAGGAAGACAACCTCCGCGTCGGGAATCGCGGAGGCAACGTCCGCCGTGAAGCGGAGCCGGCCCGCCTGCACGTTCCGCGAAACGACTTCCTCCAGACCCGGCTCGTAGATGGGGATGACGCCCTGGCGCAGCTTCTCGATCTTCCCTGCGTCCAGGTCGGCGCAGGTCACTTCCAATCCGAAATGGGCCAAGCAGGCGCCCGTCACGAGCCCTACGTAGCCCGTACCGATGACCGTCACTTTCATGGCAATGGCTCCTCGCGGTACCAGCGGATGAAGCGGCGGAGTCCCTCCTCGATGGGGACTTCCGCCTTGAAGTCCAAGAGCCGCCCGGCCTTGGACGCGTCCGCGAAGGTGCGAACCACGTCTCCCGGCGGCAGGGGTTTCTCTACGACGCGGGCCTTCTCTCCCGTAACCTCCTCGATGAGCGCGATCAAGTGCGCCAGGGAGGTCGTCTGGGCGCCCCCGATGTTGATGATCTCGTAGCCCTCCACGCGTTCCACCGCGCGCACCACCCCCGCGACGATGTCGTCCACGTAAGTATAGTCCCTCTCCGTGGAGCCGTCCCCGTAACGCTCGATGGCCTCTCCGCGGGCGACGGCCTTCACGAACTTGTGGATGGCCATGTCGGGCCGCTGGCGGGGACCGTATACGGTGAAGAACCTCAAGACGAAGGCGTGCAGGCCATGAAGATGGTGATAGGTGTAGGCGAGAACCTCACAGGCCTTTTTGGAGGCGGAATAGGGTGAGATGGGCCAGTCCGCCCGGTTGTCCTCCCGGAAGGGGACCGCGCTCGCGTTGCCGTACACGCTCGACGTGGAGGCGAAGACGAGGCGATCCAGCCCCGTTTCCCGCATGGCCTCGAGGACGTTGCCCGTGGCCAGGAGGTTGTTTTCGAGGTAGGCCTGGGGCTCGAGGATCGAGCGCCGCACCCCTCCCCGTCCGGCGAGGTGGACCACCCGGTCCCACCCCTGGGCCATGAGGGCCCGGACGGCGGGGGCGTCCCTCAGGTCCATTTCCACGAAGTGAAAGTCAGACCGGAGGAGGCTCCCGCGCAGGTTCCTTTCCTTGATGCCCCGGTCGTAGTACGGATCGAAATTGTCCACACCCGTGACCGCGTGGCCCGATCCGAGAAGGGCCTCGCAGAGGTGGGAGCCGATGAAGCCGGCGGCGCCTGTGACCAGGACGTTCACGGCTTGCTCCCCTCGGCTTGCTTTTTCTGAAGGTCCTTGACGCCCTGCTCCCCCGTCTTCCTGAGGTACCAGCTGACGAGCGTGCTTCTTTTCATCCCCTCCGCGAGAACGACCATCGAATCGTAGACCTGGCGGTCGTTGATGAGTGCCCCCAGGGTGCCCTCCCCCCGGTCCACCTTCTTGAGGATGGAATCCACCGACCGGCTGATGGAGAGGAGGTTTTCGGCCAGTTCCTTCCCGTAGGCCTCGTCCAGAAGGATCTTGTTTCCCACGGTCCCCGGCTTTTCCACGGCGGCGGCTATGCGGGCCAGGGTGGACGACGCGGCGGCGAGGTCCGCCACCATCTTCTCGCCGTCTCCGCCCTTGGAAAGGAGGGCACCGGCCGCGCCCTGGCCCTCCTGGACGCTTTTCAGGATCTCGTTGGTCCTGCGCGCCGCCTGCGCCATGTCCTCGGATACCTGCTTTCCGTAAGCCTCGTCGGCGAGGATCCTCCCCGCGAGGTTCTGGCCCCGGGCCAGGTCACCCGACACCTTGTCCAGGTTCCGGCTCATGTCCACGAGGTTCCGGAGCAGTTCCCCCCCCACCTCCTTATCGTTCAGCAGACGGGGAAGGGCGCCCTCCCCCTTCACCAGAAGTCCCACGAGTTGGTTGACGCTCTTGGACAATTCCAGGGTGTTTTCCATCAGGTCCTGGGCGTCCCGGCCCAGCGTCGCCAGGTTGATCTGGCGGTTCGCGGCGATTTGCTGGCCCGGAAGGATGATGGGTTCGTTCTCGTTGTGGGAGGGGGTTTCCAGTGCCAGGTATTTGTCGCCCAGGAGGCCGAGGGTCTTGATGGAGGCCCGCGTGCCGGTGCGTATCCTGGGCATGAGGGCGGCCGTCACTTTGTACCTGACCTCCACCTGTTGGACGTCCGGGTCGGCAGTGAAGCTGATCCCCGTGATAAATCCCACCTCGACGCCCTGGTACCAGACGCCGTTCCCCTCCTTCAGGCCCGCCGCGTCCGGAAAGATGCTGTAATACTCCACCTTCCGCTCGAACAGCCTGTTCTTGCTCGTGATCCCCACGATGCCCACGGCCGCCACCAGCAGGCCGAGGGCCACCAGGAGGCCGATTCGAACGGAGCGCCACTCAGGTTTCGGATTCATCGGGGCTCCTCCCCTCGATAAAGCCCGTTAGGACGGGGTGTCCGTAGGACTTCGCGTCCTCGGGACGGCCCACGTAGGCCATGACGCCCTCGTGGAGGAAGGCCACGCGGTCGGCTACCTTGAACATGCTCGCGATGTCGTGCGTGACGACCACGGATGTGACCCCGAGAACCTCCTGCATCCTCCGGATCAGCCGGTTGATGGTATCGGCGGTGACGGGGTCCAATCCAGACGTCGGCTCGTCGTACAAAATGCACGCGGGCTCCGTGACGATGGAGCGGGCCAGCGCGACCCGCTTCCGCATTCCTCCGGAAAGGTCCGAGGGGAACACGTCGGCCCAGCGCGAAAGCCCGACGAGACCCAGCTTTTCCAAAACCCGCCGGCGGACCTCGTTCTCGTCGTGGACCCGCGCTTCCCTTAGAGGGAACGCGACGTTGTCGTACACGTTCATGGAATCGAACAGCGCCCCCCATTGGAACATGTAGGACACCTTCCGGCGGACGTTCATCCACTCGGGCTCCGAAAGGTCCGTGACGTCTTCCCCCTCCACGAGCACGCGGCCCGCGTCCGCGGCGAGGAGCCCGATGGCGATCTTCAGCAGGACCGACTTCCCCGTTCCGGACCCTCCCAGGATCACCATGGACTCCCCTCTCCCCACGGCGAGGTCGAGGCCGCGGAGAACCCGGTTGTCTCCGAAGGCCTTTTCCACGCCCTTGAACTCCAGGAAGGGTTCCATCTCAGAGCGCCAGGAAGAGCTTTGTGAGGAAGAAGTTGGATATCAGAATCACGATGGAGGACAGGACCACCGTAAAGGTCGTCGCCCGTCCGACCCCGTCCGCGCCCCCACCCGCCGTCATCCCGTTGTAACAGCCGATGAGGGTGATGGCGAAGGCGAAAAACACGGTCTTCCCCAATCCCGAGAGCACGTCCGTGAACTTGAGCATGCGGAAGGCGTGGGAGAAGTAGAATCGCCCGGAGATCTGCAGTTCGAAGGTCGAGATGATGTACCCCCCGAGGATCCCCAGGGCGTCCGCCAGCAGCACGAGCAGGGGAAGGAAGAACAGGACCGCGACGAGCCGGGGAACCACCAGCTTGCGCACGGGATTCGCCCCCATGGCCCTCAGGGCATCGATCTGCTCGGTCACCTTCATGGCGCCGATTTCCGCCGTGATGCCGGCCCCCACACGGCCCCCCACCATGAGGGAAATGATCACGGGCGCCAGTTCCCGTGTCATGGAGATGGCGACGACCTCGCCGACGTAGAGTTTGGCGCCGAAGGCGTCGAGGGCGTAGGCGGTCTGGATCGCCAGGACCATTCCCATGAACGTGGCCGTGATGAGGACGATGGAGAAGGACTGTACGCCGAGGACGTCCATCTGATAGACGATCTGGGCGCCCTCCCACCTCTGCGTGGCCATGGAGCGCGCCGTGTCCTTCGCGAGCTTGGAGAGGCCCCCGACGTACTCGAGCCCCCTCCAAAGCCTCCATTCCTGCCAGTCCCGCCCGAACCTCATGAACCCAAGGATAGCCTTTGAAAACAAGCGCCGTCAAGGCTGGCCGCCGCCGGGGTTCATTGGCCGCCCGGGCGGGTGTACACTTCCCCCGGGAGGGTGGAACGCTCCATGGCCGAACCGCGCTTCTTTCCTCCGCCACCCCCCGAGACCCTGCTGGAGATCCTGGACCTATTGGGAATAGGATTCTACCGTAGCGACCTCGAGGGGCGGATCCACTGCATCAACGCATGCGGCGCGGCCTGCTTCGGCCTCACGCCCGAGGCCATCCAGGCGGGGTTTCGGACCCGGGACTTCGATTCAGGAAGCTACGATCACGAAGTCATCCGGCGCCAGGTGGAGTCCGAGGGCTTCGCCTCCTTTTCCACCACGGCCCGCCGGGCCGACGGTTCGGACTTTGTCGTCCAGTCGAGCATCCGCCGCTTGGACGATGCGGAGGGACGATTCGCGGGCTACGAGGGAGTCTTCCGCGACGTGACCGAGGACGCCCGATTGTGCCGAGAGCAGGTCAGGTTGCTCGAGGAGGTGCGGGCTGCCAACGCGCGCCTCCGGAAGATGTCCCTGCTCCAGGACCGGCTCCTCTCCGCCCTGGCCCACGATCTCGTGACCCCCCCCGTGGTCATGCAGGGATTCTCGGAACTTCTCTTAAAGGGCCGCTACGGTCCCCTGGCCCCCGAACAGGAGAAGCCCCTCCGAACGATCCAGCGGAACCTCGGCCTCCTTTCGGAAATGGTGGAGCGCCTCCTCACCTTCACGCGCCTCATCCGAACCCTCCAGCAGGAGCCGCGGGAGGCCCTGTCCCTGAACGCGGCCTGGACCGAGGCGCTCTCTGGTGGCGGCCGCGTTCCGGACGGGGCGGGCAAGCGGTTCGCTCGAAGGGGACCGGAGGCGGGCGGCCCCCTCGTGGCCGTGCCCGGCCCGGCCCTGACGTACCTTCTCGACAACCTCTCGGAGAACGCCCTGGATCTCGCCTCCCCGGAAGTGCCGATCGTCTGGAGCACCTCCGACACCGGGGCCCTCGGGGTCCTTCGCCTCACCCTCGCGTCGCTCCAGGAGGACGCCCCGCCGGTTTCCAAGGTTCTCGAACGCTTCTACCCCGAGCCCGGCGCCCTTTGCCAACCGCGACTTGCGCAGCGGGGCCTGGGCCTCGCCGCGGCCCGCTACGTGGCCGCCGCCGTGGGGGGAGACCTGACGGCCGAGACGGGAGAAAACGGAGCCTTGGCCCTCACCCTGACTCTGCCCGAAGGCTGAGGGACTGTCTTCAGGCGTTCAGGACCACCCGGATGGGATGGAAGGGCCCTTCCTGGAACAGGCGGACGACCCGCTGTTTGGCGAGCTCCAGGATGGCCAGGAAGGTGACCACGACGTGGGCCCGGGTCATGCCCTCGTCGAAGAGTTCGACGAAAAGCAGGGAGCCGTGGGCCTCCAAGCGTTCCAGGACCTCGTTGATGCGGCTCGCCAGGCTGATCTCGGGAACAAACACGATCCTCTCTCGGCGGTCCGCCACTCGCTTGAGCACCGACTGCAGGGCTTCCACAAGGTCGTAGAGGTCCACCTCCAGTCCGGTCTCGCTCCCGTCGGCCGCGTCGCCCAGCCCCGCGGCCCGAACGTACTGCGCCGTGGCTACCTCCTCCCGCTCCGTGAGAAGGCGGGCCACCTCCTTGAAGCGCTGGTATTCGAGGAGCTGTTCCACGAGGGGCAGCCTGGGGTCCTCGGCCGGTTCGCCTCCCTCCTCCTTGGGTGCGGGAAGCAGCATCCGGCTCTTGATGTGGATGAGGGTGGCCGCCATGAGGATGAAGTCGGCGGCCACGTCGAGGTCGAGGTCGCGCATGGCCTCCAGGTAGGCCTCATACTGCGACGTGATCTCCACGATGGGGATGTCGTAAATGTCGATCTCGTCCTTCTGGATGAGGTAAAGGAGCAGATCCAGGGGCCCCTCAAAGACTGGGAGGTGGAAGCGGGGCGCCTTTTCGGAATCCGCTGGCGGTACCTGATCCTGAGCCGCCAGCGGAACCTGGATGGGGGTGTCCACATCGTCCTCCCGCGAGAGTGTACACCCTGCCGGACCTTCGGCAAACCGCAAGTGCTATTATGGCTTGGGCGCACGACGATGGCGGACCTTTCGGCCTTCCTCCCCTGGAGTTTCAACGGCCTCGCCGCGGGGCTCCCTCGCGGCGGGCCCCGATGCCGCATCCGGCACGGGACGGTCCTTTTCACCGACGTGGCCGGATTCACGCCCCTCACGGAGGCCCTATCGGTCCTCGGGCGCGAGGGTTCCGAGGAGCTCACCCGCATCCTGAACGCTTACTTCACCCGCATGATCTCCATCGCGGACCAGGAGGGCGGCGACGTCCTGCGCTTCGGGGGCGACTCCATGACGCTCCTGTTTCCCGGAAAGGCTCCCGGAAGGGCCCTGCGGGCCGCGGCCCGGATGATGGAGGCCATGGGCGCCTTCGCGAAGATCCCCACGCGCGCAGGGACCTTTTCGCTCTCCATGAAAGTCGGAGCCGCGGCGGGGCCGGTCCTCCTCGGAATCGTGGGAGGCGATGCCGCCGGGTATGACTTCTACGCCGCGGGGCCAGTCCTGGACGGCGCGACGGCCGCCGAGCACCAGGCGCTTCCGGGGGAGGTGGTCCTTCACCCCTCCGTGGGGGGGCCTCCGCCCCGGGGCCTTCGCGCGCGCACCCGAGGGGGCAAGCGGCTCCTCTTGGGTTCTCCCGCGACAGGGGCTCGGCGCCCGGACCATGACCCGCCCCCCCCGGGCCCCGTCCTCGAACAGGTGGTCCCCCGGGTCTTGCACGGCTTCGCGGACGAAACGGTCCTGGGGGAGCACCGGGGAACGGCCGTCCTCTTCGTGCGCTTCGACGGAGTGTGCGTTCAGGCCATCGAGGAGGGGGGCGGGGCGCCCGTCCGGCGCCTCCACGACGCCCTGGAGGCGCTTCACAAGACGTTTTCCGAAGCCGCTCGGCAGCACGGAGGGTACCTCAACAAACTCGACATGGGGGACAAGGGCGCCAAGGCTCTCCTCCTCTTCGGAAGCCCCCGAGCGCTGGAAAACAAGGAGGAGATGGCCGTCCGGACCGCGCTCCACCTCCTACAAAGAGCCCGCCTCCCCGAGGGGATCACCCTCCGCATGGGCCTGGCCTCGGCGCCTCTCTTCGCCGGACCCCTCGGCGCCCCCCACCGTCGCGAGTACACGGCCATGGGCAACGGCATCAACCTGGCGGCCCGGCTCATGCAAAACGCCGGCCCGGGCCAAATCCGATGCGACGAGGCCACGGCCCGCGCCGTTCCTTCCATCGAATTCCGCCCCCTCGCCACCGTGCGCCTTAAGGGCCTCCAGGCGCCCGTCCCCATCTTCGAGCCCGGGAGCGAGCGCGAGGACGGCCTCCCCGACCGCTCGGAGCGCCTCGTGGAGCGAGAGGAGGTCCAGCGTCGCCTCCTTGCCTGCCTGGTACGGGGCCAGGGTGGCCCTCTTCTCCTCCGTGGGGGCCCGGGACTCGGGAAGACGGCCCTGATCGAATGGGCCCTCGGGGCCCTCCAAGCCAAAGGACGGCCCTGCGTGCGCGTCCCCCTGGGGCCCCACAGCGCTTCGAAGCCTTTCGCCGCATGGCGAGGGCCCCTCCGCGCGCTGTTGGGGGTTTCGCGCGAAGACGGGCCCGAGACCGTCGCCGCGGCCCTCCAGGCGCGCGTCCGCGCCGAGAGCGCCCGACACGCGCCGCTTCTCTTCCCCCTGCTGGACCTGCCCGCGGAGGAGCCCGCCGCCCTCGGGACCTTTGGGCCCGAAGAGCGGAAGGACCTGACCTTCGCCCTGCTTCGGGATCTCCTCCTGGAGGCGCCGGGGTGGTCCGTCTTTTTCGATAACATCCAGTGGGCCGACCCGCTCTCTCTCGAACTCCTGGCACTCCTCCTCGACCCAGCCGGACCTGCCCCCATCCGCGTGGCGGCCACCTTGCGGCCCGGGTACCCAAAGGTGGAGGCGCGCCTGAAGGGCATGGAGCCCTTGGATCTGCCCCCGCTTTCGGAGAAGGGGCTCCTGCGGCTCCTCACCGAGGGCCAGGGCTTCCTCGCTCCCGAGCGCGAGGTGTCGGCGTGGTTCGCCCAGCGATCCCAAGGAAATCCCGCGGTCG
>JBFLVU010000117.1:0-842 GCA_040758175.1 Acidobacteriota bacterium | reverse complement strand
CTGGTCACCGCCCTCGACGCGGCGGGGTGCATCCAGCGCGGATCGTGGGGCGCCCGGCTCGACGGGGACAGGCTCTTCCGCACACATTTTCCCGACACCTTGGAGGGGCTTTACCTGGCCCCGGTGGACCGCCTCTCCCCGGCCGAGAAGCGCCTCCTTCAGCAGGCGGCGGTCCTCGGCGTTTCCGTATCGGTCAATCTCCTGAGGGAGGTGTCGGGGCTCGCCGAGCCCGCAGCCTCCCCCCTCCTCGATTCCCTGGAGAAGGCCCGCCTTCTCCTGCCCGACACCTGGGGCGTGCGGCCCTACGTCCGCTTCGCCGACGCCATGCTGCGCGACGCCGTCTACGCCGCCACCCCCTTCGAGGTCAAACGCGACATCCACGCCCGCATGGCCCGCTTCCTGGAGCGGGACGGGGCCTCCGTGCCCAAGCTCTGGCCCGCCCTCGCCCACCACTTCCGGGCCGCCGGCGAGGACCGGCCGGCCCGCCGCTACGCCCGCCTCGCGGGCCGGGACGCCTACTCGCGCGCCGACCAAATCACCGCGCTCGAGCACTTGGAGCGCGTCTGCCGCCCCCCCACCTCCGACCCCGAGGACGTGGAGGACGCCTTCCGCCTCATGGACGTCTACGAGAGCCTCGGCAAGTGGGCCGACGCCGCACCCGTCCTTGCCGAGCTGCAGCGCCTCGAACCGGCCTTGACCCTCCCCCATCGGGCCCGCCTGAGAAACTACCTGGCCATCCAAACACCTGGCGATGCGGAGGCCCTTCTGCTCGAAGGGGTGCGCTTGGCCCAGGAATGTGGCGAAGTCCTTTTGGAAGCCAAGGCGAGGCTCAACCTCGTGGG
>JBFLVU010000116.1:0-9044 GCA_040758175.1 Acidobacteriota bacterium | reverse complement strand
CGGGGGGGGGGGTTGCCCGCCCTGGTGGGGGGGGCTGTTGTGGCGGGGGGGGGGGGCCGCGGCGCCCCCCGACTCGATGCGGTCCGGGTAGATGGTGCCTTGCACCAGGAAGGGAACCATGCCCAGGGCCTGGGCCTCCCGCTCGAAGATCTCCACGAAGGTCCGTCCCACCGCCTTGCGCTTTTCCTCGGGATCGGTCAGGCCCCGGAGGGCCTGAAAAAACTCCTCGGCGGCATCCACCGTCTTCAAGTCCAGCCTCAACCCCTCCCGGAGGCGGCTCGTCACCGCTTCGGCCTCGCCCTTTCGGAGAAGACCATGGTCGATGAAGAGGCCCGTCAGCCGGTCCCCGACGGCACGATGGACCAGGAGCGCCGCCACCGACGAGTCCACTCCGCCGGAGATGGCGCAGAGGACCCGCTCCCCTCCCACCGCCCGGCGCACCTCCGCCACCGCCTCCTCGACGAAGGAGGCCATGGTCCAATCGCCCCGCGCCCCGCATGAATCGAAGAGGAACCGGCGCAGGATCTCCCGCCCGTCGGCGGTGTGGGTCACCTCGGGGTGAAACTGCAGTGCGTACAGGCCCCTCTCCGGGTCCTCCATGGCGGCCACGGGGACGCTTTCCGTGCTCCCCGAAACGCGGAAGCCCGCGGGGGGGACCTCCACCCGGTCCCCGTGGCTCATCCAGATCGGACGGGGATCCGGAGGCCCGTGAAAGAGGGCGCTTTCCGGGTTTCCGGAGAAGAGGGCGGGGCCGTATTCCCGGCGTCCCGAGGGGACCACCGTGCCGCCCAGGGCGTGCGCCATCCACTGCATCCCGTAGCAGATGCCCAGGATGGGAATCCCCAGGCCGGCGATGGCCGGATCCGGCAGGGGGGCGCCGTCCGCGAAGACGGACTGGGGGCCGCCCGAAAGGATGAGTCCGATGGGAGCTCTGGCGTGGATCTCCCCTGCCGGACGGTCGTGAGGCACCACCTCGCAGTACACGCCCAGTTCCCTTACGCGCCGGGCGATCAGCCGCGTGTACTGGGAGCCGAAATCGAGGATGAGGACGACCTGTCCGCCGTGCATGGCTCCTTCCGATCCCTCGCGGAGGCGAAGAGTATAGCCCTCGTCCGGGGCGGCCTCAAGGAGAGGGGGCCGGGGCGTCCCGCCGCAGGGGCTCGGCCCACTCCCGGAAGGTCTTCAGGAGGACCTGGGGGCTCTTGGACCGGTCCAAGGACCGCCGGAGGGAGGTCGCCCCGGGGATCCCCGCCGTGTATTTTCCCAGGAAGGTCTTCATCCGGTGGAGGGCCAGGCCCGGGGGTCCCATCTCCACGAGGTCCTCGAAATGAGCTTCCACGAGGGCGAGTCGGTCGGGGAGGCCGGGCACGGCGTAGGTCCCGCTGGTCCTCAAGCATTCAATCTGGCGAAAGATCCACGGGTTCTTGACGGCCGCCCGACCCACCATGACCGCATCGCAGGAGGTGGAGGCAAAGAGCTCCATCCCCTCCTCCGGCGTGGTCACGTCGCCGTTGCCCACCACCGGCACCGAGACGGCCGACTTGAGCTCCCCGATCCGAGCCCAGTCGGCCCGACCCGCGTAGCCCTGCTCGCGGGTCCTCGCGTGCAGGGTCAGGGATGCCACGCCCACCTCCTCCAGGGCCCTGGCGACCTCGAGAAAGGTGATCTCGGACCCGGACCACCCCAGGCGCAGTTTGGCCGTCACGGGGATCGAAACGGCCCGCACCACAGCCCTCGCCACGGCGGCCGCCCGGAGGGGCTCCCTGAGGAGGGCCGCGCCGCACCACCCCTTCGTCACCTTGGGAACGGGGCAGCCCATATTGATATCCACCACGTCCGCGCCCTCGGCCTCGCAACGGCGAGCCGCCTCGGCCATATGCCCCGGGTCGGCCCCCGAGATCTGGAGCGCGATGGGATGCTCGTCGGGACCCATGCGGAGGTAGTCCCCCGTGCGCCGTCCGCCCCGCACAAGCCCCTCCGAGGAGAGGATCTCGGAGACCACGAGGCCTACGCCGCCGCACCGCCGAACTGCGCGTCGGAAGGTCACGTCGGTCAGCCCCGCCATGGGGGCGAGAACGAGGGGAGGGAACACGGCCACGGACCCGATCCGGAGAAGCCCGTCCGTCAAGGGGAAGCCTCGGAGGGACGGCGGATTCGGTAGAACTCCGACTCCCGCCCCTTGGGAACGGGCCGGTCGGGAACGGCCAGGATCTCCACCTCCAGGGCCGCGCCCTCCTCGCTGAAGAGGACGAGGAGATCCCCCGGCGCCACCTCTCGGCCCGGCTTGGCGGGCCGCCCGTTGACGCGAACTTCCCCCCCGAGCGCGGCGGCCTTGGCCGCGCTCCTCCGCCGGATGAGGCGGGCGTGCTTTAAAAAGAGGTCGAGCCGCATGGCGAAGATTCTCCCCGGGGGACCGTCCGCGTCGGGCGCCTCCCGGAGGGGCGCCTCAGACGTACTTGGGGTTGATGCGGACGTAGCTCTGTGCCTTCAGATCCGCGATGTAGGCCTTGTAGGCCTCGGAGAACTTCTGCTCCTTGAGGGCCTCCACCACGGCGAGCCGAGCCTCGTCCAGAGTGGGTGTCTTGGCCTCCCGGCGCTCCATCAAGCGAAAGACGTAGAACCCCCCCACGCTCTGGACCGGATCGCTGATCTCCCCCGCGGCGAGGGGAAAAACCGCCCGGCCGATTTCAGGGCTCAGGTCCTCCCGGGAAAACCAGCCCGCGTCGCCCCCGGCCCCTCGGGAGTAGGCCGTGGAGAAGGAGCGGGCCAGTTCTCCGAAGTCCTTACCCGACGCCACTTGCGCGCGAATTTCAGCGGCCGCGGCGCGGGCCTGCTCCGCGTCGTACCGCTCCTTCGGGAGGAGGATCTCCTGCAAGTGCACCTGGGACTTCCCCGCCATGTCGCTCTTGTGGGCCTCGTAAAAGGCCCCCACCTCCTCCGAGGAGATGGCGATGCGGCTCCGGATTTCGCGGCTCTTCATGAACTCCGGGATGTACACGAAGACCATCTGCTTCCGGAACTCCTCGAGGGTCATGCCCTCCTGTTCGAGGGCCTTGGAGAGGTCCGCCTTGGTGGCCAGTTTGTTCTCCTTCATGAACATCTCGAGCTGGTTGTCCACGATGAGGTCCACCTGGTACAGCTGGCGGGCCTTCTCCACGAGGAGGAGCTCCTCCTCCATCTGCTCGAGAAGCCTCTGGGGGACTTCTTTGAGCCGTATCTCGATGTCGGGCCCCTTGTACTCCCGCTGGAGGCCTTCCAGGGTGCTCTGGAGCCGCTTCTCGAACTCGCCCTTGGTGACGATGGCGTCGTTGACCTTGAGGACGACCTCTTCGAGGACGGCACTCCTGGCGGGAAGGCCGAGGAGGGCGACGGCGGCGAGGAGGGTGGGGAGGGCGCGCTTCATGGTGTCTCCTTCTCGTAGGCGAAGGGAAGTTTAGCCCAAAACACCTCGGGGGGAAAGCGCCGGCGCAGATCCGCCAGGTACTCGCGGTACAGCCGGTCGCCGCGCTCGTCGGCCAGCGTGAGCCGGATCTGCGGCGCGAGCTCATCGAGGGTGGGCGTGTAGGAGTCGTAGCGCCTCTCCACGAGGAAGATCTGGAGGTACTCCGAGGAGGCCTGGATGGGCCCGGTGGGCACGCCGGGTTTGGCCTGCGCCAGCGGACCTTGCAGGTAATCGGGGAGCTCCTCGAATTCGAAGTACTGCAAAGCTCCCCGCTCGGGGGAGAGGGAGTAGAGCCGGGCCACGTCCACGAAGGAGTGACCGCGGGCGAGCAGGGCCCTCGCCTCCCTCACCTGGGCTTCCCCGGGAAGGAGGATCTCCCTCAGGAGTACACCGCGCCCTTTCTCGAACTCCCCGGCGCGGGCGGCGTAGTAGGCGGCCACCTCGCCCGGGGTGACGTTCACCTTTCCGTAGACGCGCTGCCTCAGGGCCATGGAAACGGCCGCCTCGCGCTGTTCCGGCGGGGCGAAATCCCACAGGGGCTGAGGAACGCGGGGAAGGGGGCCTTGGACGGCGTCGGTGAGGATCAGGGCCTCCTCCACAAGGCCGTCCAGGACGCGGCTTGCCAGGAGGGCGTTTTCGGAAGCCGCCGACTGGCGCCGGGCGAGGGCCCCATCCAGGTCCCGCACCTCGACGCGAAAGCGTCCCGCCAGGGCGAGGACCGCAGGGTCTTCTCGGAGCGAGGACCTGGGATCTTTCCGGCAGGCCGCGAAGGCCAGGAGCACGAGGGCCGGCGCAAGGAGAATCGGGATCCGTTTCATGTGGGCGTCCCGTCGGGAGGAGCGGCGCACGCCAGGACCCGCTCCAGGAGGTCCAAGACCTCCTCCCGCGGTTGGAGCGGAACCTCCAGCAACCCCCTCGGATCGATTCGCGCGCCCTTGCGGTCCGAAAGGAACCCGACGAGACCCGCGGCGTGGAGCGGCGCCTCCGGGTCGAAGGCCAGGATCAGAAGGTCGTTCCGCCGGGTGATGCTCCTCATCCCCAACCCCTCGGCCCACAGCCGGAGCCGGGTCGTTTCCACCATGCGCCGGACCTCGGGCGGCATCGGACCGTAGCGATCCTCGGCGGCGGCGGCGACCCGCCCAAGGTCTGCGGCCGACGAGGCCATGGACAGCTCCCTGTAGAAGGCGAGCCGCTGGTTCAGCTCCCCCATATACTCCAGGGGCACCGAAAGGTCCAGGCCGAGGCCGATCTCGCACCGCACCGTCGAGGGCGGGCGTTCGCCTTTGGCCTCCGCCACGGCCTCTTCCAGGAGGCGCTGGTAGAGGTCGAATCCCACGGCCGCCATGTGGCCCGACTGGTCGGCGCCCAGCAGATTCCCGGCGCCTCTCAGCTCGAGGTCCACGGCGGCGATGCGGAACCCCGCACCCAATTCGGAGAACTCCTGGAGGGTTTCCAGCCTGCGCGAGGCGTCCCCGGTGAGCTCCTGGCCGGGGGGGGTGAGGAGGTACGCGTAGGCCGGAAGATCCGACCGGCCGATCCGGCCGCGGAGTTGGTAAAGCTGCGTAAGGCCCAAGGTATGGGCATCCTCCACGAGCAGGGTGTTGACCCGTGGAAGATCCACGCCGTTCTCGATGAGGGTCGTGCAGACGAGAACGTCGTGGTCGCCCCGGAAAAAGCCGAGCATCACCGTCTCCAGGTCCCGCTCCGCCATCTGGCCGTGGGCCAGGGTGACCCTCGCCTCCGGGACGAGCTCCTGGACTTTGCGGGCGGCGGCGGCCAAGGTCTCCACCCGGTTATGGATGTAGAAAACCTGCCCCCCCCGCTGGAGCTCCCTTCGAAGGGCGCCGCGGACGAGCTCCGCATCGAAGGGCCGGACCGAGGTCTGGATGGCCAGGCGGTCCTTGGGGGCCGTCTGGATGAGGGACATGTCGAGAATGCCCGATAGGCCCATCTGGAGGGTCCTTGGGATGGGCGTGGCCGTGAGGGTGAGAACGTGGACCTTGGACTTGAGCGCTTTGATCTTCTCCTTGTGGTTCACCCCGAACCGCTGCTCCTCGTCCACGATCAGAAGGCCCAGCCGCGGGAGGTGGACGTCCTTGGAGAGGATGCGGTGCGTCCCGATGAGGATGTCGAGGCTCCCGTCGCCGGCCTCCTTCAGGATCCTCTTCCGATCGGCGGGCTCCACGAAGCGCGAGAGCATGGCCACGCGGACGGGAAAGGGGGCGAAGCGCTCTCGGAAGCGCTCGGCGTGCTGGAGGGCCAGCACGGTCGTCGGGCACAGAACCGCCACCTGGAGGCCCTCGCTCACGGCTTTGAAGGCCGCGCGCATGGCCACTTCGGTCTTCCCGTACCCTACGTCCCCGCACACCAGTCGATCCATCGGGCGATCGGATTCCATGTCCCGCTTCACCTCGTCCACGGCCCTATCCTGGTCGGGGGTAAGGTCGAAGGGGAACTGGGACTCGAACTCCTCCTGCCACGCCGAATCGGAGCCGCAGGCGTGGCCGGAGATGGTGCGCCGGACGGCGTAGAGCCGCAGGAGGTCCACGGCCACGGCCCGGACCGCCTTGCGCACCTTTTCCTTGCTCTTCCGCCAGGCCGTCCCCCCGAGACGGTCCAGGGCCGGGGCGTGGCCCTCCGGCCCGACGTACTTTTCCACCAGGTCCATGCGCTGGACCGGCACGAGCAGGCGTCCCCCCCCGGCGTAAGCGAGGCTCAGGTAGTCCTCCCGGTGGCCGTCGCGGACCAGCGTCTCCAGCCCCTGGAACAGTCCGACCCCGTGCTCCACATGGACCACAGGGTCTCCCGCCCGAAGATCCCTCAACCCCGTGGAGAAGGCCTCCTGTTTCCGTGCGCGGGCCTCCGGCGCGGCCCTTCCCCTTCCGAAAACCTCCCGCTCGGTGAGGGCGAGCATTCGCTGAGCGGGAAACGAAAGTCCTTCCTCGACGGGGGCCAGCGCGGCGTACAGACCGGGCGGCAGGTCGCCGGAATCCGAAGGGGCCTCGGCCACCGTAAGGCCCTCACCCGACGCCAGCTCCTTGAGCCGCCGGAGGGTCCCCTGGCCCTGGAGGAAGATCAGGCAGCGCCACCCGCCTCGGACCGATTCGCCCAAGTCTGAGAGGAGCCCGTAGGGGTCCCCCGGGCGGAGGGCCGGCCGGGCCACATCGAGGGGGGGCTCCGCGTTCCCCGCCTCCAGCACGCCAGGGCCCTGGGCTACGGAGGCCACCTCCGCCGTGTTGAGAAAGAGCCTCTCGGGGGAAGCCATCGGGGGGCGGCGGTGGCGCACGAAACTGTCCCGAAGGTCCGACAGGCGGAGCCCCGCCCGGTGAACCGCCATGGACGCCTCGACAACCACCCAGCGGGAGGGCCCCAGGAAATCGGCCAGGGTCGTGAAATAGGCCGTCTCTCCGCGGGCCTCGGTGTCGTACGTCGGGTAGGTTCCCGCGTGGGCGAGGCCCTCCAGCCGCACCTCTCCGAAGGCTCCGGCGCCGGCGAGGGAGGCCGAGAGCGCCGCACGGAGTCCGTCGTCCCGAACGCCCTCCGTGAGGGGATGCACGAGGACCGATCGCTGGATCTCGCCCAGCGAATGCTGGGACACGGGGTCGAAAAAGCGGATCGAGTCCACCTCGTCCCCGAAGAACTCCAGGCGGACGGGAAGGGACTCGGTGGGCGGGAAGAGGTCCACGATGCCTCCCCGGAAGGACGCCTCTCCCACCTCCCCGACCTGGTCCACGGTCCGGTACCCCGAGGTCCAAAGCCGGGCCCTCAGCTCGCGGCGATCGAGGGCCGTCCCGCGCTCGAGGACGAGGAGGTGGCTTCTCCACCACCCGGGCCGGGGCACCCTCCACAGAAGCGACTCCACCGAGAGGAGGAGGGCGGGCCTCGTCGCGGCCAGGGCCCGGCTGAGCACGGCGGCGCGTTCGAGGAGGACGCCAGGATGGTGGGGAAGCCCCTCGTAGGGGTCCGCGTCGGGGGCGGGCAACCAATCCGGCGCCGCGGTTTCCCCGAGGAGGGCCCGCAGGTAGCCCGAGAGGGACCGCGCCTGGCTCTCGGCGGGGACCAGGATGACGAGGGGCCCCTCCCTCCGGAGGACGCAGCCTGCCAGAAGGAAGGGCAGAGCCCCGCCACGGGCGCGCTCCAATCCCGCGTCCCCTCCCACCCCCCGGTCGAGCGCCTCCAGAAAGGCGCGAATGAGGTCGTTCAACGCGTTCCCCCAGCCAGACGATCCAGGAGGCCGGTCGTGGAGCGCCCTTCGAGCAGGGGAAGGGAGACCACCCTCCCGCCCGCGGCCTCCACCTCCGCCCTTCCCACGATGGTCTCGGGGGTCCAGTCCCCGCCCTTCACAAGAACGTCGGGCAGCAAGAGCCGGACGAGGTCCAAGGGTGTGTCTTCCCCAAAGACGACCACCGCGTCCACGGCGGCCAACTCGGCCAGGACCTCGGCCCTCTCCCCCTGCGGCGTCACGGGGCGGGTGGGCCCCTTGAGGCGCCGAACGGAATCGTCGGAGTTCAGCCCCACGACGAGCCGGTCCCCCATACCCCGCGCGGCGTTGAGATAACGCACATGGCCGGCGTGAAGGAGGTCGAAGCACCCGTTGGTGAACACCACTCTTTCCCCCCGCGCTCGGCACGCGCGCCGGAACTCCAAGACCGCATCTCGGGCCATGACGCGTCCCACCCTCAGGCCCCCCTCAACCTCAGGCGCGCCACATCGCCCTGCAGGGACGGCAGAACCTTGTCCGAAACGCTCTTCAGAGGGCGAGGGCGCCCTCCGTCGAAGACCCAAACCTCGATGGGACGCCTCACGTCTCCCAGGGCCGTGAAGGAGGTTGGACCCGCGGCGCCCGGGAATCCCCTCGCCGAGAGGAGGGCGGAACGGAGCGCCTCGGCGTCCGCCTCCGGGGATCCCGCCAGGGCGGCGCCGAGGATCCGCACCGCATCGTAGGCGTGTGCCGCGTAGACGTCGGGAGGCTCTCCCCATCGGGCCGTGAACCGCATCGCGAACTCCGCCTTCTCCGTCCCGCCGTCTCCGGAGACGGGGCCCGGCCTGAGAAGGCAGATCCCGTCCATCCAGGACGGAGCCTTCTTGAGGAGGTCGGCCCGGGCGAACGCGCTGCAGGCCAGGATGGGCCGGCGGTCCCCGGCCCGCCGCAGTCCGTCCGCGGCGGGGAGGAGCGCCCCGCTGTACCCGGCCAGGAAGATCGCCTGGAAGGCGACGCCCGGCGGCCCCGCGGCGGGGGCGGGTACCTGCCCGGGGGCCACGATCGTGACCGCGGCGCGGCGGCCCTCCCGTTCGAAGGCCCGCGCGAAGGCATCGGCCAGACCCCGCCCATAGGCGTTGTCGTCCGCCAGGACCTCGACGCGGGTGGCGTGGAGCGAATAGGCGGCGAACTCCGCCGCGGCCTCGGCCTCGGAGGCATCCGACGGCCAGTTGCGGAAAAAGTACCGCGAGAAGCCAGACAGCGCCGGAGAGGAGGCCGACGGGGAGAGGACGAGGACGCCCAGTGGCTCCGCCGCCGCCGCCAGGGCGAGGGCTTCCTCGCTGGTGGCCCCGGCGATCACGGCCCGGACCCTTCCCTCTCCAGACCAGGCTCTCAGGAGGC
>JBFLVU010000115.1:0-9055 GCA_040758175.1 Acidobacteriota bacterium | reverse complement strand
CGAATGCAAGGCGTCGCGACGCCGTCGATGCCTTTGCGCATCGTCTAGGAGCGACAACGCCGCAGGCGGGGCCGTGCCGCGGCAACCCTACGGGCGCAAGGGATTGGGGGCCATCTGCTTTGTTGCGGCTCGTCGGCGATGCTCCCTGCATGTTCCTCCTCACCGCGCCTCGCATCTGGCCCCCAAGCCTCTTGCGCGCGGCCCGCAAGGGTTTTTCAGCAGCCTGCTAGCGGCGCTCCTCCACTCTGAACCCCCTCCCGCCCGCCTTCTTCACCTCGTACAGAAGACGGTCCGCCTCGGCGAGAAGGACGGCCTCCTCGGGGGCCGCTCCGCCCGCCACGGCCACCCCGCCGCACGATGCGGTCACCGTCAGCGTGCGGCCGTGGGAAGTGAAGCTTTCGGAAAGCGAGCTCACCCGCCTCGCCACAGACTCGACGGCGGCAAGGTCCGCGCCGGGGAGGACCAGGAGAAACTCGTCCCCTCCGAATCGCCCCATGTGGTCCCCCTCCCGAAGCGCCCCCTTGATCCGGTTGGCGAGGACCTGGAGGACCTGATCGCCCGCCGCGTGGCCCATGGTGTCGTTGATCTGTTTGAAGCGGTCCAGGTCCACGAGGAGGACCCCGAAGCGGCGGACGACCCCGCCGTGCACCTCCAGGTGCTCCCGCAGGGACTTCAGGATGGCCCGCCGGTTGAAAAGACCCGTCAGGGATTCGTAGGTGGCGAGCTGCTCCAGGTCCAGGTTGGCCCTCGCCAGGGCCCTCGTGCGGTCGGCGACCACCTTCTCCAGATCCTCCGCCCTCCGTCTCAAGAGGTTCGTGCGCCACCTGTGCCCGGAGACGAGGGACACGGCCAGCAGGACCAGGAGGCCCACCCGGAACCACGCCGTCATCCAGAACGAGGGGATCACCTCCAGGGGGACCCGGACCACTTCTCCCCACACACCCGATTCGTTCACGGCCTGAAGGAGGAGGTCTCTCCTCCCCGCAGGGAGGTTCGTATACCGGAGGTCGCCCGCCCGTCTCATGGGGAGCCACTCTTCCTCGATTCCCTCCATCCGGGCCCGGTACGCGCACCGTTGGGGGCTCTTGAACGAAAGGACGGCCACGCGGAAGGTCACTCCGCGCTCGGGCCACCGCATCCGGACTTCACTCGGAAAGGGGATCAGCTTCCCGCCCGAGAGTTCGGCTCCCTCCACCACCAACCGGGGCGGCGCGGCGTTCGCGGGCTGGAGCCGGGCTTCGAACCGTGACAGGCCCGAGACGGTTCCGATCCAGATCGCGCCTGAACTCTCCGCGAAGAAGGCCCCCTGGTTGGCCTCCAGACCCGCCAGCCCGTCCTCCGGAGTGAGCGCCTGGATCGGCAGACCCTCACGGAATCGGAATACGCCGCGTGCGGTGCCGACCCAGACGGTCCCCCCGGCGTCCTCGCCGAGGAAGTAGACGTGGTGGTTGGTGAACCCCGGCTCCCCGTTGAGGAGACGCCACCTGCCGTCCGTCTCCCGCACGGCGAGGCCTCCGTCGTTTCCCGCCCAGAGCCGTCCCCGCCGATCCTCGAGGAGCGCGCCCACGAACCCCTTCAGGGGGATCGGACCCGGCAGGGAGGAGGCCGTCCCGCCGTCGCACACGGCGACCCCTCCTTCGAACCCCACCCAGACTCCGCCTGCCCTTCGCGGGGTGACGGCCCGGCAGTTCGCCAGGGTCTCTCCCTCCGCCGTCCGGTTCCACCTCCGCCAGACGCCGGAGGGCTCCTTCAAACACAGGCCGCCGCGGGCGTCGTCCCCCGTAAGCCAGAGGCGGCCGGCCCCGTCCAAGCACATGTCCACTCCGGCCCCGTCGGCGAACTCGATCCCCTGCGGCTCCTCGAGCCTGCCGCCCGGGCGGCTCCGCACCCGCCACCCCGAGTCGGTGAGCACCCACACCTCGCCCCCCGGGGTCTCGATCACCTCCCAAACGTAGTTGTTCGGAAGGCCCTCAGCATTCGTCAGTACTTCGAGGATTTCGAAGTTGGGATGGCCGCGGAATCGAACGGCGCCCTCCAGGGTTCCGGCCCAGATCTCACCGGGCTTCCCCGCCGGAGAGATTCCCAGTACGCACGCGCTGGGAAGGCCCGCCGCCTCGGAGAAATTCAGCGCCGCGAGGCTTCCGAGGCGGCCGAGGCCGCCGATGTCGGTGCCGACCCAGAGGTTTCCCTCCCGGTCCTCGAAGGCGTCGCTCACCACGTCGGAAGGAAGGCCGTTTTCCTTTTTCCACCGCTGGAAATCCCCCTCTCCCGGACGCCGGAAGAAGAGGCCGCCGTTGTTGCAAGATACGTAGAGCGTGCCGGAGGCCCCCGAACTCAGCCGCCACACGTCCATGGAGGCCGTGGCTTCCACGGGGGCCCAGGTCTCCGCGCTCCGCTTCCAGAGACCGCGCCCCTGCGTGCCCACCCAGAGTCCATCCGCCGTCCGGGCGGCACACCTCAACAGCTCGGGGGGAATCGGCGGGCCCGCCTCCTCCCGGGGACCCGAACCCCCGTACACCAACAAGCCCCGGGACGTTACGGCCAGCATCCCCTCCGGCAAGGCCAGGAGGTCGTAGACGCGAGGGCCAGGGGTCCCCTGGCCGGCCGCCATTTCAAACCTCTCGCCCCCACGGACCGCCGCGCCGTGATCGGTTCCCACCCAGAGGCGGCCCGCGGAGTCTTCGGCGAGGGCCCTGCAGCGGACGTTCGCCACGGCATCGTCGGTGACGGGGACGGGCCGGCGACCCTCCATGCGGGCCAGGCCGTTGGTCGTGGCCACGTAGAGGGCCCCGCCCCGGGAGGGAAGGATTTCGTGGATCCGGTTGCTGGGGAGGCCGTCCTCGATGTAGTACGCCGTGAAGCCGCTCCCGTTGTAGCGCGCCATCCCACCCCAGGTTCCCACCCAGAGGTATCCTTCCGCGTCCTGGGTAACGCAGGAAACCTGGGACTGGGGCACCCCCTCCACTGTGCCGAAACGTTCGAAGGGGAGGACCTGGGCGGCGCTCCCGTACGAAAAGGCGATGGCGAATGCAAGGAGCCCTAGCCCGGCGAAATGGCGCATGGAGAGACCTCCGAGTCCAGACGTGCCGAAAGACCATTAGACGGTCTCGCCCGCAAACGCGTCAACCCTTTCCCCCGGACGCTAGCCCCCCGGTCCGCTCTCTGGCATCATGAAGGAGGGGAGAACGATGGACCCGAACGGAATGGAAGCGTGCCTCGGGCCGACGCCCGGCGTGGATTGCCACGAGCCCCAGATCAGGACGCTTGCGGCGAGGCTCACCGAGAAAGCCCGCGGCGAGGCCCAGGCGGCCCGGCGGCTCTTTGATTTCGTGAGGGACGAGGTGCGGTACATCCCCTTCGCCCCGTTCATGGCTATCGAGGACTACCATGGACGCGCGGCGCTCGATCGAGGCTACGGCTTTTGCACCCAGAAATCCTCCCTGCTCGTGGGGCTATGCCGCGCCGCCGGAATCCCCGCACGATTTCGCTACGCCGACCTCGTGAACCACAACCTCCCTGGGCGGCTCGGCTGGGTCCTCGGATCGGACCGCATGGTCTATCACACCTACTCCGAACTGTTCGTGGGCGGCCGTTGGGTAAAGGCCACCCCCTCCTTCGAGAGACCGCTTTGCGAAAAGATGGGCTGGAGGGTTGTGGAGTTCGACGGCAGGGAGGACGCGGTCCTGCACGCCCTCGACCTGAGCGGCCGGCCCCACATCGAGTACCTTTTGGACCGGGGGCCCCTCCCGCACATCCCCCTGGCCGACATGCTCTCCACGTGGCTACGTGAGTACGGCCCGGCCACCCTCGAGCGCTGGAGGGCCGCCACGGCGGGCCTCGGCGGCCAAGACGAGCGGGCCGCCCGCCCCTGAACGGGGAGCCCTCAGCCTATGTCCTTGTCGCTCTGGCTGATCCCCGTCCTTTTCGCCACGGGTCTTCTGGCGGGCCTCCTGGACACCATCGCGGGCGGGGGCGGACTCCTCACCATTCCTGTGCTCCTGGGAATCGGGGTTCCTCCGGCCTATGCCCTGGGAACCAACAAGCTCCAGGCCTCCTTCGGTTCCGGAAGCGCTACCTACCACTTCATTCGAAGCGGGGCCGTAACCCTCCGGGAGTGCGCCGCGGGAATCGCACTGACCTTCCTCGGGGCTTCCCTGGGGGCCCTGGCCGTTCAGCGGCTGGACGCGGACCTGCTGAAGCGATTGATCCCCTTCCTCCTGGCCGCTGTGGCCTTGTATGTCTTCGCCAACCCTGGATTCGGACGCGCCGCGACCCGACCGAGAGTGGAGCGCCTCACGTTCTATCTTCTGGCGGGGCTCGGGCTCGGATTCTACGACGGCTTCTTCGGCCCGGGAACGGGCTCCTTCTGGGTCGTCGCGCTGATGCTCGGGCTGGGCCAGGACATGAAGACGGCCACAGCCACCACGAAGGTGATGAACTTCACGAGCAACGCGGCCTCCCTGCTCTTCTTCGTTCTGGGAGGGCACGTCCTGGTGGCGCCTGCCGTGGCCATGGCGGCGGGCCAGGTCATCGGAGGAAGGCTCGGCGCCAAACTCGTTCTCACCCGAGGAGCGCGGCTGATCCGACCCGCGCTCCTCTTCATGGTTGTCGTCGTCCTCTCCAAACTCGTGTGGGACGCCTACGTCAGGCCGGCCCTCGGGTAAGGCAGGATCCCACGGATCCGATGTCTTCCTGCGTCCCGAGGACTGGGCCGGTACGGACTTCCGCGACCTCCCCGCACCGCGCCGGGGCGGCTTCGGGACCCCTTCACCCCGCGAAGCGTGCCCTTCGCCATCATGGCCATTGCCAGACGAGGACGGCCTCGCCGCCGTCGGGGTTGAGGAACCGGAAGCGCCGGGCCGCGTTCTTCGGGACCGCCGTCTTCAGGGACGTCCCTCCCTTGAGGAGGATCTGGGTGGAGGACTTCCACTTGAGCACCGTCCACTCGGTCCCCTCGATGAAAACTCTTACGCCCTCCTGGAGGTTCGTCCCCGTCACCTTGATCTTGAAGGGATTGGGGGTCTTGGCCATGGAGGTGATCTGCGGGGGGGCCACCCGGACGGTCACGGTCCCCTTGAGGGTGGCGCTCAGGGTCCCCGAAGCGACCGTGAGCGTCCACGTGTTCGTACCCGAGGCGGCATAGGCGTGGGTCGGGTTCTGGGTGACGGCGTGGGCCGTCCCGTCGCCGAAGTCCCAATCGTACGTGAAGGTCCCCGAGCATCCCGAGAGGGAGGGCGTGGCGCTGAAGGCGCCCGATTCACCCACATGGGCCGTCGGGGGCCCAGCCGCTTCGAGCGAGAGCCCGCACGCGGCAACGGCTAGGGTATGGTAATGGCCGGCCTCGATGGCCGAGACACCCTCAAGGGCCGTGACGCGGCCGGGGCTGGAGCGGTCGGCCGTGGACCCGTCCCCGAGTTGGCCGTTGTAGCTATAGCCCCAGGTCCAGAGGGACCCGTCGGCGAGCAGGGCCGCGCTGTGGTGCGCCCCGGTCGCTACGTCTGCCACCGAGGTGAGGGCGGGCACCTGCGCCGGCGTGGAGCGCCAGGAATAGGTCCCGTCGCCCAACTGGCCGTTGCCGTTGTAGCCCCACGCCCAGACCGTTCCGTCGGATTTCCGGGCGAGCATGTGGGCCTCCCCGCAGGCCAGAGAAGTCACACCGGATATGGAAACGGGAACCGGGGCGTGGCGGTCCGTCTGCGTGCCGTCGCCCAATTGCCCCCCCCAGTTGCTCCCCCAGGTCCACACCGTGCCGTCCGCCAAGAGCGCCGCGCTGAATGAGTTGCCGGCAGCCACCCGAACAGCCCCCGAGAGTCCGGGCACCTGGACGGGGTTGGGTCGCATGTCCAGGGTACCGTCCCCGAGCTGGCCGACGTCGTTGCTGCCCCAGGCCCAGACGGACCCGTCCTGCCCCACGGCCAGGCTGTGCGAGCCGCCCGCCGCGATGGCCACGGCGGCCATGGGGAGAGCCGCACGAACCGGATTCGGGCGGCCGGAGGCCGTCCCGTCGCCGATCTGGCCGGACCATCCTCCTCCCCATGCCCAGACGACGCCGTCCACACCCAGGAAAAGGGTGTGGCCTGCCCCCAGGGAGACCGCCGCCGCGGGTCCGGCGCCCGCGACGGTCATAGGCGTGGAGCGGTGCGTGTAGGATCCGTCGCCCAGTTGCCCGTCGCTGTTGTACCCCGTGGTCTTCAACCCACCCGCCTCCTGGAGAAAGGCGGAAAAACCACTGCCGCCCGAGACGCGCGCCGCGTCCGAGATTCCGGCAACGGAGGCCGGCAACCTCGAGAGGAGGGCTCGGCCCGTCCCCGACTGGCCGTAGGCGTCGCCCCCCGTGGCGTAGAGAACCCCGTCCCCCCGCAAAGCGTGGACGTGGTCGTTGCCGCCCGCCGCGGCCGCGAAGGGACCCGGGACGGAATAGGCCTGGAAGGTGTTCCGGTCGGTGGTCGTGCCGTCTCCCAATTCCCCGAAGTAGTTGTCTCCGCAGACCCAGAGCGACCCGTCGCTTCGGAGCGCGAGACTCCCGTAATTGCTGGCGGCGGGCCTGGAAACGGAGGCCAGGGAGGGAACCTCCTGAGGGGTGTTCCGGGACGCCCAGCTTCCCTGCCCCAATTGCCCCGCCCCGCCGTAGCCCCAAGCCCAGAGGGTTCCGTCCGTGCGACTCGCCAGGCAGTGGTAGTACCCCGAAGCGATGGCCGCCACACTCGAGAGTCCTGCTACCTGGGCGGGAGTTCCGCGGTTCGTATTGGTTCCGTCGCCCAACTGGCCGTAGTAGTTGTATCCCCAGGTCCAGACCGTCCCATCGGACTTCAAGGCTTGGGCGGAGTAGTAGCCAGGAGCCACGGTGACCATGCCTGAAAGCCCCGCCACCTGGGCCGGCGTGGACCGGTTGGTGGTGGTGCCGTCGCCGAGCTGGCCGTAGGCATTGTATCCCCAAGACCAGAGGCTCCCGTCACCGGTGACGGCGAAGCTGCTGTCGCCCCCCGCCCCGATGGCCACGACCCCCGAGAGCCCCGTAATCTGGACGGGCGACCACCGAGCGCTGGTGGTGCCGTCCCCCAGTTGGCCCCGGGAGTTCCTGCCCCAGGCCCAGAGGCTGCCGTCGCTTCGCAGGGCGAGGACGTGCCGGTACCCGCAGGCCACGGCCCGTACGTGCCAGACACCGGTCACCTGGGCCGGCACGGAGCGGGACACGTTGGTGCCGTCGCCCAATTGGCCGTTCCCGTTATCCCCCCAGGCCCAGACGGTGCCGTCGGGCTCCACGGCGGCCGTGAAGTTGCCCCCCGAGGAGAGCGCGGAGAAGGCGGGCACACCCTGCACGGCCGTCGGGGTCGATCGCTGGAGAACGCTTCCGCGCCCCAGGGCGCCGTAGTCGTCGATCCCCCAAGAGAAGGCCCGGCCCGTGGGGGAGCAGGAACCCGCGCACACTCGCACGGACCCCATCCGGACGGCCGTGAATCCCGCCGTCGCCACACGGAGAACCCACCGGTACTCTCCTGTCTGCGCATAGGTGTGCGCCGGGTTCTGCACGGGGGTGCGCGCGGACCCGTCCCCGAAGTCCCATTCGTACGCGATCCCCCCTCCGCATCCTCCGCTCAGCGAGGCGCTTGCGGCGAACTGCACGGCGAGGGGCGCCGCGCCGGAAGCGGGAGAGGCCGTCGCCGAAACGTCGAGGGAGCAAACGGTGATGGTTCCCGTTTGGGTGCAGGTGGCGTTGTCCGCGTAGACCGTGAGGGTCCACGTATACGTGCCGGCCTGGGCGTACACGTGCGTCGGGCTTGTTTCCCAGTTGGTCCCGGAACCGTCTCCGAAATCCCACTCGAAGTAGGTCCCGTACTGGCATCCCGTGGGCGTCGCCGCGCCCGCGAAGGTCACGGCCAGGGGAGCGAAGCCCGTTGTCGCCGAGAGTGTCGCCGAACAGGTCACGCCGCAGACCGTGATCTGGCCCGAGCGGGTGCAGATCTGGCCGCCCAAGTTCACGGTCACCGTCCAGGTGAAGGTGCCCCCCGTCGTGTACGTGTGGGTCGGGTTCAGGAGGTCCGAATGGGGGCTACCGTCGCCGAAATCCCAATCGATGGCGTGCGTGCCCGCACAGCCCCCGGGGAAGGGGCTCTGGGTCGAGAAGGCCACCTCCAGAGGCGCCGATCCCTGACTGACGTTGGTCGTGGCGTCGCAGACCGCCCCGCAGACCGAGAGGGTCCCCCGCCGGGTGACGGAGACCCCCGCTCCGCTCGCCGTCACGGACCACTCGAAGGATCCCGGCGCCGAGTAGGCGTGGGTCGGATTCTGCAGGGAGGAACGGGGCGTCCCGTCCCCGAAGTCCCACTCGTAGGTGAGGCTTCCCGTGCACCCTCCCGCCAGGGAAGCGGTGGCCGTAAAAGCGGCCGCTTCTGAAGGAAGGACGTGGACCGGCCCCGAGGCCTCGCAGGCGATTCCACAGGCCGCCGCCGCCAGGGCGTGGTTCGCCCCCGCCCCGACGGCAAACGCTCCAGAGAGAGCCGTGATCTGAACGGGCGTGGTCGTCCCTTCGTACCCCCCGGTTCCGAGTTGGCCCTCGTTTGAAGCGCCCCAAGTCCAGAGGGTCCCGTCCGACTTCAAGGCGCAGGCGCCGTAGGCCCCCGCCGCCATCGCCGTCACACCGCTCAACCCAGCGGTCTGAACGGGCGTCGTTCGGCTCGATTGGGTGCCGTCCCCAAGCTGACCCGAGTAATTGGCGCCCCATCCCCAGACGGTGCCGTCGCTCCGGCGTGCCAGGCTGAAGTAGTGTCCCCCCTCGATTCCCGCCCCATTCGAGAGGCCGGAGACGGCCACGGGGGAGGGGCGATTCTCCGTCGTCCCGTCCCCCACTTGCCCGTAGCCGTTGTAGCCCCATGCCAGCACTGTCCCGTCGGTCAAGAGGCATAGGCTGTGATACGAACCCGCGGCCACGGAGACGGCTCCGCTCACTCCAGGGACCTGGATGGGAGTGAGTTGTTGTGTCGTCGTGCCGTCCCCCAACTGGCCGTAGCTGTTTCCGCCCCACGCCCACACCGTGCCGTCGTTTCGGACCGCAAGG
>JBFLVU010000114.1:0-9388 GCA_040758175.1 Acidobacteriota bacterium | reverse complement strand
GCCAGGGCGAGCGAAGGGCCGGCACTTCGCAAACCCCGGCGACGGACCCCGGGGGGCCGGGACGGCCGCCTCCCAGGAAGGGCACGGCCAGCCGGCTCGAGGAGTAGGTGAACCCTTCTTCGGCGAGCACCTCGTAGGGCCAGGTATTACGGCCCATGGACCACATGGGCGCCCGGAACCCGCGCACCCGGCGCCCGCAGACATCCTCCACGGCCTGGCGACCCTCCCTCAGGTCCCGCCGGAAGGCGCTGGGGGCGAGGCCGTCCACCCGGCGGTGGAGGTTTCCGTGGCAGGCCACCTCATGGCCCTCCTCGGAGATCCGGCGCACGGCCGCCCGGTGGCGAGAGGCCGCCCAGCCGAGCACGAAGAACGTGGCGCGAACCTCCAGGGAGGCCAAGAGGTCCAACGCCGCGCGAAGGGCATACGGGAGCCGGGGAGGCAGTCCGGCCCACAGGCGGGAGTCCGCGCCCACCGGGTGGCCGGGGACGTGGAACCACTCCTCCACGTCCACCGTCAGCAGGATCCCGTCGCTGGCGCGGGGCTCAGTCGTCCTCGTTCCCCTCGTCGGAAGCCTGGTTCATGGGAATGGGCTTGTCAAGATTGAGGTTGGGCCGGGCGAATCCCGCCGGCGGCTGGGGCTTTTTCTCCCCCTCCTTGGCGGGGGGCTCCTCGTCCTCGGGAGGGGCCTCCTCGTCGAGGTCCTCCTCCGGCTCTTCCTCCTCCGGTTCCGCCGGCGGAGGGGCGGGAGGGCGCTCGGGGACGAAGCCGGGCCGGGAGGGGGGCGTCGGCCCGGGGAATCCCCGCTGGACCGCCGGCTGGGGCGAGGAGGGGGGCAGGGTGAGGGGCAGGGCCCCTTTCTCCTGGGTGAACCGGAGGATCTCCGAGGAGCGCACCGCCAGTTCTCCGTTGCCCACGCGCAGGTAGGTCCACTCCTTGTCCGTCCGGTGGCTCTGGATGACGAGGGAGCGGTGGTCCTTGAAGATCACCACCTCCTGGGCGAGGAGAGGCGCGGCGAGGGCCAGCCCGAGGATCGTCCAAAGGATGCGCTTCACGGCACGACCTCCACGGCGAGCCCTTCGGCCGACAGCGGTGCGGCGAGGATCCGGGCGCCGCAGGCCTCCAGGGCCCGCTCCACGTTCCATCGTGCGCCCTCGCGGACCAGGAATGCAAGACACCCCCCGCCACCGGCCCCGCACGCCTTTCCCCCCAGGGCCCCGGCGGCGAGCGCCGCTTCGTAGAGACCTCCCAGGGAGGGGGTTTCGATGCCCTCGGCGAGGCCCCTTCGAAGGGACCACTCCTTTGCAAGAAGGTCCCCCGACTCGTCCCAATCGCCGGCCAGAAGGGCCTCCCGCATGGACCGGGCAACCGCCGCGATGCCCTCCAGCCTGCGGGCCGTCTCGCCGTCCCCGTCCAGAAAGCGGCGGACGAGGGCCCAGTTGGTCCGCGCCGAGATCCTGGACTCCCCCGAGTACGCCACGACCAAGCGCCCGCCGAGGGCGTCCAGGTCGACCCGGAGGTTCTCCACCCGGTCCCCTCCGGGCTCGTAGTGGAGGGCCAAAACCCCTCCGTGGATGGCCGGCCAGAAATCCTGGACCCCCGTCGGGATGCGGAGGTGGGCCGCCTCCACGTCGCGGCAGAGGGCCACGAGCGCGGCCGCCGACAATCGCCGGCCTGCGGCGGAGTCCAGAGCCGAGGCCACGGCCACGGACAGGGCCGAGGAGCCCCCCAGGCCGCTCCCGGGAGGGATGGCGCTCCCGGTGGCCAGGTGCCACCCGTCCGTCAGGCCGAAGGCGGCGCAGTAGCGCTCCAGGAGCGCCAGGGGACCCGGCGCGTCCCCGGGCTTCCACCGGTAGTCGGCGCCGAGGCTCCCGGAGGTGAGGCGCACCCCTTCCCCTCCGTCCTTCTTCAGGGACGCCTCGGCCTTCAGGTCCAGGGCCGCGTTGACCGTAAGAGAGCCCGGCACCAAGAGGCCGATGGGCCAGAGGTCCAGGCTCCCCCCAGCCAGGTCCACCCTCCCGCAGGCGCGCACGCGTATGGCCTTCATTCCCGGCTCACTCCCCGAGGGAGGCGTTCGACTCCAGCCCCCGGATGATGTCCCGCAGGTTCCCCGCTTCGGGACCGTAAGGGTCGGCCGCCAGCGCCTTTCGGAAGTACGCCAGGGCCGCGGCCGGGTCCTCCTTGCCGCTGAGGTACAGGGAGCCGAGGGTGGCCATGTAGGAGGCCTCCCTCGGCGCCGCCTTCAGGGCCCGCTCGTACTGGACGACGGCCTCGTCCACGCGCCCCTGCTGGTAGGCGATGCGGCCGAGGTTGGCGAGGGCCTGGTGGCGCAGAGGATCGAGCGACACCGCCTTGGTGAAGGCGTACCGTGCGGCCTCCCACTTGGATTCGCGCGCCTCCAGAAGCCCCTTTTCGAAGTACAGGTCCGCGCTGTGCGAACCGCGCCCCAGGGCCTCTTCCAGCACCCCTCTGGCCTCCGGGAGGCGGTCCCTTTGCAGCAGGATTTCGGCCAGGTTGGCGGCGGCCTCCGCGAAACCCGGCGAGAGGGCCAGGGCCGCCCGGTATTCCTTCTCGGCCAGGTCCAGGTTCCCTTTCCGCTTGTGGACCGTCCCGAGGTTGAGGTGGGCCGTGTCCATCTGCGGCTTCAGCAGGACCTCCCTCTCGAAGCAGACCCGGGCCTTGTCGAGCTGGCCGTCGTTGAGGTAGGCGATCCCAAGCATGGAGAGGGCCGGCACGTTCTCGGGGTTTCTCTTGAGGATCGAGAGGAGGGCCTCCACCCCCCGGGCCTTCTCCCCCTGGTCCATGAGATCCGTTACGGCGCGCAGTTCCTCCTCGATCCCGATCACGTCCTTGGGGTCGAGGAGCCCCTGGGCATCAGGCCGCACCCCCCCGGCCGAGAGGTAGCCCAGGGACATCAACTGCCTCAGGGTCTCCGCGTTGGAGGGGTCCTTGAGGAGCCGGTCCATCTCGGCCTTCTCCCCCGAATCGGCGGCGGGATAGGCGGACAGGGCCTTTCTCAGGGCCGCCGCCGGGACGGGCCGCGCCGCGAGGAGGTTCTTCGTCTCCGACGCCTCCCACTCGTAAAGTTCGGGTCGGGGCGCCTCGATGAACTTCCAGGGCCCGTCCACCAGGCCCCTCAGGGGCGCCCAGCCGTAGGTGAAGAAGCCGTGGTAGGACTCGGCGTAGACGGGCCTCGCCGGGAGCGCCTTCCCTTCGAGCAGGGGGCGCAGGCTCCGCCCGTCGGCCTCCCCCGCCGTCAGGCCGAGGAGGTCCAGAACCGTCGGGGCCACGTCGCACAGCCCGCACAGGTCCGGGATCCGCCGTCCCCCTCGGATGCGGCCCTCCCAGGCCACCAGCAGGGGGACGCGAAGGGCGTAGTCGTACAGGAAGACGCCGTGCTGGCGCTCCCCGTGCTCCATCAGGCCCTCCCCATGGTCCCCCGCGACGACCACCAGCGTGTTCTCGAGGAGGCCCGAGGCGCCCAGGCCCTCCAGGAGCGCCCCGACCTGGGCGTCCATGTAGGCGATCTCGCCGTCGTAGCGGTCCTTCGCGAAGGCCTTGGCGTAGGGCTCGGGGGGGCGGTACTCGTAGTGGGGGTCGTAGTAGTGGGCCCAGAGGAAAAAGGGCCCCTTGGCCTTGCGAACCGCCTCCAGGGCGGCCCGCGTGACCTCCTCCGCCCTCCGCTCCTCCGGGGGGCCGCCCGACCGGGGGCCGAGGGTCATCCGGTCGTCGTACACGTCGAAGCCCGCGGCAAGCCCACGGGCACGGTCCAGGACCACCGAGGAGACCACGGCTCCCGTCCAGTAGCCCTTGGCCTTGAGGCGCGTGGCGAGGGAGGGAACGCCCTCCCGCAGGGTCAGCCCGTTCACCCGGAGGTTCAGGGAGGAGGGAAGCTTCCCCGTGAGGAGGACCGCGTGGGAGGGGAGGGTCAGGGGGACGTGGCTGAGGGCCTTTTCGAAGAGCGCGCCGCGGGCGGCCAGGGCGTCCAGGACGGGGGTCTTGGCGGAGGTTCGGCCGTAGCACCCCAGGCGGTCCGCCCGGGTCGTGTCCAGGGTCACCAGGAGGACGGAGGGCGCCCGCGGGGGTCCCTCCGCCGCCGCCGAGAAGGCCGACAGGAGGGCCGCCGCCAGCGCGGCCCCCAGCCGGCGGGACGCCCTGCCTAGGGCGCGGAGGCCGGAGCCATGGCCTTCTTGAGCCATTCCGCCACCTCGCCGCACGCCTTCGCGTCCACCACGCCGCCGCCGCCGCCCTCGGTCTCCTGCGCCGTCAGGTAATGGCCCACGCCGGCGAGGGTCCGGACCTCCTGGCCCGCGTGGAGCGAGGGGGCCAGCACGTCCGCGTGGAAGGCCTGGATGACCAGGCCCCTTTCGGGATAAGCGAAGAGGCACGGGACCCGCAGGCTCCCGGCCAGGGCCAGGGGATCCACCGCGGACAGCTCCCTCACCGCGGGGAGGAACACCCTCGCCCCGCGGAAGGTGGCCCACTCCTCCGAGGGCGTCTGAAGTTCGCCTTCCAGGGCCGACAGCTCGGCATAGGCCGTCTGCCGTCCCTGGGGGTCGGCCATGGCGCCCACCTGCTCCTTCCACAGGCGGGCCAGGGGCTTGGCGGGATAGGCCAGGGCCGCCAGCGCCGCAGGTGAGACCTTGGTGGAGACGGCCGCCGCCACCCATCCGCCCAATCCCTGGCTCAGGAGGCCTACGCGACCCACAGCCGCCTCCGGGCGGCCCTTCAGCCATCCGTAGAGGGCTTCCACGTCCGCGGCGCGCTCGCCCGGAAGGGTCCGGTGGACATCCCCTCCCGACTCGCCCACCCCCCTCGAATCGTACCGGAGGGAGGCGACGCCGGTCCCGGCCAGGGCCGCCGCGAACTGCTTCCACGTACCCGAGAGGACATAGGGGTTGGAGGGGTCGTTCCCGTCCCGGTCGAGGGAAGCGAGGTCCTGGACCAGGACCACGGCGGGAAAGGGCCCTTCTCCCTGGGGAAGCGTCAGGGTGGCGCCGAGGGTGACGGCGCCCGAGGAGATCCGGACCCGCTCCTCCCGGAAGGCGCCGCCGGCCTCCACGACCTGTCGGAGCAGACGGGGAGCCTCCGCCTCGAAGGGCACGGGTTCGTACTCGTCCCGCGAGGCCACCAGCCCCTCGTGGGGGTTGACCACGAGCACCACCTCCCCCTTCTGGTCCAGCCAGATGGAGGCGAGGACCGCGTCCTCGATCAAGACGTCGAAGTGCTTCAAGAGGAGGGTGCGGCCCCGGAAGGGCGCCTGGTCCACGCCCATGGCCTCGAGGGTTCCCGGCCTCAGGCTCATGGCCTGGGGGAGCACGAGGGTGAGGGGATGGGAGGCCCCGCTCATGGCCAGCGCCGTCTTCGCCAGGCGGAGGTACGGGCAGAAGGTGTAGGCGTCGATGATGGTGATCTCGTCGGGGAGGACCTCGTCCTTCACCCGGCTGTCGGAGAAGCGCGTCTGCTGGAAATGGAGCGTCTTTCCGACCGGGTAGATCTTCCCCGAGTTGACGCCGAGGTCGATCCGGTTGGCCATTTCGTCTTCCTGGAGCTGGGCCTGGCGGTTGAAGAGGTCGTAGGTGCGCCAGTCCTGGTCGAGGAACTCGGTGGCCGATTCCTGGGCCTCCACCATGTCGTTCTTGCTGTAGTCGTTGAAGGTGACCCGGTAGGAGTACTGGAGGAATCTCCCCGTCGCGGGGTCCGTGGACAGGACCGGGTACAGGTAGAGCTCGATGTACTTCCGTTTGGCCTTCTCCATGGGGATCTTGAAGCGGACTTCGGACGAAAGCTGGAGTTCGCCCTTCTTGGTCTCGATCTTGAACTTCTCGAAGCCCTTGTTCACGCCGTTGAGGAAGAGGTCGAACTTCCCCTTGACCTGCGGGCCCGCCAGGGCGGGCAGGGAGAAGAGAAGTGCGGCGGCCAGGATGATTCGGCGCATGAAGTCACCTCCAAAGACGTGAAGTATAGCGCAAAGCCGGGGCGAAGAGCCGGGGAGGGAGGCGGGCGCGCGACGCCGGGAGCGAGGGGACGCACCGCCCCCGCCTCCCTACCTCGGCCTCCTCCCCTCCTCCCCGCCTTCCGGACGTCCCGCCACCTCGGGGTCCACGAGGCCGAGGAGGATGCGGTCCACGTCCAGGTAGCCGGGCAGGCCCGCGGCCTCCGCCAGGTCCTCCGCCCTGCGCCACGCGGCGCGCGCCTCCCCCCCGTCCCCCAGGAGGGCGAAACCCAGGGCGACGGAGGCCCCGTGGCTGATGTCCCGCGCCGCCCGCTGGAGCGCCCCGAGACCCGTCGCGGGGGCCTCCCCGTCGAGCCGGGCCTCCTTCAGCGAATGCGGGGAGAGAAGGCGCAGGGTGAGGCCGTCCCGCTGGACGCACCGCCCCGTGAGGTGGGAGGTCACGGCGAGCAGGGCGACGGGGCGGCGCGAAGTGATGTCCCGTTCGGCCGCGGCCAGCGCGTGGGCCTCCTCGTACCGGCCCGTCTCCAGGAGCCACAGGGCCCAGAGCCCGGCGTTGCGGGAGAAGTTCCGGCCGGGGTGGGCCGTTACGATGCGGCGGGCCTCGTCCACCCGGCCCAGCCGAACGGCGATCTGGAAGCGCTGGACGGGGTTCTCCCCACCCAGGCGGAGGGCCAGGTCGCTCCGGCCGTTGAGAATCAGGAGGCGCGACACCACGGCGCCGTCGGCCCCGTAGAAGGGCCCGGTGCTCAATAGCTCCAGGCGGTCCCGGATCTGGCGGCGAAGGCACGCCGCCTCGCGGCAGGCCCGCAGGGTGGAGAGGTACCGCATCCAGGGCCGGAACTCGGGGTGGCGATGGGCAAAATCGGCCTCCGCCTGGGGGCTCCCCGATGCGAAGGTCCGGTAGGCCTCCACGCGCAGGTGCCAGTACCGGGCGTAAGGCCGGCTCAGCCCGTAGGCTCCCGCCACCAGAACGAAAAGGACCGCCAGGGAGGGGCTCGCCAGCCGGAGGGCCCAGAAGCCCCGGGTGGGGGCCGGCGGAGGCTTCCACTCCCTGCCCTCGGCGTTCACGTACCCGCGGGGTACGAACCGACTCCGCTCGCCGTCTCCGATCCACCACCCCCCCTCCGTGCGCACCGCCCACGCCACCGAGGAGGGACCCCGACCCTCCGGCCATCTCAGCCCGGATTCCCCCTCGGGGAGGATCGCCACCCCACACCGGTGCCAGAGCGCCTGAAGAACCGCCACGAGGGCCCCGAGGGCCAGGGTCGTCAGGCTCCAGGCCGGGAGCGCGCCATAGCGGACGGCCGACTCCGTGGAGTAGGCCCCGTGGATCGTGGAGAAGGCCCCCTCCAGCAGGCCCAGCCCGGGGCCAGGGACGAGCCACAGGGTGAAGCCGCCCCAGATCCCCGTCACCGCCCATTGCACGGCGGAGATCCACCGCGGGGGGCGACCCCGGGAACCCGCCAGGAAATAGCGGAAGGGGGAGGCCTCGCCCCCCCCCTCTTCTCGGCCCTGGCTCATGCCCGCCACGGCCCCCTCAGACGTCCACCGTCTCGCCGAAGCCCACCACCCGGACCTTCACGCCGCGGGCGGCGGCCTTGGCCGCGAAGGCCGACGGGTCGGCGGGGATCACGGGGAAGGTGTCGTAGTGGATGGGCATGACCTCTTTGGCCCCGCACAGCACCGCGGCCTCCACGGCATCGTCGATGCCCATGGTGAAGTTGTCGCCGATGGGCAGGAGGGCCAGGTCCGCCGGGTAGAGGCGCCCGTAGAGGCCCATGTCCGAATGGAGGGCCGTGTCCCCCGCGTAGTAGACCGTCTTGCCGCCCATGAAGATCAGGAAGCCCGCCGGGTTCCCGCCGTAGGAACCGTCCGGGAGCGCCGAGCCGTGCAGGGCCGGCACGAGCTTCACCCGGCCCCACGGGAAGGTGAAGGCCCCGCCGATGTGCATCGGGTGCGCCCCCACCCCCTGGGACCCCATCCAATTGGCGATCTCGAAGTTCGAGACCACCACGCACGCGTTCCGCCGCGCGATCTCCACCGCGTCCCCCACGTGGTCCCCGTGGCCGTGGCTCACCAGGACCGCGTCCGCCTTCACCTGGGAGGGCGCGATCTTCGCGTGGCCGTTCCCCGTCAGAAAGGGATCCACGATCACCCGCCCGTTCTCGCACGCCAGTTCGAAGCAGGAATGCCCGTGGTACGTCAGCTTCAACATGGTCAGCCTCCTCCTGGGGTCATCCTCCCGGGGTCCCATCTTTCTTTGCGGCACTCCGCCCGTTCGACCCGCGGCACCCGCCACGCCCCCCGCCTTCCCCGCTCCCTGGCCCGGACGATACAACCGACCGCGCCGCAGTGCAAGCCAAGGCGGGTCTGCCGGCTTTCCCCTGGTTGAAGCCCTCTTCTTTGCGACCCTGAGTCCAACGTGGCGGAGGAGGAGATCGGCATCGGGCCTTGGCTCTTGTTCCTGGCCTCCCCTTATTTCTTTCCGGAGCACAAAGCCGCGATTTCAGGCGAGTGGGCCTTCTCGATCGCGTACCGGGCCGCATCGCGCCCGTAGGCGTCCAGGAGCGACGGATCCGCGCCCTTCTCCAGCAGCCACTCCACCGACTGCGGCTTGCCTTTCTCGCAGGCGTACATCAACGGGGTACGGCCATAATGATCTCTCCGGTTTACGTCCGCCCCCTTGGCCAAAAGCAGGTCTAGCATCTCCAAGTTACCCTTGGCCGAAGCAATGTGCAGGGCTGTGGTACCTATTACAACGGGATTATCTGGATCCGCACCGTGATCAAGAAGATACTTCATTATGATCAGATTGTCATAGGTTGTTGCGACGACGATAGGCGATTCCAAGACTTGGGATTCGCTCTTCCTGTTAACCGGCGCACCGGCTTCCACCACAAGACTCACCAATTCCAGGTCGTTTGCGTGGGTCGCTGCTACCACGATACTCTCGGATCCTGACGAGTCCACTTTTGCGCCCGCGTTCAGTAGGTACTTCAGAATGTCTTTGTTCTTAGACAGCACGGCTTGCATGACAAGCGAATACCCCTCTGGGCCCACCGCGTTGGGGTCGGCGCCCGCTTCTAGAGCCTCCTTCAAAGCCCGAAGGTCCCCTCTTTGGACATGCGCGAACAGAGGTGCTTGAGTCCATACCGGCACAGGCTGAACCGACTGCTGAGCTTGGCTCCAGGTGTTCCCCTGGCATGCACAGAATACGAGCGCAAGGAAAGGCACCAGAAACACCAAGATTGCCTTGTGCCTCTTCATAGGTAACCCCCCAGCCAGAGAATCCCCTGCCTTGTTGCCGCGCTCAACGCGTCGAGGACGTCGCGTTCGTGGCCGGTGTAGCGGTGCGTGTTGGAGGAGGATTGGAGCGGCACGATCTCCAAACCGTAGGGCTCGTAGTCGTGCAGGCTGCGGCTCTTTTCCAGTCCG
>JBFLVU010000113.1:0-9617 GCA_040758175.1 Acidobacteriota bacterium | reverse complement strand
CACGGGCTGGGCGGGGACCGCCGGGTCTGGGCGGCCCAGTTGGAGCACCTTCGAAAGACCCGCCGGGCCGTCGCCCTGGACCTCCGGGGCCACGGCGAGTCGGACCCCTCGCGCGGCCTCCTCGACGCGTACACCCCCCAGGCCCTCGCGGAGGACCTGGAGGCGGTGGCCAACGCTCTCGGATTGAAGAGGTTCGTCCTCGTGGGCCACAGCCTGGGCGGGGCCGTGGTTGGGGCGTATGCCGGCCGCCATCCCGACCGTGTGGCCGGGATTCTCTTCGACGATTCCGTCGGTGCCCTCAACCAGATCCCCCGGGCGAGTCTGGAGTCCTGGCTGGAGGGGTTCTCCGGCGAAACCTACGATCAGCACTGGCCCGTCTGGCTCGGGGAAATGCTGGCGCCCGCGAGGCCCGAGGTCCGGGAGCAGGTCCTCCATACCTTCGGTTCCACGTCCCCGGAGGCGGTCCGGGAGGCCATCACCAGCCTGGGCCGCTACGATCCCGTTCCCGCCTTGGAAACGTATCGCGGCCCCATGCTGGCCGTCGTCACTCCGGAGAATACGAAGCCCTTTTCGCTTCAGAACGCCGTGCAGGGCCTGCCCCACCGGGTTGTGGAGGGGACGAGCCACTGGATCATGATGGACGCGCCCGAGGCCTTCAACTCGATCCTGGACGAGTTTCTCGAGGGGCCCAGGTAAGGGCTACCCGCCGCGCCCTTCATCTGTGACGCGCGTCACCTCCCTCGGGCCCCGAGGCTCCCTTCCGGAATCCGCCCGCCGCCCGCGCGTTGAGCCGAACAGAACAGCATTCCATTTCATTCGAGGGGCCGTGCGGAGTAGGACGGAACCGCCATCTTCGTTTCGGCGTTTCCGCCATTCCGCGAGGGAGGCCGCCACCGATTCTGGCCGCCGGCGGGAGTCCCCGGGACAGGCCCCTCCGGCTTTGAATCGACAGGGCGCGCTCGCCCGGAGGGCGCGCCCCCGTCCAAAAGGAGCACGCCATGCCGACCCCGTCCGTAAACACCAAGAAGGTGGAGGACCTCAGCCTCCGCGTCGTGAACGACATGGGCGGCGCATTCACCATGGCCCTTGGATACATCGGGGACCGCCTGGGCCTATTCCGCACCCTGGCCCAGGAGGGCCCCATGTCGAGCGTGGAACTCGCCCAGAAGATGGGCCTCAACGAGCGCTACGTCCGGGAGTGGGCCAAGGCGCTGGTGGCCGCCGACTACCTGGACTACGACCCGAAGTCGGGACGCATTCACATGACCGAGGAGCAAGCCCAGGTCCTCGCCAAAGAGGACAGCCCGACCTTCGTAGGGGGCGCCTTCCACTTCACCACGCCTTCCATCTACAACGTCCCGAAGATCCTCGAGGCCTTCAAGAAAGGGGGAGGCATCGCCTACTCCGAAATCGGCGAGGAAATCCCGGAGGCCATCGAGCGCTTTTTCCGCCCTGCCTACGTCAACTTCCTGGCGAGGGACTGGGTGGGCGTGGTGCCCGGCCTGGCGGAGAAACTCCAGAGGGGCGCCCTCGTGGCCGACGTGGGCTGCGGGGCCGGCCAGTCCTCCGTGGCCCTCGCCAAGGCGTATCCGAAATCCAAGGTGGTGGGTGTGGACAACGACGCGAGGAGCATCCAGCGGGCCCAGAAGCTGAAGTCATCGCAGAGGGTGGACAACGTGGAGTTCATGCAGGCCCCGGCCCATGAATTGCCGAAAAACAAGAAGTACGATCTGATTTGCAGCTTCGACTGCATCCACGACATGGTCGATCCGCGGAAGACCCTCCGCACGCTCCACGACGCCCTCGCCGACGACGGCGTGTACCTCTGGTCCGAACCGGCCACCTCCGACCAGCCCCTCGAAAACAGGAATCCCGTGGGCCGGGCCTTCGCCGCCGTGAGCCCCCTCCACTGCCTCACCGTCTCCCTCGCCAGCCACGGCGAGGGCCTAGGCACCCAGCTTGGCCTCAAGGGCGTTCAGGACCTCGCCCGGGAGGCCGGTTTCACCAGCGTGGAACCCCTGCCCATCCAGAACCCCCTGCACCGCATCTACGCGCTCCGGCGCTGAGACCTACGCTACCGCGGCGGGAGGTTCGCCTCCCGCCGCGGAGCGCCCGAGCCCGGGGAGGGGAGCTTTCCCGAAGGGGCACCCTAGGCTACACTCGGACTCTCGGCCTGGGGGCCCTCCAGGGAGGTCCGCTTGGATCACCGTCCGGTCTTGGCCACGGAGCGCCTCCTCCTTCGACCCTTTTCCCCCGAAGACGCCCCCGAAGTGGCCCGCCTGTGCGCGGACCGCGAAATCGCTTCCACCACGCTGCAGATCCCCCATCCCTACACCCTGGAAGACGCCCGCTCCTTCATCCGGACCCAGGAGGACGCCTGGGCCCAGGGAACCGGCGCCGTGTTCGCAGTGACCCTCCGGGAAACGGGGGAGCTCCTGGGCGCCGTCGGGCTGCACCTCGAACGGGAGCACCGCCGGGCGGAATTGGGGTACTGGATCGGCACCGCCCACTGGAACCGCGGATACGCCACCGAATCGGTCCAGGCGGTGGTCCGGTTCGGTTTCGAGGACCTGGGGCTCCACAGGATCCACGCCCACCACTTTGGACGGAACCCCTCGTCGGGGCGGGTCCTTCTCAAGGCCGGCTTTGAAGCGGAGGGGACCCTGAGGGGCCACGTGTTCAAGAGGGGCGCCTACGAGGACTGCCGGCTCTACGGCCTCTTGCGCAAGGGGGAAGGAGAGAAGGCACGATGAGCCTATGGAGCCGGACGTGCGTGGGGCTGGGGGTGGCTCTGGGGATGGCCGTTTCTCCCGAAGCCGCGTCGGCTTACAAAGGAATGGCCTTGGGACTGCAACCCGAGCCCTCCCTTTTCGTCTTCGTTCTGCGCATTCTGGCCGGAGGCCTGGGTCTGGTGCTCCTTCTGGCCGGAGGCAAGGCAAACCGGCTCTCGGCGGGGGCTTCCTTCCTGCTCGTGGGCGCCGTGTCGTCCTACTTCCTTCTCGGTTCCCTGTCCTACCCCCTGGCTGCGGTCGCCGCCTTCCTGCTTCTCGCCTTCTTCATGCGGGTTTTCCTCCACCTGCCCCGGGTGGGTTCGGCTTTCCTGGCCCTCTGGCCTCTTCCCTTCGCGTACTCCGCGTGGGTCCTGGATCAGGGGATGCTCCGCCCCAAGGCCGTCCCGTTCCTTCTCCTGGCGGCCTGCGGGATCCTCCTCGGGGCGCTCCTTCCAAGGGCGGGCCAGGTTCTCCAAGCGTCCACGCTGGGGGCGATTCTTCTGGGAGCCGCCACGCCCTGGAAGGAGGGGTTCTGGGTCCTGGGAGGGGTGGCGACGGCTTCCCTGGCCTGGCAGGGTCTCCTCCTCCTGTGGCTGGCCCCGGCTCCCCTTCCCTGGACCGAATCGGCGGAGGTCCGGTCGCGTCGCTTGAGGCGGGAGTGGGGGCAGACGCTGGGATGGGGGGCGGCAGTCCTCCTCGTGGCGCTCCTCGCGCCCTCCTTTCTCGCGCCGGCGCCGCGGGGCGCTGACGGCGATCCGGCCCGTCTGGGCGCGCTGCGCACGTCGGGGGGGCTGGGCCGCCCCGGAGTGCTCCTGTCCGCGGCGGATTCCTTCTACCTGTTCGGGAAAGCGCACCCGGTGGCCATCCTCTCGGAGGGCGGCGGCTGGGCCGCCCGTCTGGCCCTTCCCTTGTTGGGTGCCCGTCCCTCGAAGAAGGTGCATGGCCACCGAACCATAAAGGACGCGCAGGAGGTCGACCGGATTCGACGGGCATCGGCCATCACCGCCCTGGCGATGGATCGCGCCCTCGCCCGCGTCCGGCCGGGCGCGAACGAATCGGAGGTGGAAGCGGCCGTGATCGAGACCTTTCGAAGCCAGGGAGCCTCCGGGCTTGCCTTCGAGCCTGTCGTGGGTTCCGGGCCCAACGCCGTCTTGCCCCACTACATGGACAACGACGCGGTGCTCCGGGACGGGTTCTTGGTTCTGGACATTGGATGCGCGGTGGAGGGGTATGCCTCGGATATGACGCGGACCTTCCCCGTGGGCGAGACGACCCCCGCCCAAAAGGCCCTTTATCGAACGGTGCTCCAGGCCAAGGGGGCCGCCGCCGCCGCGGCCCGCCCGGGCGCGCGGTACGCCAGCGTGGACAAGGCCGCCCGCGACGTCATCGAGAAGGCGGGATTCGGCCCCTACTTCATCCACGGGATCGGCCACCACGTGGGCATCGACGTCCACGACATCCATGCCGCGACCCTGGCTCCGGGGATGGTCGTGACCATCGAACCGGGGATCTACGTCCCGGCGGATGCCGCCGTGGACCCGGCTTACCGGAACCTCGGCGTGCGGATCGAGGACACCTACCTGATCACCGAGGCGGGGGCCGAACGCCTCGGAGGGTATCCCGAGGATCCGCTCGGGCTGGCCCGTGAGGAGGCGCCGGCCGGTCCCCCGGGGGAGGCTCCTCCCGTCATGGATCCGGACAGAGCCTTCTGACCTCCGAGCGGAGACGATCGAGGTCCTCCTCCCCCTTGGAGCCCCATCCCTCCTCGCGCCTCTTGCGCCCGAAGGCGAGTTCCACCAGGGCCCTCCTCAGGGGCTGGACCGCGCCCCTCGGGATGTGAGGTCCCCGGTAGCCCGAGAAGGGCAGTACGGCCAGCGCCCTCAACGGGATCCGCTCTTCCCGGACCTCGTTTCGCAAGCGGTTGACGATCCAGCGCCTCTCCACGGCCCAGAGAACGGGGACCACCATCAGGAGGCCGACGCCGCCCACCCAGTGGACGAACAGGGCCGCGGCGACCCCAGGCAGGTCAAGGGAGGCCAGGAGGTTGTGCAGGGCGTGAAGCCCGATGGCCGCCGCCAGCCCCATGGGGGGAAAGAAGAGGACGGCGAGGGGATTGCGGTGAAAGACCCGGCCCAGGCCAAACCCGACCCCCGTGAGCGCCGTGAAGAGGGAATGGTTGAGCATGAAGCCGACGTTCCGGACGCCGAAGACGAGGGCGCCCAGCTCCACTCCCCCCTGGGAGAGGGCCCCGATGAAGTAGAAGAGGTCCTCCACGAAGGAGAACCCCACGCCGACGGCGGCTCCGTATACCATCCCGTCGAGGACGTCGTCGAATTCCTTCTGATAGAGAAGAATGGCGAAGAGTAGGGCGACCGCCTTGGCCGCTTCCTCCACCGGAGGAGCCAGGAAGACCGTGCCGAGTAGGGCCCCAGCCTGCGGTCCCGCAAGGGCCTGGAGGGGAACCTGAACGGCGGTCTCGAGCACGCAGGAGAGCAGGATCGCGGGAAGGGCTCCCCATCCGGCGCACAGGAGAAGGATGGACCAGGGCTCCCTCTCGTACCGGTCGGCCAGCCAGATGAGGGTGAGAAGGAGGGCGGAAAGGGGCAGGTTGACGGCCAGGTAGAGGGCGAAGGACGCGAACCCCATGGGCTACCCCGTCCCCCGTCCGGCCATGGCGTGGACCAGGGCCCGGAGGTGCCGGCCGTCGGAGCCGCAACAGCCCCCCAGAAGGCGCAATCCGAACCGACGGTGCAAGTCCAGCAGGCCGGCCCCGAAGGACTCGGGGGATTCGGCGTCCAACTCGGGCCTTCCATCCAGCTCCTCCGGGCTCAGGGGGGAGGTGTTGGCTTGGATACCCTGGAGCCTGTTTCGAAGCCCGGCACCACCGACCCGGGCTTCCGCCGCCCAGAGGGCCGCGGCCGCGTTGCGGGCGTGGACGCAGTTCAGCATGTGGAGGAGAGGGGGGGTGGGGGTCTCCTGATCCACGCGGTCCACGGCTTCCTCCAGCGGTGTCCCGTCGAGGAGGTGGCCCGTGGGGCGGACCACATAGCTCGCCACGTAGGGACGCCCGGTGCGCGCCAGGGCGCGGCACAGGCCGAGGGCTTCGGGCAAGGTGCACTGGGTGGCCGCCTGGAACCCGTCGACGCCCGCCCGGGCCAGCGCCTCCGCCTGGGAGCCGTGGAAGACTTCGGCCTCCTCCGCGGGGAGGCCCTCTTCGGGCCGGTAGGCATCCCCCCGGCTTCCCATGAGGCCAAGGATGAGCACCCGATCTCCGTAAGGGCCGCACGCCCCGCGGAGATCCCGGAGGAACCTGACCCCCTTCCCGTTCACGTCCGAGTCCTCCAGACCCGCGGCCCGGAGCCTCTCCGGGTTGGACCGCCAGGTGGGGGTAAGGAGGATGAGGGGAACGCCCGCCTCCCGCCCGATGGCGAGGTACTCCTCGTAGATGCGACCGAGGGCGAGGCGCCCCGCAGCGGAGAGAACCAGCCCGGCGTGGACCACGTGGGGGTCGAGCCGGACCGCCGGGTCCCGCCGAAGGCGCTCCACGACGGCACCCTCCAGGAGGATCCACGGTGCGGTGCCGACGGTCCTCAGAACGTCCATGCGCGGTCCCTCGAAATGCCTCGCCCGGCGATTGTACCTCACCCCGGTGCCTCGGCACCCGCCCTCCCTCGCTTCGCGAAAAGGACCCCCTCGCCTTCGGGCCCTTCCAGTCCCTCCCCGCACTTGCGCAGGAGCCCCGGTGGGTCCTATTCTGGGCGCTCGAGCGCGCGAGGGAGCCATGGCCAACGGACCGTACGATCCGGATACGTATCGAAGGTTCGCGGAGAATCTGCGGGCCTCCCTCGCGGGCGACAACGTGGAGAGGGCCTCCGTGCGCGGCCTGCGGAAGCGGGCCCTCCAGACCGCTTTTCGCACGCGGAGCGGAGCACCCCTGTGGTGGTCCGCCGTCTCCTCCCGCGTCGCCTCCAAGACCGTTTACCTCGGGTCGGGCCCCGACGTCGTCCTTCCCAGACCCAGCCCCGAACAGTTGGCCATCGTGGCGCGCGCTCCCGAACAGCTCCACAAGGTGCTCCAGCTCGTGCGCACCATGCCCTTCGTCCACGCGCGGAGGCAGATGGGAGACAACCCCGAGTTCAATCCGATCTGCAACCTCTTCGTGTGCACGGCCGACGCCAAGAATAACCGCCTGGCCCACGAATGGGCCTCCACCATGGGCGACGTGAAGCGGGGGCGGCCCGGCCCCGAGTTCTTCATGATCGACATTCCCATGGAGCACCAGCTCCGGATGCAGGTGCTGACCCTGCCCGAACAGGACGTGAACGTGGCCCTCGGAACCGACTACACGGGGGAGTGCAAGAAGGGATTCCTCCGCCAGGCCATGTACCGAGCCGACCAGCGCGGGATGCTGGGCCTTCACGCCGGAACGAAGATCGTGAGGGCGCGGGACGAGAAGTCGGGCAAGCTCAAGACCTACGCGGTCTTCATGTTCGGCCTCACGGCCACGGGAAAGTCCACCTGGTCCTGCCACCAGCTCGGACTCGACCCGGACGCGGGCGAGGGCACTTGGGTGGCCCAGGACGACATCGTCCTCCTCCGGCGCGACGGCTCCTCCTACGGAACGGAACAGAACTACTACGTCAAAACGGACGTGGACCTCAAGATGCAGGAGGCCATGTACCGTGCCCTGTCCCACCGGAGCGCCCTGCTCGAGAACGTCATGGTGAATCACCGCGGGGAGGTCGACTTCCTGGACGAACGCCTCGGAGAAAACGGCCGCGGGGTGCTCGACCGCAGGGAACTCAAGGTGAAGCGCGGCGGTCGGACCGTGTCCATCTGCCACGACTCCATCAACACTCCGCCCCTTGAGGAGGTGGACGGAATCGTCTTCGCCTTCATCACCCGGCGCAACACCATCCTGCCCTTTGCCCAGCGGCTCACGCCCGAGCAAGGGGTGCTGGCCTACCTGTGGGGCGAATCCAGCCACTCCTTCGCCACGGTACCCGCCAAAGCGGGGGAATCGGTTCGCATCGTGGGGATGGACGATTTCATCATCGGCGCCCAGGGCCGGAAGGTGAACGCCTTCTACGATATCGTGAAGGACCTCTGTTCCCGGCACCCCGGCAAGGTCCACTTCCTGCAGTACAACACCGGCGGGATGGGCGAGGTCATCGAGGTCGACGGCGCTTCCGGGAAGAAGACCCTGGTTCGAAAGGTCCAGCGGGTCCCCATCGACCTTATGGCCGCCCTGCAGCGGGGGGACTTGAGGGGCTCCAGCGCGCACCGTAAGGGACGCTTCGGTACCGAGGAGGTGGTCTCCTGCGAAGGGGCCGACCTTTCGGCCTGGGATCCGGAGCGCTTCTACTCGGAGGAGAAGATCGCCGGTTTCGTGCGGGAAATCGTGGAGGGCCGCCGCGCCTTCACCGAAGAGATCGCCGCCCAGGGACTCAAGAAGGAAATCCGCGACCTCGCCCACCGGGAACTGGATGCGGTGGACGGGCGAACGCCGCGGGTGGAGCCGTGGGCTCCGTCGGTTCGGGGCGCTTCCGAGGCCGCCGAAGACCGCCTGCCCCTTTCCCCCTACATCGCGCCGTGGGAGCCGCGCCGCTCGGGCCGGGACCCCCTTCCCTTCCGAAGGGGAGGCGGCTGAGCCCATGAAGACGGTCCGACAGCTCGGGGCGGGGCTTGCGGCCCTGGCCGGCGCGGCCCTCTGCGCCTCCTCGCTCCTCGCCTCGGGCCCTCCCGGGCCTTCCACGGTATGGGTGGAAACCTTCGCCAGCGCCGCCTCCTTCCGGGCGGACTGGACCGTGAAGAAGTGGCGGGGGGCGGTGGACCTGCTCTTTGGAACATCCGGAGGCGTCCCGGCCTTGGATCTCGTCAGCCGGTCCTCCTCGTGGGCCTTTCTCCGAAGGGTGGACGTGGACCTGTCTAGGACACCCGTTCTCGCCTGGTCCTGGCGCGTGGACGCGTACCCGCCGTCGGGGGACGGCCGGCGGGCCGAATCGGACGACGAGCCCGCCCAGGTGTACGTGTTCTTCCCGGGGAAGGGCCCCGCGGGAAGGCTCCAGCCCCGCATCCTCGGTTACACCTGGGAGACGGTGCCTGAGGCCGGGACGTTCTACCATTCGCCCAAGAACGACGGGACCCGTGTTTTCGTCCTGAGAAGCCGCAGGGATGGCCAGGGCATTTGGGCTTCGGAGGCGAGGGACGTGGCGGGGGACTTCGAAAAGGCCTTCGGCGAACCCGCACCGCCGCCCCTCGCCGTCTGCTTCCAGATCGACTCGGACGACACGGCCTCCACGGCCCGAAGCGCATTCGCCGCCCTTCGCTTCACGTCGCGCTGAATCCGAGCCGCCCCTCAGGCCCGCGAAAGGGCGTCCAGGAGGAGCCGGGCCTGGGCCTCGGGGCTGCCCACGGACGTGTTGAGTAGGACCGTGCGGCAGAGGGCGAAGAGGCCCTCGTGGCGGGCGCGGATCTGGTCCACGCGGCCCGCGTCGAAGAGGCCCCGGAGGTGAGGATTGAGCAGAGAAGGGCCCAAGCCCGGGTGGCCGGGAAGGCTGCCGTCGGCCAGCATGCGGGCGGCGTCCCGGGGCTCCAGGTCCTTCAGCCCGGGCAGGACGGGGTCCTTGGCCAACAGGACGCAGAGCCTCAGCGAGGTCCGCCGCGCATGATGAGCGGAGCCCCCTAGCCAGTAGGGATCCAACATGAGGCGCCCGTCCACGCTGGCGACGGGGCAGGCGGGGGCGCCCTTGTCCAGAGGGCACGCGTCCGAATCCTTGCAGTACTCGACCCGGCAGTCCTCCCGCCGCGTGACCACGTTCTCCAGCTTGGACCTCTCCAGGAGGG
>JBFLVU010000112.1:0-9707 GCA_040758175.1 Acidobacteriota bacterium | reverse complement strand
GGACGCGGGGCCCGGCGTGGTCGTTTCGGCCGGACTCAGCGCCGCCGCCCTCCTCGCCGTGGGCGGCCTCCTGGCCTTCTTCACGGGGCGGAGCGTCCTCTACGGGGCCTTTCGCATGGCGGCCATCGGGGGAACCGTGGCCCTGGTGACCCACCTACTAGGGCGGCTCATCGGGGTGTCCCTGGGGTAAGTCGGCCGGGGCCCTCCACCACCACCCGGCGGGACTTGCCGGTTCCCTGAAAGGCCAGCCTCCAGAGAGGGCGCCCCGAGGATCTCCACAGTCTCTCGCCGGCCCCGGGCCACTCCACGACCACGAGGTCGTTAGAGGCGAGCGCCTCCTCCAGCCCAAGCGCTTCCAGGTCGGAAAATCCGGCGCACCGATAGAGGTCCACGTGAATCACCGCGAGGCCCGCCTCTCCCTCGGGGTATCTCTGGACCAGCGTGAAGGAGGGGCTCGACACCCACGACGGGGCGATGCCGAGGGCCTCCGCCAGGTAGCGGGTGAAGGCGGTCTTGCCTGCCCCGAGATCCCCCTCCAGGAGGAGGAGGTCCCGGCCGACCAGGGACCGGGCCAGCCGTTGGGCGAGGGACCGGGTCCGGGCGCGTGTCGGGAGGGAGAGGGTCTCCGCCAAGGCCGATCCTCCAGGATTCAGCGGTCGCCCCGGAAGGAGCGAAGGGACCCCTCCACCTCCGGAAGCGCGTCGGCGCACTCCGAGGCCATGAGCCCGTATCCCCCGAGCCTCCGGAAGGCCAGATCGGCCGCCGCGCCGTGCCACCAGGCGGCCAGGGACGCGGCGTCGTAGGCCTCCTCCCCCCGGCCGAGAAGGGCCGCCGCGATACCCGTGAGCACGTCCCCGAAGCCCGGCCCCGCCATGTGGGGCCCGCCCGTCAGATTGAGGCGCCAAGGGCGGCCGGGGGCGGCCAAGAGGCTTCGGTAGCCTTTGAGCAGGAGGACAGCCCCCGCTTTTTCGGCGGCCTCTGGGATCAGCCCGTAGCGCCCCGTCAACACATCCGCGGCAGGCATCCCCAGGACCCGTCCCATCTCCCCGGGGTGAGGCGTGAGCACCCGGGGCCCCGCGTGGACCGCAAGGCGGCCGGGCCGGCCGGCGAAGGCGTTGATCCCGTCCGCGTCCACGACCGCGGGAAGGCAAGCCTGCGCGTACAGCGCCTCCATCAGGGCCGACGTCTCCGCCGTTCCTCCCACGCCCGGTCCCATCCCCAGCGCGTCGGCCTGCGCGCAGAACCCCAAGATCGGGGTCAGGGCATCCATGCTGAGGGTGCCCTCGGCCGTTTCGGGCAGGGGAAGGGTCATGGCCTCCGGAAGGGACGCCGCCACCGCCGGCTGGACCGAGGCCGGCGTCGCCACGGTGACCAGTCCCGCCCCCGCCCGGAGCGCGCCGCGGGCGGCCAGCACGGCGGCCCCGCTCTTGCCCCGGGACCCCGCGACGAGAAGGACCCTCCCGGTGTCGCCCTTGTGGGCGCCAAGCGGGCGGGGCCGTCCGAAGGAGGCCGCCCACGGCAGGTCGAGCGCCTCTCCGACGGGGGTCAGCCGCTGAACGGCCTCCTGAGGGATCCCGATGTCCAGCAGGCGCACGGCGCCGCACAGGGGCGCGCCCTCGGGCGTGAAGAGGCACGGTTTGGCCAGAGCCAGCGCCAGGGTCAGGTCCGCCCGGACCGCCGGCCCGAAGGGGACCAGGGCGTCGCCGGACAGGCCCGAGGGAACATCCACGGCCGCGACGGTCCCCCCCCAGGTGTTCAAGACTTCGATGAGGGAGGCCACCCCTCCCCGGGCCGGCCCCGACAGACCGGTGCCGAGCAGGGCGTCCACAGCCAGGGAGGATTCCACCAGGCTCCTTCGGAGGACCTCCGGGCCGGCCTCTCCCCACGCCGGCGTCCAGGGGACGGCTGCGGCCTCCATCTTCTCGAACTGCACCCGGCCGTCCCCGGAGAGGGTGGCGGGCTCCGCCGCGAGCAGGACGCGGGCCCCTACGCCCCGCCCTTTCAGGAGCCTCGCCACGGCCATCCCGTCGCCCCCGTTGTTGCCCCTTCCGCAGAGGACGGTCACGCTTCCCGTCAGCCGCTCCGGGAGCTCCGTGCCCAGGGCGTCCACCACCGCGGCGGCGGCGCTTTCCATCAGGCGGAGGGACGGGATTCCCATCTCTTCGATGGCGATCCGGTCCGCCTCGCGCACGTCCCTGGACCAGTAGAGCTTCATCGCCGCATGCTCCGGCCCTCCGGAGGAGGCGGAATGCCCGGGGCCCCAGGCCTCCGCCGTCGCCCTCCCCGCCGCGCCTCGCATCGGCCCCCAATCCCTCGCGCGCGGCCCGCAAGGGTTTTCGGCACCCGGTCAGAAGCCTCCGGCCATGAATCGCCACTGGATGATCTTGAGGTTGATCTCCCGAAGGCGCTGGGTGAGGATCCGGCAGAGGATGATGAGGAACTGGTACGCCGATTCCACGTCCACGGACAGGATCTCGTTGAGCACCGTCCGGGAGATCGTGAGCACCGTCGTGCCGTTCACGTGGGCGCGGGCGTCCGCGGAACGGGGCTCGTTGTCCACCAGGGCCATCTCGCCGAAGAAATCGCCCTTCCCCAGGATCGCCAGGGCCTCCTCGCCCACCCCCGGGATGTGTTTGGTGATGCGGACCTTTCCGTCGAGGATGATGTAGAGCTTGTCCCCCCGGCCCCCCTCCTTGAAGATCAGCTCGTCCTGGTTGTAGAGCTCCTCCGTGGAAAAGGCGGCCAGCAGGCGGAGTTCCTTGGCCGAGAGGCCCTGCTCCTGAAGGAGTTTGATTTTTCGGTCCAACTCGATGGAGATGGCCTTGGACCGGTTGGCCTCATCCGTGCTCAACGCCGACTTCTGGGCGGCCCCGGCCTCGGAGAAGAAGGTCTTCAGGAGGTTGTTGGCCTCCCGGGTCCTGCGGGAGAGGGATTTCCAGAAGTGCCAGTAGAAGTGGACGGCGACTTCCTTTTTGAGCTCGAAGAACGGGTCCAAGTCGCTCCGCCGGATCCGGAAGAGCACGCCCTCGCTGCTGGCCAGGGCATCGGCGCTCCGGTGGGCCGGATCGATGAAGTTCATTTCGCCGAAGAACTCCCCCTTCTGGGCGAGGGCCAGCGGCTGTTCTCCGAATGGGGTTTGCTTGACGAGGCGGACCTCCCCTTTCTCCACGAGGAAGAGATCGTCTCCTTCGTCGTTTTCGTCGAATACGACGTCTCCCGGTTTCACGGCCATCTCCTTGACCGCTTTGGCGACGACGAAGAGGTGCTCGTCGGCCAGGGTGGCCAGGATGTCGAAGGCCCTCAGACGCAAGGCCAGACGGAGCAGGTCCTGCCGGACTTCGTCGGGGGCGGCGGTCTTGGTGATCTCGTGGATGTCGCGGACGGCCCCCCGCCCCAGGAGGCTCTCCTTCTCGAGGTCGAGTTGGTGGACGCACTGGTTGAACAGGGCCAGGCGCTTCTTCACAATCTCGCTCCGGGCCGCCCGGTTTTGGATCCCCACCTTTTCCAAGATGTACTTGAACTTCTCCTGGAGTTCCGGCGCGGGCGGGCGGCCCGCAGCGCTGTCGAGGATCATCGCATCCACCAGGCTCGCCAGGGATGCCTTGTAACTCTTGAGGTAGAAGAGGGCCCGCCCCATGAGGGCGTGGGCCTCGGCGTGGAAGGGATTGATGGCGATGAGGGCCTTCAGCTCGCGGATGCTTCCCGAAAAGTCGTTGTTCCGGTAGTCGAGCTTGGCCAGACAGTATCGGGCGGATTCGTTGGAGGGATTGTGGATGAGCGCGATGCGATAGCATTCCCGGGCCCGCTCGGCCTGGCCCTTTCGCTCAAAGATTTCCCCGATGGCGGCGAGTTGGCCGGACTGCCTGTCCTGGCGGCCCCGCTCCTCCTTGAACTTGGCCATGAGGCGGTGGCGCTCGTGCTCGTCCTTCTCCTTGAGGAGGTTGCGCATCTTTCCCAGGCCGATCTTCATGGCGAGGCTCGCCGGGAAGAGCTTCACGCCCCGCTCGTACAGCGCCACGGCCTCCTCGTAGCGGCCCTGTTCGGCGAATTTCCCGGCCACGACGAATAGGTCTTCGGGATCGAGGTTCAGCGGGTTGGAGCCGACGCCCTCGGCTGGCTGGGTCACGACGGCCTCCTCGTGGGGCCATTGTAGGGAGAGGCCGCCGCACCGTCAACGGAGGGCCCGGGGAAGAAGGACCCGATCCGGCGGATCCGGGGGACCGCCGCGGCTAGCGCGCCGGCTTTTCCAGGTGGGCGAGGAGAGCGGCGGCGTGCCCCTTGGCGGAGACCCTGGGATAGGACTTTAGGACGATTCCCCCGGGATCGAGAACAAGGGTGGAGCGGATCATCCCCGTGCTCCGCCTGCCGTACATCACCTTTTCTCCCCAGGCCCCCACGGCCTGAGAGAGGCGCCCGCCGGCGTCGCTGAGAAGGGGAAACGGTAGTTTCTCGCGGGTGATGAAGGAGCCGTGGGACTTCTGCGAGTCGCGGGAGACCCCCGCCACCCGGTAGCCGAGGGCTACGAACCGGGGGAGGAGATCTCGGAAGTCCCGGGCCTCCAAGGTGCACCCCGGCGTGTTGTCCTTCGGGTAAAAGTAGAGGACCAGCCCCCGGGGGCCAGCCAGGTCCTTCAGGGTGCGGACGGCGCCCGTCTCGTCCGGCACCTCGAAGGCGGGGCATCTGTCGCCTTCCTTCAGCATGGACTCCTCCTTCAAGAAACATAGGAACGCGGCGGCGCGGGGCGTTCATCCGCCTCACTCGGCATGACCGGACCGCGGAATCGCGTCTTTCGAGTAGAATACTCCTCACAATCCCCCCGAACTCGGGAGGAGCGGGAGGTGCGCGTGTGGGATGACAAGAAGGGCGCGGGCGGCCCCGGAAAGGTCCTTGTCGTGGCCGCCTCGGGAGCCAGCGGAGCGCGCCTGGCCCTCCGGTTTCTCGACCACCTGCTCGTTCATCCGAATGTCCGGAGGGTTCACTTCGTCCCCTCTCGGGCCTTCTCTCTGGTCCTGGACCGGGAGGAGGGCCGGAGTCTGGAACAGTGCCTGGACCCGGCCGGAACGCCCGGCCGGCTCCTCCTTCACCGAGAAGAGGACCTGGATGCCCCCGTGGCGTCGGGATCCTACCCCGTCGACGGGACGGTCCTGATCCCGGCCAGCATGGCCACGGTGGGCGCCGTCGCCTCCGGGGCCGGGCGCAACCTCCTCCACCGGGCCGCCGAGGTCGCGCTGAAAGAACGCCGCACCCTGATCGTCGTTCCCCGGGAGACCCCCCTTTCGGTGATTCACCTGCGGAACCTCGCGGCGCTGGCCGAGGCGGGCGCCGTCGTGGCCCCCTTCGTGCCCGCCTTCTACCAAGGTCCCCGCTCCGTGGAGGATCTCATGGACCACTTCCTCATGCGGATCTTCGATCACTTGGGTCTGGAGACGCGCCTCGCCGGCCGCTGGGGGGAGAGCGACCGGTGAGACGGTTCATCCATCGCCTCTTCGCCGTGCTGGAGATGATCAAGTTCCAGCACACGGTCTTCGCCCTCCCCTTCGCTCTCCTCTCCATGCTTTGGGCCGCGGGCGGGTGGCCCGGCTGGCGGACCTTCCTCTGGATCCTCGGCGCCATGGTGGGGGCCCGGTCCGCGGCCATGACCTTCAACCGCTTGGTGGATCGCCGGTTCGATGCCGAGAACCCCCGGACTTCCCGTTGGCCCCTCGTCACCGGGCAGGTCTCCGTGCCCTTCGCCTGGGGTTTCCTGGCCGCTTCCGTGGGACTTCTGGTCCTTTCGGCGTGGAGGCTCAATCCCCTCTGTCTGGCTCTCTCTCCCCTGGCCCTGGCGGTACTCCTGGGCTACTCCCTCACCAAGCGCTTCACCTCCTGGTGCCACCTCGTCCTGGGAGTTGCCGACGGCATCTCCGCCCCCGGGGCGTGGATCGCCGTCACGGGAACCTTGGACGGATCGGGGCCCTCCTGGTGGCTCTGCGGCGCCATGACCTTCTGGATCGCCGGATTCGACCTCCTCTACGCTCTCCAGGACCTGGCCTTCGACCGCTCGGTGGGGCTCCACTCCTTCCCCGCCCTCCGCGGCGTGCGGGCCACCCTTTGGCTCTCAGGCGGGGCCCACGGTCTCACGGTGTTCTGTCTGGCGGCGGCGGCGAGATCCGCCGGGGTGGGGGCCCTATTCCTCGGAGCCGTCGCGGCGGTGGCCGCGGCCCTGGTCGTCGAGCACCTCCTCGTGCGCCCCGGGGACCTCTCGCGTCTCAACGCCGCCTTCTTCACGACGAACGGGTTCATCGCCGTCGGCCTCCTCGCCGCCGGCGCCCTCGACTCGTTCCTGACCTGACTCGCGCCCTGGAGTCAGCCCTTCAGACGGGAGACGAGGACCCCCGCCGCCACGAGGAGGGGATCCCACACGGGGGCAAACGGGGGGGCGTAGGCGAGGTCGAGAAGCGCGAAGTCCTCTGCCTTCATCCCGGTCGTCACCGCGGCGGCCAGGGTGTCCACCCGGCCCTTGGTGCCCTCCGGGCCGGCCACCTGCCCCCCGAGGAGGCGGCCCGACCGGCGGTCCGCGGTGAGTTGAACGGTGACGTTCCCCCCTCCGGGGTAGTAGCCTGCCCGGCTTCCGGCCTCGACGACGGCCTCCGCCGGATCGAATCCCGCCGAGGCGGCCTCAGCGGGGGACAACCCCGTAAGTCCCACTTCGAGACCGAAGGCACGGGTCACGGCCGTCCCGACCACGCCCGGGAAACGCTCTCTGCCTCCGGCGACGTTGGCCCCCGCCACCCTTCCCATCTTGTTGGCCGTTGTGCCCAGGGGGAGGTAGACGGGGCGGCCCGTGACCAGGTGCCGGACGGCGCAACAGTCCCCGGCGGCCCACACGGCGTGGACTCCCGTGGCGCAGGTCTCATCCGCGAGGATCGCGCCCCGTCCGTCCCGGGGGACCGGCGAACCCTCCAGGAAGTCCGTGGCCGGACGTACCCCTGTGGCCGCGAGGACCAGGTCGGCGTGCAACTCCCCCCGGTCGGTTCGGAGGCCGAGGATCCGCCCACCGGTCCGGAGCACTTCCAGCACCCGGACCCCCAAGAGTACCCGCACACCGCGGCTTTCGAGCTCTTCAAGGACCCGCGCCTTTAGAGGTTCCACCAGGGTCTTGAGGACCCGCTCCGACCGGTTGATGAGTGTGACGGAGACGCCCCGCGCGGCGAGGTTCTCGGCCATCTCGATGCCGATGTACCCGCTCCCCCAGATCAGGGCCGACCGGGGGCGCGTTCCGGCCAGAAAGGCCTGGAGCCGCCGGCCGTCTCCGAGGTCGTGCATACCGAAGAGGTTCTCCCCCTCGAGGCCCCTCAGGTCGGGAAGGACGGCCCGGCTCCCGGTGCTGATCAGGAGAGCGTCGTAGGGTTCTTCGGACCGCCGTCCGGAGGGAAGGTCCTCCACGACCGCCCGCTTGCGCCCCTCCTCCAGGGAGACGGCTTTCTGCCGAAGGCGCACCTCGATCCCCCTTCGAACGATCTCCCCAGGATCCAGCGCGAAGAGTTCGTCGAGGTCCGGGGTGATCCCCCCCACGACGTAGGGAAGGCCGCACGCGCCGTAGGAGCGGTCGGGGCCGGCGTCCAGGACCGTCACCTCCCATCGGGGGTCCAAGCGCCGGACCTTGCTGGCCGCGCTCATCCCCGCCGCCATGCCACCGAGCACCAGCAGCCTGGGCATGTTTCGCCCTCCTCCGGAAGGATTATAGCCTCCACCCGGTCTCCCGGGTTGTGCCGCCGGGCCGCGGGCCCTTATGCTGGGTCCATGGAGGAGACCCTGATCCTATCCGACGCGTGGAGGGAGCGCCTCGAGGGACCGCTCTTGGAGAGGAACCTCGCCTGTCGCTGGGAGGAGGCGTCTCCGCTTCCAGGAGGCAGAGGGACGGCCCGCCGCGTTCGGATTCTCGGTTCGGGTTTCGTCTTGAAGCGGGAGGCACGGGGCGGACTGTCGCGGCTGCTCCTTCCGGATCGGTTCCTGTGCCGGACCCCCTTCCGCAGGGAGTGGGCCGACGCGAATCTCGCCGCCGGGGAGGGCCTTTGCCCACGCCCCGCCGCCCGGAGCTACCGACCTGTAGGTCCCCTGTTCGTCGTGTACACCCTCCTCGAGGAAGTCACCGAGGGACACACCCTGCTGGATTCTCTGGCCATCGGCGACCCGCCGCCCTGGGAGGCGGCAGGGAACGCCCTGGCCCGTCTGCATCGTCTGGGCCTCGTCCACGGGGACCTCAACGCGGGCAACGTGTTGGCCTGTCCGGCGGGGGCCATCCTCTTTCTGGATTTCCGCCACTCCCGCCGGGAGGGGCCTCCGGCCTCGGTACGGTCGCGACGAAACAACCTGAATCGCCTGAGCCGGTCCGTGTTCAAGGAGACGTGGCGGAGGGGCCTCCCTTTCCCGAAGGCCTTTTCCGGGCTCCTCGCCGACGGCTACGCTGAGGGGTGGGGCCACCGGGAGGATTGGCTCCGGGTCTGGGCGGATGGCCCTCCCCTGCCGGGCTTACTCAGGCGAGCCCTCTGGACCCGGTTCTGAGAGCACCCTCCTCCAGGATTTCCCCCCGGGGAGCGCTCCCCTCCCACGAGGTCAGACGAACCATGACCCAGCGGTTGTGGGGAACCGACCGGTCGAGCCGGACGTCGAGGAAGTTCGAGGTGAGCGCCCGCCCGTGTCCGGAGTCTGGGGATAGGGTAAGGGCTTCGAGGGGCCGTCCCATTTGCGAGCGCGCGAAGGCCTCCCTCTTCGAGCGGCCGAGGGCCACGACGGAACGGGTTCGCGCCGCCACCTCTCCGGGGGACAGGGGTGGAAGCGCGGCCGCCGCCGTGCCGGGCCGGGGCGAATAGGCGAAAGCGTGGAGAAAGGCCGCCGGGCTTTGGTCCAGGAGCCGCAGGGTGGCGGTGTGGTCCTGCCGGGTCTCGCCGGGGAATCCGCACAGGACGTCGCAGCCCAGGCCGATCCCCGGGACCTCTTCGGCAAGGCGCAGGAGAAGGTCCGCGTAGAAGCCTGCCTTGTAGTTCCGCCGCATGGCCGCCAGCACGGCGTCGGAACCGCTTTGGAGAGGGATCTGGAGGTGGCGCGCCAACCGGCTCTCCGTGGCGAGGAGCCGGGAGAGGTTTGGGGTCACCGCCTTCGGCTCCACCGAGTTGAGCCGTAGGCGAAAGTCGCCGTCCACCCTGAGCAGACGCTCTAGAAGGGCGGGGAGCCCGCCCTTCAGCCCCAGGTCCTTTCCGTATTCACCGGTGTTGATGCCCGTGAGGACCACTTCCCGGAAGCCTGTCCCCAGGAGGCCGGCGAACTCGGCCTCAACCTCTTCGGGGGGCACGGAGCGGGACGGTCCTCGCACCGACGGGACGATGCAGTAGGAACACGGCTGGCTGCAGCCCTCCTGGACTTTGAGGAAGGCCCGCGTGCGGTCCGGGAAGAGGGGCACCCAAGGTCCGGGAGCCGATGCACCGGGGCCTCGCTCCTCCAGGAACCGCAGGAGGGACTCCTCGTCCGGAAGGACCGCCTCCACCCCGGGGAGGGAGGAAAAGGCGTCCGGGGTTCGCCGGGAGGCGCACCCGAAGACCGCGAGCTGCGCCCGGGGGTTGGCCCGCTTCAGGGACCGAACCGCCTTCCGGGAGTCCCTGTCCGCCTTGTGGGTGACGGTGCAGGTATTCAGGAGGATGAGGTCGGCCGACTCGGGGGGGACCGGAACG
>JBFLVU010000111.1:0-9728 GCA_040758175.1 Acidobacteriota bacterium | reverse complement strand
ACCTCCACCCAGGCGGGGGGGGCCTTGGCCCGCAGGTGTTCCAGCATCTCCTCCGAAACGTCCAGCGAGAGTACGCGGCCCGAAGGTCCGACGATCCGGGAAGCGGGAAGGCTGAAGAAGCCCGTGCCCGCCCCCACGTCCGCGAAGGTCATCCCCCTCTTCAGGCCGATCTTCCGGAGGATCTTGGCCGGAGGCATGGCCCGGTGTCTCTCCCGGCTTTCCAGGCGCCCAACCTCGGCGGGGTCGAACTTTTTGCTCATTCCGTCTCCTTAGGAGGCCTTTCGTTCTAGCACGGAGGGGCTTCCCGGCGCCACGTCAGGGCCCGCTCACGGCTGTTACACTCGTGCAACAGCGCATTTCGCAGTGAAACAGGAAGGGTTCGTTTCCCCTTTCCCCTTCCCCGGGGCGAAACGCCCGCCCCGCGGGGTTCGAGGACCCATCCGACCCCTCCCTTCCCCGGAAGAAAGGCGGGCGCCTCCGCCCTGGCACCGGGGTTGCTCATTCGGACCCGGTTGGCCCCCGGCTGGGCCCTTGAGGAGGAAGCGATGATCGAACTGACCGAACAGGCCGTGGAGGCCGTCAAGAACTTCAGAAAGGCGGAGGGCCGCGAGGTGTCGGGCCTTCGCATCGCCGTGGTGGGAGGCGGGTGCAGCGGGTTCCAGTACGACCTCTCCCTGGCCGAAAAGGCCTCCGACAACGACGAGGTGTACGACTTCGGGGGGCTCTCCGTTTTCGTGGACAAGACCTCCCTGATCTATCTGAAGGGCACCGTGGTGGATTACGTCAACGACCTTCGGGGTTCGGGCTTCGTCTTCCAGAACCCCAATGCACAGACCTCCTGCGGGTGCGGCCACTCCTTCGAAGCCTGACCGTTTCGCCGGGAATTGGCACACCCCTTGCTTTGTTAAGAAGTGTCCAAAGCCGGTGAAACGGCGAGGAGGCCGAAAGGCGAACGACACGCTTTCCCAAGAGGATCCCCCCTCCTCTCAAAGCTCCCCGGCCGAAAGGCCGGGGAGCCCCCCTCCGGGGTGAAAGCGGGGCGAATGACCGGTTTCCCATGAGGATCCCCCTCCTCTTGTACTGCTCCCCGGGACCCCCCTCCCGGGGAGCGCCTTTTTTGGGTCGCAAGTCGGGAAACCGTGGGAAAGTCGGGAGCCGTCAACGCGCCGGTTTCGATCCTGCCCCCACCTACCTTCTCCCCGGTCCGCCGGACCGCCCTATTCCCCGTCATACGCCTGCAGGGTGACCTGCCCGCCCGGTCCGTCGAAGACCATCCGGTAGTCGTTGAGGACGTCCCTCCCGAGGATGCCGTAGAGAGGCACCGGAAACCGCTGGGGCACGTCCGTGACGAAGATGATCCGCCGGTCGTAGCTCTTCGGCCCCAGGGTGATCCGCACCTGTTCGGCGACCCCCGACGTGAAGGCTCCCGACTGCCCCAGCCCGTACAGCTTCCCGTACTTGCCCGAGTTCACCCGGATCCCGACCCGGGTGGCGTACTGGGAACTCAGGAGGGTATAGGGAGCCCCGGTGTCGAGGAGGAAGGGAAAGGGGCCCCGACCCTGGAGGAGAACCGGGACGATGGGCACCCCCCGGTGCCAGAGGACCGGCAGGGTAAACCCGCGGTCCCCAAAGACCGCTTGAGGCTTCGTGCCCGGCGGCCACAAGCCGAAGCGGCCCTTGCGGCGGTCGTATTGAATCACCCCGTCCAGGAACGGGCCCAGCCCGATGTAGCCGGCCTTGTTGCTCCAGAACTCGCTGTCCCGCACGTTCACCAGGGCGGGAAGCCGGTTGACTCGGAGGCCCGCCGCCTCGAAGCTCTCCACGAGCACGACCTTGGTGCGCCGGCGGCCCCGGTAGCCCCATCCCTCGGCGGTGGTCTCGGCCAGCACCGGCAGAGCGAGCCTCCGGACCAGGTCCTCGTTGAGCAGGAGGGAGTCGCTCCCCGTGTCCAGCGCGATCCACGTGTCCTTCGTCCCGTTGAGGCGGAGGGGAATGCTGGGCTCCCGGTAGATTTCCCTGACCTTCGAGACGGTGGGCGTCTCGGAGGGAAAGGCGACCCCCGTCCCCCCGCGGGAGGCGAGGGCTTCCTGTAGCCGGAGCTCGTCGCGGAGTTCCTCGGAATCTGGGAGCCGGGCGGAGAGGGCGCGCAGGCGATCCACCCGCCGGGAGGGCTCGGGATCCAGGCGGGCGGAGGAGGCCTCCACGGGGGGGGAGACCCGGATTCCCTCCGCTCTCCCTCCCCAGAGGAGACGGGAGAGGCCTTCCTCGTCCCTCCGGAGCTGTAAGGAGGTGGCGGCCTTGGTTAGGGCCGTGGAACCCCACCTCGGGTCTTCCAGCGCCCTTTGATAGGCCTCCCCCGCCCCTCCGGGATCGAATGCGTAGAGCCTGCAATCGCCCTGGAGAAGGGCCGCTTCCGCGTTCAGGGGAAACCGGCCCGCGAGTTCCTCCGCCGTGGCGAGGGCATCCGGCCACCGCGCCGCCTCGAGAAGGGCCTTGGTCCGGGCGATGGCGACGCGCAGGTTCCCGGGTTCCTGGCGGTGGGCTTCTCCGAGAATCCCCGCCGCTTCTTCGTACCGGCCCTCTTCCAACAGGGCGATCCCCCTGGCCAGCCCGGCCGGAATCGGCTCCTGCGCCGCCAGCCACGCCGCCGAAAGGAGGAGGGCCGCCGCGGTCCGCCCCCTGCTGAAACCGAGTCCACCGATCCTGCCCATGCGGCCTCCGCGCCCCATTACAACACGCGAACCCACCCCGCCGCTTCCGGCCCGCGAGTTGGCTCCGAGGGCCGCCTGTGCTACCTTGGACGCGGCCCCGGCCCGCCGGGGCCGCTCTTCCATCCGACCGGAGGCACCCATGTCCGTCCGCGTCCGATTCGCCCCCTCTCCCACGGGGTACCTGCACGTGGGCGGAGCCCGCACGGCCCTCATCAACTGGCTCTTCGCCCGGAAGCACGGCGGCCGTTTCCTGCTGCGGGTGGAGGACACGGACGAGGCCCGCTCCACACCGGAGCTGACCCAAGTCATTCTGGACGGACTCGCCTGGCTCGGCATCACCTGGGACGAGGGGCCCTTCCTCCAGTCCCAACGGGTCCCCCTTTACCGGGAGACGGCCCATCGGCTTTTCGAAGCGGGACACGCCTACCGGTGCTTCTGTTCGAAGGAAGCGCTCGTGGAGAGGAGGAGCGCCACAGGCAAGCCGGAGGAATGGAAGTACGACGGGAGGTGCAAGAGCCTGGGACGGGCTGAATCCGACGCCCGCGCCGCCTCGGGCGAGCCTTTCGTGGTCCGCTGCGCGGTGCCCGACACCCCCATCGAGTGGGACGACGTAGTGAAGGGCCCCATCCGCTTCGAACCCGGAGAGGTGGAGGATTTCGTCCTCCTCCGCTCGGACGGAACGCCCACCTATCACCTCTCCGTCGTTTCGGACGACATGGCCATGGCCATGACCCACGTGATCCGGGGGGAGGACCACATCAGCAACACCCCGAAGCAGATCGCCCTCTACAAGGGCCTCGGCCTCGCCCCCCCCGTCTTTGGCCACCTCCCCCTCATCCTCGGCATGGACAAACGCAAGCTCTCCAAGCGGCACGGCACGGTGTCGGTCCTGAGCTACCGGGACGAGGGCGTCCTGCCCCTTGCCCTCTTCAACTACCTGGCCCAGATGGGGGCAAACCTCGGGGAGGAAGCCGGCCTCTCCGTTGCGGAGATCCTCCGCCGCTTCGACCTGGATGCCCTGAAGAAGAGCCCCTCGGTCTTCGACCGGGAGCAGCTCCGCTTCATCAACGCCAAGATTCTGGCCCAGACGCCCTCGCTCGAATTGGGAGCCCTCTTGCCGCCTTTCCTCGAGGCGGAGGGACTCGGTGCGGCGGCGGTCCCGGAGCCCGCCGTGACCATCCTGAAGACCCGGGCCCACGACCTGAGGGAACTCGCCGGGTGGATGCGGCCCTTTCTCACCGAGACCTTCCCCTACGACGAGAAGGGGCGCGCCAAGGCCTTGAAGGACCCGGCCGCCCTCCCCGCCGTGGCCTCCCTGGCGGACCGCCTGGCGGAGGTTTCCGAGGCCGATTGGATTCCCGCCCGACTGGAGGAGGTCCTCCGCCGCCACGCGGAAGCCTGCGGGATCAAGGCCGGCGCGCTCATCCACCCCGTCCGGCTCTTCCTCACGGGGCGTTCCGAGAGTCCGGGGATCTTCGACGTCCTCTGGGCCATGGGAAAGACCGGGACCCTCTCTCGCCTCCTGAGGGGGGTGAGGGAAGTGGGATCGCCGAATTCGTAGGAGCGCTCACCGGGGCGCGACGGCGCCCCGGGACGTTTTTTAGGAACTCCAGGAGGGTATCCATGGCGAAGATCGTGGAATGCGTCCCCAATTTCTCCGAGGGCCGCGACGAGTCGGTGATCCGGTTGATCACCGACGCCATCGAGTCCGTTGACGGCATCCAGCTCAAGGACGTGGACCGCGGCGCGGAGATGAACCGAGTGGTGGTGACCTTCTTCGGCCCCCCGGGGGCCGTGGAGGAGGCGGCCTTCCTCGGCATCGCCAAGGCCGCCGAGGTCATCGATATGTCGAAGCACCACGGGACCCACCCCCGGATGGGGGCCACCGACGTCTGCCCCTTCGTCCCCGTGAACGAAGTCCCGATGGAGGAGTGCGCCGACATGGCTCGCCGGGTGGCCCGGAGGGTGGGCGAGGAACTGCGCATCCCCGTCTACCTCTACGAACACGCCGCCTCCCGCCCGGAGCGCAGGAACCTGGCCAACATCCGCCGCGGCGAATACGAAGGCTTGGCCCGCAAACTCCAGGACCCCGAGTGGGCCCCCGACTTCGGGCCCGCCGCCTTCCACGCCCGGGCCGGCGCCACGGTCCTCGGGGCCCGCGAATTCCTCATCGCCTACAACGTGGACCTCAATTCGCGCGCCAAGGACCACGCCACCGACGTCGCCTTCGAACTGCGCGAGAAGGGGCGCTCGGTTCGGACGGGCAACGTGAAGCCCTTCTACTACATGGGTAGGCTCCTCAAGCACGAGGCCGGGAAGTTCTATTGCGGGTCGTGCGACCACGTCGCCCCGGCGCCCGCCGACCTCTTCGACCACATCGAGAAGGCCCACGGGTACGACGGCCGGGGCCTCTACCGCCTGAACGACGTGGACCCCGATCGCCTGACCGGGGAATCCGTGAAAAAGCCCGGAATCTTCAAGGCCTGCAAGGCGATTGGTTGGGAAGTGCCCCAATTCGGGCGCTCCCAGATCTCCATCAACCTGACCGACTACAAGGTGACGCCCACCCACGCCGTCCTGGAGAAGTCCCGGGAACTCGCCGCCGAAAGGGGCCTTGTGGTGACGGGCTCGGAAATCGTCGGCCTCGTCCCCCTGGCCGCCATGATGGAGACGGGGAAGTTCTACCTTCGGCGCCAGGGCCGCTCGGCGGGCGTCCCGGTGGACGACGTCCTGGAGACCGCCGTCCAGAGCCTGGGACTAAGGGACGTGGCCTCCTTCGACGTGAAGGAGAAGGTCATCGGATACCCCTCCGTGCCCGAGGACGCCCTCGTCGCCAAGCGCACCGACGCCTTTGTCCATGAGGTTTCGCGCGACTCCCCGGCCCCGGGCGGCGGCTCCGTGGCGGCCCTGGCGGGCGCGCTGGGCGCGGCGCTGGCCTCCATGGTGGCCAACCTCACGGTGGGTAAGCCCGGGTACGAATCGGCCTTTGATGACATGGCGGCCGCCGCCGAAGAGGCCCAGGCGGTGAAGGATCGCCTGCTTCAGGCGGTGGACGAGGACACCGTAGCCTTCAACGCTTACATGGACGCCCTCCGCCTCCCCAAGGGCACGGAGGCGGAGAAGGCGACGCGAAAAGCCGCCATGCAGGCCGGCCTCAAGCAGGCCGTGGCCGTGCCCCTGGAGACGGCCCGCCTGGGACTCCGCGCCATGGCCCTGGCCCGGCGCGCCGCCGAGTCGGGGAACAAGAACTCCGTCTCCGACGCGGGCGTGGGCGCGCAGATGGGCTTCGCGTGCGTCGGCGGGGCCTGCCTCAACGTGCGCATCAACTTGCCGGGAATCCTCGATGCCGCCTTCGTCGAAGAGATGAAGGGCGCCGCCTCGGAGCTCGAGACCGACGCCCGCCGCCTCCTCGACGAGACCCTCGCCTTGGTGCTGGCCAAGATCGAGAAGAAGTAGCGGGCTCCGCGGGGCGCCGAGCCCGGCCCTCCCTACGGCGTTAGGGAGCGGACCCTGCCGCCAGGGAGCGGCAGACCATTTCGATCCAATCCCTCCGCGTGAAGGAGCCGTCCCACGCGGACCAGTTCTTGAGGACGTCGGCCTCCTGGAGTTGGACCGGGGTCCGCCCCTGGTTCCGCTCCAGGCGCACGGCCTCGATGGTCTCCAGCAACATGGCCCGGTAGGCCCGAACCTCCTCGGCGGTCATGTCCTTCCCGTGGCCGGGAAGGATCCGTACGCCGGGAGGAGCCAGGTCCAGCACCTTCTCCAGAATCTCGGGGAGCCGGACGGCGGAGCCCCCGTGGGCCACGTCCACGAAGGGGAATTGCCCCTGGAACACGAGGTCACCCACGAACAGGACGTTGGCCTTTTCGAAAAGGACCACCGAATCCCCGTCCGTGTGGCCTCCCGTCAAGGGGACGATGCGGACCCGCTCCCCGTTCAGGCTCAGGTCCACCTCCCCCGTGTAAGTCAGGCGCGGCCTGGCCTCCGGAGGAAGGGCCGCGTGGCTCTCCCCCAGGAGAGTCTGGCCGCTCGAAAGCAGGGGCAGGACGGACCGGTGCGCCAGAATGACCGCCCCCTTCCCCAGGCTCCCGTTTCCCCCCGTGTGGTCGAAGTGCCAGTGGGTGTTGATGATGTACCGGACATCCCGGGCGCCGATTGTCTCCAGGTGCTCGGCCAGGGCCTTCTGGACCCCTGGGAAGCCCGTGTCCACGAGGAGGGTCCCCTCGGGGCCCTTCAGCGCCAAGACATTCACCCATTCCACGCGGACCTTGTGGAGCCCTCCGCCCAGGGGCACGATTTCGGCCCGCGGCGGGGCTTGGGCATATGCGTCCGCTCCACTTGCGATCAGGGTTCCCACGGCGATGCCGAGGGCGACCGCCGAGCCTCCATGTCTCCCAAAGAAACTCATGGCCCCTCCTGTCCGGCCCCTCCGCCCGCTCCCCCGGGAATCTCGAACCGGCCGTCCTCCATGGGAGGGTTGACCTCCACGTTCGTGACGGAGGCCGGTCCCTTGAACGCCCATCCGCTGGAGTTCATGGTACGCGGGAAGAGAAGGCCCTGAGCGGAAAAGTAGTCTCCAAGGGTTCGCTCGACCCGCACCACCTCCCCTTGAAACGGCACCTCCGCGACGATTCGCGCGGGGAGGAAGCGGATTCCGTCCAGCCAGTAGGTCACGCGGATCCCCATGGGAAGCGTGAGAGCCAGCTTGTGGTGCGGACTCCCCTCGAACGCCTCCGTGCCCAGGTACTGCGAGGGGTGGTCGAAAAACGCCGGGAAGAGGAAGGCGATGTCCAGCTCGAAGTCCCTCCCCTCCTCTTCGGGCAGGAGCTTCGGGCCGGGGTCTCTCCCGTCCTTCGACGGCGCCCCTTTCAGGTACCCGCACCGCTCGCCGTCGAAGACGAGGACGTAGTCGGCGGACTCACTGCGGATCCGGTTGGGGCGCTTGATCTCGTGCGTCACCGCCTTCGGTTTGGAGGCGGGGACCATCTGGATGCGGAGGGTTCTCACGGAGGCGATCTTGTCGGCGCCGCCCAATGCCTCCGCGCACCGGGCCACCACCTGCGGGGCAGTCAACGGCTCGGCCGCGTCTGGAAGAGCCGCGAATCCTCCCAAGACCGCCTGAAGTCCCAGTGCCCAGACCCCCACGGATCGCGTCACGATCCCCTCCTTTCCAGGACGTTCAGCCTGCACACGGAACGGTACCGGAAGGCCTCGAAGCGCGTGGCGGATTCGCGCGCCATCCGCTCGGTGATTTCGCGCGCAGCGCCCATGATCCCCTCCCGCTTGCTTTCGTCCTCGAGGTAGACGTCGAGGAGGTGATTGAAATCCTCGAAAGAGCGCTCCAGGTAGTAGGTGTCCTCCTTCGCCATGGCGAGGCCCGCGCGGTGCGCCATGTGCAATGCTTCGTAGGCCTCGGTCTGGACCTGGGCCTCGTCCTCATGAAGCCGGACAATCTCGTAGTAGGAGCCCGCTTGGGCGACGGGTTCGATAAAGACGGCGCGGCCGGACGCTTTCATGACCCTCGAACACTCTTTGAGGGCGACGTGCCGGGCCTCCTTCGGGACGTGGTGGAAGCTCCCGATGTACAAGAGCACGTCGGCGCTCGCTTCCTCAAGGGGGAGAGATTCGGCCAAACCCGCGACGTACCGCGCCCGGTTGGGCCCGGAGGCCGCTTCGGCTTTGGCGATGGCCCGGGGCGTGTCCACGCCCACGGCCTCGCATCCCTGGGAGACAAGCCACCGCGTCAGGTCACCGATGCCGCACCCCACGTCCACGACCACCTTCCCCGGAAACGAGACGTGCTCCGAAAGAACCTCCGCGTGCGACTCTGCCCTCCTCATGAACCTCCACCTCCCTGAGCGCTCGCGAGATGTGCCTCCACATCAGCCGGTGACGCGGATGCGGACCGTCTCGCCGTCCGTCTGGATGTCGGCCTGTTGCAGCTCGATGAGAAGCCCCGCGGCCTTCAGCACGATCTGGCCTTCTCTCGTGACCTCCAGAGGCCCTTGGACGCCCGTTAGAGTCAGGCGTCGAAAGCCGTCCCGCATGGGGTCCTGCCCGGCCGAGGTGGTTACGGCGACGGTCCCGGAATAGGATCCTCGCGAGAAGCCGGGATTCGTCAGCGCCACCGAACCGCCAGGTCCCCGCACGGTGACGAAGTGCGGGTGGACCACCTCTCCTCCGCCGAGGACGAAGAGGTTGACGGGGTCGAAGCGCTCCGGGCGGAAGGGCTCCATGCCCTCCGGGACTTCGATGACCACGCGCGGGCCGGCACGCCTCATCAGCTCGCGCTTGAGGCCCGCGCGCCGCTCGGCCAGTTCGCCCACGGCGATGCCTGCCCGTGAGTCGAACTCCGCCGTCTCCTTCCGGGAGAACTTCGCGGGCTGCGCGCTCCGCTTCTTCAATGCGCCTTCCAGGATCTCCACGGTCGTCACGGCGGGGCTGGCCTCGCTGCGCGCCTTCCAGTCCGGCGCGAGGCGGTCCAGGATCCAGCAGAGGGCGGCCCCCGTGTCGTAGAAACGCCAGCGAATCCCCTCCGCTTGCCGCTCCGTCCGAAGCCGTGCGGCGGTTGTCTGCGGCCCCTCGTCGGCGGCGCGGCGGGCCACGTAGTTGGCCGTTCCCTCCATCATCTCGAGGGCGGTTTCGTAGGCGCGAACTTCGGGAGACACCTTCGGAACCCGCCTGCGCCGGATCTCGAGCACCGCCGCCGCCCACCCCGCGGCCTCCGCCTCGGTCTTCGCGTCGAGCGCTCGTGCCAGGGCTTCGTCTTCGGCGAGGAGCCCTGTCCAGTTCGCGGCGTCCTCGAGGGGATAGCCGTATCGAGCCATCTCGTCGGGGCGGAAGCCGGGGTGGCGCGCGAGCCAAGAGACGTGGAAAACTTCCTCAACGATCGCCAGCAGGACGCCCTTCCGGTCGCTTTCCGGCGTCGCCATCACCGTGGCCGTCCTCACGCCGGCGATCTCGCGCGTGGAATTGCCGGCAACCGCAGGGTGCCGCTCGGTCGTCGCCCATACACCC
>JBFLVU010000110.1:0-9787 GCA_040758175.1 Acidobacteriota bacterium | reverse complement strand
ATCGGGGGTCGTCTCGCCCGGCTTCAGGCCGAGGCGCCGCCCCAGGTGCTCCAGGAGCGTCTCCGAACCCGCCAGCATGCAGGGCAGCGTCTTGCACACCTGGAGGAGATGCCGGCCCATGGGCTTTTCCGTGAACATCTCGTAGAAGGTCACGACGCCGCGAACGTGGGCCGGCGTCATCCCGAGCTTCTCCGCGATGAACTCTTGGAAGCCTTCGGGGACGTGGCGGACCTCCGACTGGCACAGGTGGAGGCACATGAGGAGCGCCGTCCTGGGCTGGGGGTAGGCCGACGCCAGCGCGTCGATCTTCTTGAGGAATTCGGGGTCCTGAAGCCGCGCCAGCACGTCGGGTCTTGCTTCGCTCACCGCCTCGCTCCTCCCACTCCCTGTATGCCCGATTCCCGGCTTTCCCGCCGCTCCGATATCCGGTTTCTCTCGTTACCGATCCACCTCTCCGAGGACCGGATCCAGCGAGGCGATGGTGGAGATGACGTCGGCCACCATCTGTCCCTTCACCATCACGGGGAGGCCCTGGAGGTTCACGAAGGAGGGGCTCCTGAAATGGCAGCGGTGGGCCACGTTGGTCCCCGATCCCACGAGGTAGAAGCCGAGCTCCCCCTTCGGGGCCTCGATGGAAAAGTAGATCTCCGCGCCGCGTTGGGTCTTCGGGCCCTCGGTGGCCACGATGAACTGGTGAATGAGCTCCTCCATCTTCGTCAGGACCCGGGACTTGGGGGGAAGGTAGGCCTTCCGGGATTCGGGGTCCTGCGGGAAGAGGGGCACCGAGGGGTCGTATTCCTTGAGGGCCTGCAGGAGGATGGCCGAGCTCTGGCGGATCTCCTCCAGCCTCACCAGGTAGCGGTCGTAGCAGTCTCCGTGCTCGCCCACCGGGACCTCGAACTCGTACCGGTCGTACCCCAGGTAGGGGTAGGCCTTCCGGATGTCCCAGTCCACGCCCGCCGCGCGCAGGTTGGGGCCGGAGAGCCCCAGGTCGATGGCGTCCTCCGCCGAGATGGGGCCCACATCCTGATTCCGCTCGATCCAGATGCGGTTCCGGGTCAGAAGCCGGTCGCACTCGTCGAGGGTCTTGTGAGCCTGAAGGACGTAGGCCTCCACGTCCTTCTCGATCCCCGCCTCCCACTCCCTCGAAAGGCCGCCGATGCGCCCGTAAGAAACCGTGAAGCGCGCGCCCGTCATGCGCTCGAAGAGGTCGAGGATCTTCTCGCGCTCGGTCATGCAGTAGAAGTAGACGGTGCCCGCGCCGATATCGAGGGCCGTCGTGGCGAGCCACAGAAAATGGCTGGCCATGCGGGACATCTCGCACGCCACGACTCGCATGACCCGGCACTTTTCCGTCGTCTGCAGGTCCACGAGCTTTTCGATGGCCAGGCAGAGCCCGATGTTGTTGGAGGCCGGCGAGAGGTAGTCCATCCGGTCGGTGTAGGGAATGACCTGGTGGAGGGTCTTGTTCTCGGCGATCTTCTCGATGCCCCGGTGGAGGTAGCCCACGTCGGGACGCGCCGCCAGAACCACCTCTCCGTCCAGCGTCAGGACCACCCGCAGGACCCCGTGCGTAGCGGGGTGCTGGGGACCCATGTTGAGGGTCACCAGCTCGGTGTTCAGGTTCAGGCGCTCACGGCTCGCGGTCGTCATGGCCCGCCTCGCTTACGGGGAGGTAGTTGCGCCATTCGTCGTCCCCCTCCATGGGGTACTCCTTGCGGAGGGGGTGCCCCTCGAACTCCTCCGGCATGAGAATCCGCCTCAGGTCCGGGTGGCCCGCGAAGGTGATCCCCATGAGGTCGTAGACCTCCCTCTCGAGCCAGTCCGCCGTTCGCCATACGTCGGCGACGCTTTCGATGACGGGCTCTTCCACGGGAAGGGCCGCGCGGACCCGCAGTTGCTCCCGGGTCTTGAGATTTCGGACCAGGTACACGACGTCGATGCGGCCCTCGTCGGGCCAGTGGGCGGAAGAGACGTCCACGAGGTAATTGAATCCCCTCTCGTCCTTCAGGTACCGAAGGAGGGACTTGGCTCGCTCCGGCTCCACGACGGCCGTCGTCTCGCCGCGGGATTCCACGACTTCCAGGACGGCGCCCGGAAACCGCTGGGAAAGGGACTGGGTCAATTCGGACATGGGTTCACCTGCGCTCCACGCGCCGCCCGGGGCGGCATCAGCCCGAGTAGTAGCCCTTCCGCCAGGTGGGCTTGTCCTGTCCCTCCGGCGCCCCGTGGATCGAGACCTTCTCGCCCGTGTCGAGGACGGGCAGGGCCTTGTAGCGGGGGTCGCGTCCCCGGTAGTGCCCGCGCACGGGGCGGCGCCCCAAAGGAGACCAGGGCTCTCGCATGACCCGCTCCTGGATCTTCATGATGGCGTAGATGAGCGCCTCCGGCCTCGGCGGACAGCCCGGGACATAGACGTCCACGGGAATGATGTGGTCGATCCCCATGACCACCGAGTAGGCGTCGAACATGCCGCCGGTCGTGGTGCAGACGCCCATGGCGATGACCCACTTGGGCTCGGGCATCTGGTCGTAGATCCGCTTGCACGCCGGGGCCATCTTGCGGGTCAGGGTGCCCGCCACGATCATCATGTCGCACTGGCGGGGCGTGAAGCGCATGGCCTCGGCTCCGAAGCGGGCCAGGTCGTACCGGCTCGCCACCATGGCCATCATTTCGATGGCGCAGCAGGAGAGCCCGAAGGGCATGGGCCACAGGCTGTTTTTCCGGGCCATGTCCACGATCTTGGAGAGGGAGCCAAGGATGAGGCCGCCCTTGACCAGTTCGAGGTCCTGGCGGGTCTGGGCGTCCATCTCGGGAGTCACCGGTTCTATTCCCATCGTAGCGCCCCTTTCTTGAGCGCGTAGACGTATCCGACGAGGAGGATGGCGAGGAAGACGAGCATCTCGCCGTACACGAAGAGGCCCCATCCCATGGCCATCCGCTCCCGGAAGACCGCGGCCACGGGAAAGAGGAAGAGCGTTTCCACGTCAAAGAGGAGGAAGAGGAGGGCCACCACGTAGTAGCGGACCGAGACCCGCTTGAAGGGCGCGTCCATGGGATCCAGGCCGCACTCGTAGGGCATGAGCTCGGTCTTCGACCCCTTCACCTTCCCCAGGAACCAGGAGGCCAGGAATAGACCCACGGCCATCACGAAGGCGAAGACCACCATCACGAAGACGGGCAGGTAGGCCGAGACCATCTGCACCTCCAGGGCTGTTGCGATACCCCCCCACGTGAGCGAGCGCTCAAGCGGAGAGGCTAGCATAGCGCCCGGGGGGTGTCAACAAACGCCAATGGCCTCCAATTTCCGCCAGGGGGGCCTTTTCGCCCAGCGTGAGTGAGCGCTCATCGCGCAGCAAAAAGGGGCGCGGCACCCGGCCGCGCCCCTCCTTCCGCAATGGCTTCAATCCCCGGATCAGCCGGGGGGCATCATGGTCCCGCCGCACTCGGCGTTGTTGGCCGTGTTGCTGTCCCGGATGGAGTAATACAGGCCGGACTCGGAGTTGGAGAAATAGGCCCTCGCGCGCTTCCGCTTGGAGTCGTACGTCGCGTAAATGTAGTTGGGGTCCTCGGGCGTCGTCCAGAAGGCGGTCCCGCCGTTGGCCAGAACGCCCGTCCCGGAGTACGTGTCGCCGGAGGCGGGCACGTGCCACTGGTAGACCCCCATCTCCTTGTCAACGCAGAGCTGGATGCCCCGCAGATCGTCCTGGAAGACCAGCTCGTAGGTCACCGGGACGGCGCCGCTGCCGAAGGCCTTGAGGCCGTACATTTGGAGGCCGTTGTTGCCGGAGGCCAGCACCGTTCCGTCGGACGAAGAGATGCGGTACCACTCCCCGCCGGCGCAGGCCACCGTGAGTTCCCCGGGCGCGCTGGACGCGAGACCCGAACCGCCGTAACTGCAACCGGCCGCCGGGTTGGGGATGGTGCTCAACACGGCGCCGGTGGCCGGGTCCGTCCCCACGATGGCGTCGGCCAACTGCCAGAGGACCGTCCCGTCGAAGGCCAGACCCTCCACCGTGCCCCCCTGGCTGGGGATGCTCCGCACGAAGGCGCCCGCCGTCGTGAAGAAGTGAATGGAAGGGTCGCTGGCAAGGGCGATCTCCCCGTTCACCAGGTCCATGCCTTGCAGATACACTGCCTCGCTGGCGATCCACTGGGAGAGGAAATTCCCATCCGAGTCGTAGGAGGCCACCCCGGGAAGTGAGAAGTGACCCACGTAGATGGTGGCGCCGTCGGTGGCAATCCCGTTTGGGTTGTAAGCCCCCAGCGCGAAACTCCCCAGGTCGGCCATCGCCGCGTCCAGGAAGTGGACCCGTTCGTCGCCCCAGGTGGCCGCCACGAAGGCCGTGCCCACCGGCGCGGTGACCGCCTGCGCGCCCTCGGCCAGCGGAACGCCGGCGGGCGGGACCGACGAGCTCGAGGCTTCGATCCGGCCGTCCGTTGCGGCGAACGCCGCCATGCCCAGCGCCATCAACGCCGAGGCCAGCCCCATCGCCTTTCTTCCGTTCGTCCTCATCCTCTTTTCCTCCCGTGCCGCTTTCTTCCCTCGCGCCGCATCACCACGAACACGGCGGGGGGTTGTTGCCGATGTCGGAATCCACCAGGGCCGAGTATACACCCTGGGAGGAGTTGGAGAAATACGCCCGGGCCCGAAAGGTCCGCAGGTCCAGGATGGCGGTAATGGAATTGGGGTCTCCCGCCCCCGTCCAGAACTGGGTCCCCCCGTTGGCCACCACGCCAGTCCCCGAGAAGGCCTGTCCCGCATGGGCGCCCGACAGAAGAGTGAAGACGTACTCCCCCGTGGCGCTGTTCACGCAAAGCTGGGAGCGGTTCCGATCGTCCCGGAGGGCGAGGCGGTAGGCCGATACCTCCCCGGTCCGCTCGCAGACGTTGAGGCCGTCGGTGGCGGTCGCCCTCCATGTGAACTGCCCCTGGATCGCGTACACGTGGACCGGGTCCTGCTCCGTGGAGGGCGGCGAGCCGTCCCCGAAGTCCCACAGCCAGGAGATCGCCCCCCCCATTCCGCCGAAAGCGGCGCCATCGAAGGCCACGCTCAGGGGCGCCTGGCCCGAATGCGGCACGGCCGTTGCCGAACAGGTGAGGGGCACGCAGCATACCGCGCTCCCGTCCCCCGTGGGCAGGTCGAAGGAGATTTCCCCCAAGGGAGAGGACCCGTCGGAGAGGGCGAGAACCGCCGTGACGGTCTGCCCGCAGGCGAGATCCGGATCCACCTGCAGGCTGAAGGGCGCAGAGGCCGACGGCCCGCCGGGCGGCAAGGGTCCTAAGGGCTGGGAGGCGCCCGCTTCGAGGACGCCCTGTCCGGCCAGAAGCTCGGCCGAGACATCGCCGGCGGCCAGGTTCCCGACGTTCCGGAGGGCAAACCGGACCGTCGCGCCCTCGCCGGGATCGAGGCTCCCGTTTCCGGGCTTGCAGGACTCGTCCTCGAGGGAGGCAGACTCCGCGAGGAACACGGGAGCCGACTCCGGCACTCCGTTGGCCACCACCAGGGCGAAGTCCTGGTCGGTGGCGCCCCCGAAATTCGGGACGCCGTCGGCGGGAAGGTTGACCGCCCGGACACGGACCGCCACCGGCCCTTCCGTCCCGGCGGGCAAGACGACCCCCTCCACGTTGTTGCGCCCATCCGGGGATCCGCCGGCCTGGGAGACCTCCCCGGAGAACACGTTGCCGAGGTACAGCCGTCCCCCCGCCGTCACCTGGAGGTCCAGGTCGTTGGCGTAGGCCGGACCGACGGTGCTTCCCGGGGCGTCGGTCCAAGCGAGGGTGATGCGGAGGGCCTGGCCGGGGTCCGAGGGCCGGACCACGAAGACCCTCTCCTGGCCGGGTGCGGTGAAGAGGTCCTCGGGGACCTGGTCCCTCAGAAAGCGGGGCGCGTCGTCGAAGGCCTTCCCGAGGTCCGGCATGCCCCATCCCTGGGAATCGGAGGGGACGCCCGCGCCCGATCCGTTCCCCGAGAGCCGCCGGCCGGCGTTGACGAGGAAGGCTTTGGTCATGGCGGGGCTGGGGGGCGCCATCCCCCCGTCCAGAAAACGCTGGCGGAGGAGGGCCGCCGCGCCGGCCACCGCGGGCGCCGCATGGCTGGTTCCCGAAGAGGCGGTGGTCCACTGCTGCCCCAGGGGCCAAAAGTTCTCGAAGAAGGGACCTGCGCAGACTCCCGCGGCGTTGAAACAGGGGTCCGCCTGACCGAGAGCGGGGGGAGACGCGGTCTGGACCACTCCCCCCGTGACGTGGGTGCCGGGCGCCACCAGGTCCGGCTTGGACCTCCCGTCGTCGCAGGGGCCCCGGCTGGAGAAGGGCGCCACGTCCCCGGCGTTGTCCGCCGCCCCGTCCCCCACGCCGCACTGGTCGTTCCCGCCGAAGGCCCTCACGTTTTCCGAGGCCCCCACGGTGATCACGTTCTTGGCCGTCCCGGGAGCGCCCACGGTGTTGGACGCGGGACCCAGGTTGCCCGCTGAGAAGACGACCACCATCTCCTGGTTTCCGGCGGCGGGCCGGGGCGATCCGTCGGGCTGGGCGTCCCGCACCAGGGCGTCGTAGGCCTGGGCGTCTATGGTGTAGGCGCCCTCCGCGGGAGAGCCCCAGCTGTTGCTGCTGATCCTCGCCCCGTCCGCGTAGGCCCTGGAGAGAAGCTCCGCGTAGTTCGGGTGGGTGAAGGCCGTTGGGTCGAAGATGACGGACGAGCCGATCCGGACGAAGGGGCAGATCCCCAGGCCGTAGCGGTACCCCTCCGGGTCCGCGTGGGGGTACGCCCCATCCGTCGAATAGCCCGCCGCGACGTGGGCGTTGAGGGTCCCGTGGCCGTCGCAGCCCATGAGGGTGCTCCCTCCGTGGGGGGTCCCCACGAGCCGCGCGTAGGCCACCCGGGTGGCGCCGGGCCGGATGCCCGCTTCGTAGAGGCCGAAGTGGCTGGGGAGGAGGGTGCCGTTGTCCACCCCGCTGTCCGAGACGTCCACCACAAAGCCCGATGAGGCAAAGGAGGCCTGGGAGAAACCCCGCGCGAAAAGCCAGTCCAGGTACCCGGGACCGGACGGGGAACCGTCCACGACATGCCCCGCCAGGATTTGGGCCTGGCGCTCGTCGTGGGGCTCCGGCACGGCATAGAGGTCTACGGAGACCACGTCGGGGCGGGAGGCGGCGGCCTCGAGGGCCTCCGAGGGAAGGGGGAGAACCACGTTTCGGTAGTCGAGAAGGCCGTAGTCCTGAACCGGCTCGCCCGCGCCGAGGGCCCCGAGAAGGGCGAGGGTCTCCGCGTTGGCCCGTGGATCCAGGGCCAATTGAATCGCGTGGAGGGCCCCTCCGTCAGGGGCCTCGCTCCCCCGCCGGACTTCGGAGGGAGAGATCGCCCTGGGCTGGATCTTGAGGGCGGGGGGCAGGACCGACAAGGCCGCCCCCGGCGAACCCGATCTCCGAAGCCGCCGCAAGGCCCTCGGCCCGTCCCCATACACGAGGTAGGCGTTCTCCGGCAGATAGGAAAGGACCCGGAGCCCGGCCCGGTCCAGCCCCCGCCGCCATCGGGGCGTGACGGGACCCGGCGCCTGTACCACGAGGACCCTGGTCCCCTCCGGCAGGTCCACCGACTCTTCTCGCGCCCCGTCTAGAGGGAGGGGGTGGAGATGGCCTGCGTTGAGCCGAACCGGGGGCCGCTCCGAACCCGCGGCGCTCAGACAGATTCCCAGCGCCGCCGCCCACGCCCATCCCTTGCCGCGTATGGTTTTCAAAATGGCTTCCACCTCTCGATTCGACAGTTCGTCCGCTGCGCCTGCCCCTTGAACCTTCCGTTCCCAGCCGCTATTCCCCGAAATGGGAGCGGGCGGGGCCGAAGCCCCGCCCGGTCGAACCGGAGGGTGAGGTCCCGGACTGGCTACGGGGCCAGGGCTCCGCAGGGGAGGTTGTTTGCCGTGTTGCTGTCGCGAAGGCTGGAGTACACGGGCACCGAGCTGTTGCTGAAGTAAGCTCGGGCCCGCTTTCTCCGGTAGTCCACGATGGCGTAGATGCAATTGGGATCGGTGGGGGCGGTCCAGAAGGAGGTGCCTCCGTTGGCCACCACTCCGATCCCGGAGTAGACCGTGCCGTCCGCCACGGTCCACTGGTAGGCTCCGTTGGACTTTTGGATGCACAGTTCCGCCCGGTTCAGATCGTCATAGAGCACGAGGTCAGGGGCAAATGGGGCGGGACATGTACCATAAAACTGCAGGTAGTTCGAGGGAGTGAAGCCCCCCGTGGATCCGCCCGCCAGGTAGAAGCGGTCGCCCAGGGTCTCCCCTTCCACGCGGTACACGGCGTGCGGGAAGGAGGCCGCCACGTTCCAGGCCGCGCCATCGTACGCCAGGACGTCCACAAGGACGGTGGAGAAGGAGGCGTCCACCCCTCCGGCCAAGATGGGGGTCGGGATGCCGGAGATGTCCAGGACGCCGTCCCCCATGCCCCAGACACCCAAGGGGAGAGGCGCCACGTCGGCGTTTTCCGCACCCCAGGCCCCGAGTCCGAAGTCGTAGCACTGGGTGGAAGAGAAGACGGCGGATCCCGCGTCCACTCCGCCCGCTACGCAGAGCCTCCCGTTGTGGAAGAACGAGGCGTGGAAATCCCGGGGCGTCGTGAAGGGCGGGAGGGGCGTGAGGGTGTTGGCCGCCACGTCGTACACGTAGGCGGTGTTGAGGTTCCCGCCGCCGGGGGACGTGGCCCCGCCCGTGATGTAGCAGAGGTTGGAGGCGGGATCGCAAACGATGTCGGGAGCCCAGATGCCGGCCGGCGGAAAGCCGGCGGGAAGGGGCGGCGCGGTCCAGGCATCCGTAACCATGTTGTACACGTGCAGGGTCGTCGCTCCCGAAGTCGTGTCGGGGAACAGGACCACCACGGCGTCGCCGCTTGCGTCCAAACCCGTGGCCCCGTCCACCGCGTAGGCGATCTGGGGGGCCGGTTCAGGTGTCCCGGTGGACCAGGAGTCGGTCGCCGGGTCGTAGATGTCCACGGCCCCGCCCGAGCCGTAACCCGCCACGTTGAAGAGGCGCCCGCCGTAGGCCGCCACCACGTTGTCCATGTGGACGCCGGGGGAGGGCGGACCCTCTCCGACGAGGACATCCACCGCCGTGGTGGACAGAGGGAGCGAGGAAAAGGTGGCCGGGTTGGCCTGGTCGGTGGCCGTCACGATGACGGGGTCGATTTGTCCGGGGAGAGCCAGGGCGGGAACGCTGTGGGTGACCGAAACGTCGGCCGAGGCGCCGTCGGTCACGGGGCCCACGGTGGCGGGACCGGCCACGGGCCAGGTGTTCCCCGCGTAGGAGATGTCGAAGGTGGCGTCGGCCCCCGTGTTGTTGGTCAGGGTCAGGTTGAACGCGACGGGAAAGCCCAGACAGCCCTGCTGGGCGGTCGTGGCCGCGCCGAGGTTCACGCCCGTGCAGGGGGGCACGGCGGCGGGCGGGTTCGTCCACTGCTCGCACGCCGGCATTCCGGCCGGGGTGTACAGATCGCTCGAGCAGGGCCAGTGGGGCGGACCTCCATATCCGTCTCCGTCCCAGTACCAGGAGACCTGGGCGTCCCCGGCGACCGGCGTACCGCCGGGCGTCACCGTCACGCAATAGGTGGCCGTGCAGGAATCCGTGTAGGCCTGATAGCGCGCGTGGTTGATCTGGACCTCGTTGGTGGGCCCATTGAAGAGGCTCCAGCCGAAGCCTCCAAAAGTTCCGCCGCCCGTGCAAGAAGGCGTCCCGGAGACCGCCACGCTCGTGACCGTCCAGCCCGCCGGAAAACGGAGCCAGAGGGTGTATACGTA
>JBFLVU010000109.1:0-9945 GCA_040758175.1 Acidobacteriota bacterium | reverse complement strand
GGGGAGGGAGTCGCGAAGGTGCGCTCGGGAGCCCCGGCGCCCAGAAATCCCGCCAGGAGACAGGCCAGCCCGGTTCGCCTCATGGGACACGCCCTCCTGGAGCCTGTCTCGGAACGACGACGGCCCCTGCTCCAGATGGATTGAATACGCATCATCGGAACCGAGGGTTCTCTCCCCTCCGCTCTGTCCGGGCCGGAAATCCTGACCGCCTCCCTGGCTGGGGGGAGGCTTTGTCTACCTGCCTCGGGCATCGGGGTCCGCGACACGGTCAGCCTCGCGGACCGGCCTGGAGGAGTTCGAGCCGGTCCAGCTCGGCCACGAAGGCCCCCCCGAAGTGGTACTCCAGCGCGCCGCGCGAGCCCCGGTACAGGCTCTTCCCGGCTCCCCGGCAGACGAGGGTACCCTCCTCCGCCTCCCGGGAGGGAACGAGGGCTTCATCCTCGAAGGTAAGGGGAAACAGGGCGCTGACGAGGGGCTTGAGGCCGTACACGTCCAGCCCCGCTTCGAGGCAGTAGGCGTGGATATGACAGCCGCCGCGATCCCGGTCAAGGAAGACGCACCCGCCGTTTTCAGCCCGCGTTCGGCCCACTCGGCCGCCGGGGAACTCCGGGTCCGTCCGAATCTCGGACTCGAACCACCGCTCCCTGCGAAGGCCGGTGCGCGCTTCGAGGGGCTCCGCGTGGGCGAACAGCCGGGCCATGTTGGCCGCGTCCACGTCCACCCCCCAGGAGCAGCATTGGTCCTTGCAGAAGGAGCAGGTTCGACAGTCCGAGAAGTAGGCATACCGGAAGATGGCCTCGTCCACGGCCCGAATCCGTGGGGCGCCCTGGCGGGCCGGGTACGGCCTGGAAAGTTCCCGGATCACGCCCCCCCCTTCCAGAAATCGCCGAGGCCCCGATTGCGGGCGAGCGCCCGGTTCCCGCCGGGCGCCTGGCTCCGCCCGTTGGCGCAGGAGGCACGGGTGCCCGGCCCGACGCTCATTCCCATTCGATCGTGCCCGGCGGTTTGGTCGTCACGTCCAGGCCCACGCCCGACGTCCCCGGCAAGGCGGAGAGGGAGCCCAGAAGCTCCCGGAGAAGGGCCTCTGGGAGCAGGGCGGGGCGGGCCGTCATGGCGCGTTCCGACAGGACCGGCCGGATCACGATGAACTCCCGGCCCTCTCCATCCACCTCGAGGGGAACCAGAACCGTGGGGCACTGCCACACCTTTCGGTACAGACCGTGGCGCCGCAGGCCCTCCATCACGAGGGCATCGGCCTCGCGCAGGAGATCCAGGCGCTCCCGGGTGACCGTCGCGGACAGGGGACGGGCCCTGGAAAACCCCTTTCCCGACAGGTCGAAAACGCACCGGTTCACGCCGGGCACCTCCTGAAAGATCCGCGCGGCAAGGGCCTCCGCTTCATCCAGGCGGGCCCTCCAGATCAGGACCGGATGCTCGTAGGAGCGGAGGTCGGCCTTCACGCCCACGGACCGAACGGGAAGAAGCCCCGCCCCGATTCCCGCCCCGCGCGACAGGCGGTCGAGGGCCTCGGGAGCTCCGGGCTCTGGGAACACGGGCTCGCCGTCCGAACACAGGAGCCGGATTCCCAGACCGGGACCCGGGAAGGGATGGCGCCAGACGAGGGCTTCGGGCAGACCCAGCGCCTCGCCCAGTTCCCGGACCTCCACCTTGTACAGATCTTTCAAGGGTTCGACCACCCGCCCTTCGGCGATCATGGCCTCCACCGCGGGCACTCGGTTGTGGTGCGTTTTGATGACGTCGGCTCGCCGGGTCCCGCCCGTCTCGATGGTGTCCGGGTAGATGGTTCCCTGGGCCAGGAGGCAGTCCCCGAGGTCCAGCCGGGCGGCCTCCTCCTCGAAGACCTCCAGGAAGGTGTCGCCGATGATCCGCCGCTTGGCCTCCGGAGCCACGACCCCCGCCAGGGCTTTCAGGAAGCGGGCCGAGGCGTCGCAGAAGTGGAGGTTCCCTCCCCAGCCCCGGCGGCGGAATTCGGTCAGGACGGCCGCGCTCTCTCCCTTCCGCATGAGCCCGTTGTCCACATGGAGGAGGTGGACGCGGTCGGGCCCCAGGGCCTTCCCCAACAGGACGGCGCAAACCGTGGAGTCCACTCCCCCGCTGGCGAGGAGGAAGACGGTCCGGTCCCCCGCCTGGCGCCGGATCTCCTCCAGCGCCTCCTCTTCGAACCGCTCTACGGTCCAGTCCGGACGGCACAGGCAAATCCGGAGGACGAAGTTCGCGATCATCTCCTTGCCGTGGATCGTGTCGTCCACCTCTGGGTGAAATTGAAAGCCGTATCGCTTCAACCCCTCATGAGCGATGGCCGCGTTCGGGTGCGGCTCTCCCCCTCGAACGATGGAGGCCCCGGTCTCCTGGAAATCCGGCGGAAGGACCGTCACGGTGTCGCCGTGGCTCATCCAGACGGTCTCTTCCGCTTCGAGACCCGCAAAGATGGGGCTTTCCCCCCGGATCCGAAGGGTGGCGGGGCCGTACTCCCGCTGGGCGTGCTCCACCTGGCCCCCGTAGTGTTTTGCGATCTCCTGGTGGCCGAAGCAGAACCCCAGAATCGGGACGGGCAGGTCGTAGATGGCCTTGTCGTAGGCGCTGTCCTCATCGTGGGAGGAGAGGGCCGGGCTTCCGGAGAGAATGATCCCCTTGTAGTCCGCGAACCGCTCCGCGGGGTCCTCGGGCTGGAGGATCTCGGCAAGGACCTTCAAGCGGCGGACCTTCGTGGCGATGAGGTGCGCGTACTGGCCTCCGAAATCCACCACCGCGATCTTGTCGTGTCCGCTCATCGGGACTCCACGGAAAGGGGGGGGCCCGCGGGCCTCCCCGCCGGTGAAACGGGCGTCACCGCGGGGCCCTTCGCCTCGCCGCCTCGAAGAGGGCCAGGGAGGCGGCCACCGAGGCGTTGAGGGAATCAAACTCACCCGCCATGGGAATCTTGAGTTTCAGGTCGCAGAGTTCGCCTACGAGCCGCGACAGCCCCCGCCCCTCCGCGCCCACGACGAGGACCGCTCCGGATTCCCACCGGACGGGGGCGGTCCACAGGGAGGCCCCCGAGGCGTCCAGACCGATGCGGATCATCCCCGCCTCGCCTGCGGCCCGCAGGAACATCCCCTGGTTGGAGACCAGGGCCACCCGGAGGTGCTCGCACGCGCCCGCCGAAGCCTTCGCGACGGCGGGCGTGATCCTCGCCGCGTGGTGGCTCCGGAGCGTGACGCCGGTGGCTCCCGCGCAGAGGGCGCTGCGGAGGATTGCCCCCACGTTCTGAGGATCCGTAAGGTTGTCCAGGGCGGCCACGAGCGCGCCCTCGGGCGGTTCCAGCAGGTCTTTCCAGTCCGTGTAGGGGAAGTCCCCCACCTCGGCGGCCACGCCCTGATGGTTTGGGGACCCGCAGAGCCGGTCGCAGGCCTCACGGTGGACGAAGAAGGGCTTCACGGACGGCTCGGCCCCAGCGGCCCGGGCCAAGTCCCACAGGCGGTCCGCGCTGGTCACCCAGAGCTTTCGGACCGGCCTCCTCGCCGCCTTGAGGCATTCGGCCACGGGGTGGATGCCGTAGAGGATCTCCACCTCACGCCCTCCCGAGCAGGGTGCGGGCCTTCCGCAGGTCACCCAGGTCGACGGCCGCCAGGTAGGGTGCAGGGAGCGCCGGCCGGCCCACGTCCCCGAGGGGAATATACCGCACGTGGGAGGCGGAGTTCTTCTTGTCGGTCCGGGCGGCCTCCAGGATGTCCCGCGGCGACCAGTCGTCCCGCAGGGGGCCCAAGCCCAGCCGGGTCACGGCCGCCAGGACGCGGCTCAGGAAGGCGGGCACGGCCCACCCCTGCGTCACGGAGAGGGCGGCTTCCCAGCAAAGTCCCGCCGCCACGGCGTCCCCATGGCGGAGCCGGAAGTTCGAAAGGCGCTCCAAGGCGTGCCCCACCGTGTGGCCGGCGTTGAGTAGGTTCCGCCCACCGGAGCGCTCTTCCGGATCGCCGTCGACCACAGCCCCCTTGATGCGGATGGAGCGCTCCACGAACTCCCCAAAGGCGAGGGGGTGGCGCGCCATGTGACCGGGCCAGATGGACCCGGCCGCTTCGAAATGGCCCTCGTCGGCGATGAGGCCGTGCTTGAGGCACTCCACGAGTCCGGACCGGATCTCCGCCAGGGGCAGGGTGGACAAGGTGGACAGGACGGCGCAGACGGCCGCCGGGGGGTGGAAGAGCCCCACGAGGTTCTTCCCTCCCGGGGTGTTTACGGCCACCTTCCCGCCCAGGGAAGCGTCCACCATTCCGAGAAGCGTGGTGGGAAGGTTCACGAACGGCACGCCGCGCATGAAGGTCCCCGCGGCGAATCCGGCCAGGTCCGTCACGACTCCGCCGCCCAAGGCGAGGACGATCCCCTGGCGGTCGAGCCCCGCCGCGAGAAAGGCGTCCTCCAGATGCTCCTTCTGACGGCGCGTCTTGTTCCTCTCTCCTCCCCGGATGTGGGCCCGTGCGAGGCCTGGAAACATTCGCTCCAGGCCGGCGACGGTGTCCTTCAAAACGGGGACTAGGCGGGTCTCGGTGCACAACAGGGGACGGCGATCTCCCACGGCTTCGCGGAGAAAGGACTCGGCGTCCCCGAGGGTGGGGCACACAAGCGCCGGATGGAGGGAGAGCGGAACGGGGGCGGACCGTGTCGTGCGCACGGAAGAGAGACTCGGGGAGTCCCGCGCGGGCGGGACTCCCCGGTGATTCGTTACATCTTCACGAAGATGATCACCATCGTGTAGAGGGCCAGGGACTCGATGAAGGCCAAACCGATGATCATCATGATCTGCAGCTTGTCGGCCATGCCGGGATTCCGGGCCGAGCCCTCGCAGGCCGCCGAGATCGCCTTGCCCTGCGCGAGGCCGCAGATGGCGGAGGCGAAGGCCATGGAGAAGCCGGCGGCCAGAACGCCCAGGGCGTCCTTGCCCAGACCCGCGGCCGCGGCGCCGCCCTCTTCGGCGAAAGCCGGTGCCGCCAACATCAGGAGCAGAGCTCCCACCAGAATCGTCAGTGCCTTTTTCCTCACGGACTTCCTCCTTTCGCTACCGAGCTTCCCTCAGTGGTGTTCCACCGCCCCCGCGATGTAGATCATGGAGAGCAGGATAAAGACCAGGGTCTGGACGAACGCGACGAAAATGCCCAGCAGGATGAAGGGCACGGGCACGGCGAAGGGCACCAGGTGAAGGAAGACGCCTCCCACCTGGTGGTCGCCGAAGATGTTCCCGAAGAGACGGATGGCCAGGGACATGGGCCGGGCCAGATGGCTCACGACCTCGATTGGGAAGAAGAGGAAAGCCATGGGCAGGATGGGCCCCATGAAGTGCTTGAGGTAACCGAGGCCGGCCGCCCGGGCGCCGAAGAAATTGTAGGAGACGAAGGAGCACAGCGCCAGGGAGAGGGTCACGATGATGCTCCCTGTGGGGGGCATGAACCCCGGAATCAGGCCGATGAGGTTGGACAGGAGGATGAGCACGGCGAAGGTGCCGATCACCGGCATGAACCTCCGCCCGTGGTGTCCGATGATGTCGTCGAGGAACTTTCCCACCACCTCCGTCACGAGTTCCAGGATCTGCTGGAGGACTCCCGGCTTCTCCACCGACAGGCGGCGGGTGGCCACGAAGGCCACCGCCAGGGAGAGGACCATGACGAAGACGAGCATCACAAAGTAGTCCGGGACGTGCCGGTGCACCAGCCCGTTCACCAGCATGGTGAGGAGGGAATCCAGTTCGTGCATGGTCAGCCTCGTGTCCGCATGGCTCCGGCCAAGGCCAGGAGCATCAAGGGCCCCCCAATCCCGAGAACCACCCCCAGCGATTCCCGAGGCAGGACCTTCAAAATAGCATACAGGACCCCCGCAAGCAAGAGGGTCTTGAGGACCATTCCAAGGGCGAGGCGCACCCATTCGGACCGCGTCGGAAGCCTCTCGCCCAGAAGGATTCCGAAGGACTTGGCCATCCAGAGGAAATCCGCGGCCACAAGGGCGTAAGCGACGGCAAAGGCCAAGGCGGATCGGGGAGAGACGAAGGCTCCCAGGACCAGGGCGCCGGCAATCCATCCGGCGGCCGCCATCCGCAGGTAGCGCCTCCTAAACGCCGCCATCTCCACCGTTTCCCCCTTTTTCCTTGAGCGATCCCAGCATCCTCACGAGGTAGACAAAGGCGGCCGCCAGGCCAAGCACGAAGCCCGCCAGAACGCCGTAGGGTTCGGTACCCGCCCAGCGATCCACAAGGTAGCCCCCGCCAGCCCCGAGAAGGACCGTCACCGGGAACGTGTACACAAGTTCCAGGTAGACGCCGAGGCGGCGGAGCGGGGACGCCATACCCCCGCCTACGGCCCGAGAAGCGAGATGCGTGCGGCCCAGGTGATGAGGGGCTGTCCGTAGATCCCGAAGGCAAGGGTCGCCGCCCCGCAGATCCAAAGGCCCGTCGCCAGGGTCCATCCCGCCCGGGGAGCCGGGAGCGCCTCCGGGTCCCTCAGGAACATCCGGTAGACCAGCCGGAAGTAGTAATAGAGGGAGACCACGCTCGTGACCGCCAGGACCACCGCAAGGAGATAGAGGCTCGCGCTCACGGCGGCGTAGAAGATCATCAGCTTGGCGACGAATCCGGCCATGGGAGGGATGCCGCCGAGGGAGAGGAGGAAAAAGATCATCAGGACGGCGGCCCACGGACTCCGGTGGATCAGGCCGTCGAAGTCCTCCATCCGGTCTCCGGCGCTGCCCTCTCTCTGAAGGTAGAGGATGAGGCCGAAGGCTCCGAGGTTCATGAAGGCATAGACCAGGAGGTAGAGAAGGGCCGCTTCGATTCCCTGGTCGGTTCCCGTGCGGCCCGAGGCCACGAGGCCGATGAGCACGTAGCCCGCGTGGGCGATGGAAGAGTAGGCCAGCATGCGCTTCACGTTGTCCTGGATCATGGCCGCCACGTTGCCCCAGATCATCGTGAGGACGGCCACCACGCCGAGGACACCCGTCCACGTGGGAGACAGGGGCAGGAGCCCAGCGGCGAAGATCCGGATGGCCATGGCGAAGGCGGCGGCCTTGGGGGCCACGCTCATGAAGCCGGTGATGGGAGTCGCCGCTCCCTCGTAGGCGTCCGGCGTCCACCAGTGGAAGGGAACCAGGGCGGCCTTGAAGAGGAGCGCCACGGCGAGAATCACGACCCCAGCGGCCAGGGGAAAGCCGAGGGACTCCAGCCCGCCGGCCTGGATCCGATGGGCGAGGAAGGCCTTCACGGCGGAGAGGTGGACGGTGCCGGTGACGCCGTAGATCAGGGACGTCCCATAGAGGTAGAGGCCCGACGACATGGCCCCGAGAAGGAAGTACTTGGTGGCCCCCTCCACGCTCTTTTCATCGCGCCGCAGGTAAGCGGCCAGGACGTACACGGCCAAGGCCATGGTCTCGAGGCCCACCCATAGCGTCAGGAGGTCGGCCCCGCTGGCCATCACCATCATGCCGAAGACGGAGAAGGTCATGAAGGTGAAGTACTCCCCCGTCCAGGCGGCCATGACGTCCAAGTGCTTGAAGGACAAAAGGGTGGCCAGAACGGCGCCGAGGAGGAAAACGACCTTGAAGCTCTGGCTGTAGGCGTCCACCCAAAGGCCCACGCCTCCGTCCAGGCCCGAGAGGGCGTTCACGTGGGCTCCGGGAGGGAGCGCCCAGAGCGTCTGGAGCGTAAGGACCAGGGCCACCAGGAACCCCGCCAGGGCCAGCGCGCCCGTGCCCACGCGCAGGGAGCGTCCTCCCTTCACGGCCGACAGGATCAGGAAGACGATCCCGAAGGCCACGAGGACCCACTCGGGGCTCAGGAGGCGCCAGAAATCCGGATGAAGGACGGGCATGGCCGGCTCCTAGTGGGATCCTTCGGCGTGGGTCGCCCCCGCCTCTTGGGCGTGGCTCCCGATCTCTGCGTGGCCCGGGGTTTCGGGGGCGGCGGCCGGAGTCGTCACCTGGGGAACGGGGACCCCCTTGGCGGCGGCAACCCGCTCCACGGCGGGCTTCATCCGCTGCATGAGGTACTGGACGCTCCGGTCCATCTTGTCGAAGACGGGCTTCGGGTAGAGCCCGATCCAGAGGGCCAGCAGGACGAGGGGGATCATGTAGCCCCACTCGCGGCCGTTCATGTCCTTGCCCTTCACGTGCTCCTCGAGGTGCGGGTTCGTGACCTCGCCGAAGAAGACCCTCTGGTAGAGCCAGAGCATGTAGGCCGCACCCAGGAGCATGCCCGCCACGAGGAAGAAGACGAGGGACTTCGAGAAGATGAGGAACTCGGGCATGTGGTAGGCGCCCATGAGGATCGTGATTTCTCCGATGAAGCCGTTGAGGCCGGGAAGACCGATGGAGGACAGGGTGATGATCATGAAGAAGACGGCGTAGACCGGCATCAGCTTGGCCAGGCCGCCGTAGAGCTTGATCTCTCGGGTGTGCATGCGCTCGTAGATGATGCCCACGAGCAAGAACAGGCCGCCCGTGGAGATCCCGTGGTTGAGCATCTGCATGATGGAGCCCTTTATGCCGGCCTCCGTCAGGGCGAAGAGGCCCGCCATGCAGAAGCCCAGATGGCTCACCGAGGAATAGGCCACCAGCTTCTTCATGTCCTTCTGGACGAGCGACACCATGGCTCCGTAGATGACTCCGATGATGGACAGGATCAGCAGGAAGGGGAGCCAGGCCAGGGTCGCGTCGGGGAGGATGGGCAGTGCGAAGCGGTAGAAGCCGTACGTCCCCATCTTCAGCAGGACGCCCGCCAGGATCACGGAGCCCGCCGTGGGGGCCTCCACGTGGGCGTCGGGGAGCCACGTGTGGAAGGGGAACATGGGCACCTTGATGGCGAAGCCCACGAAGAAGGCCGCGAAGACCCACCACTGCAGAGCCGGGTTCAGCGCCACCTGCTGGAGGATCACGTCGAGGTCGAAGGAGTGAACCCCGGCGGCGTCCACGGGCGTCCGGAAGTATAGGACGAGGATGCCGATGAGCATGAGCACGGAGCCGGCCAGGGTGTAAAGGAAGAACTTGATGGCCGCGTAAAGTTTGTTCGCCCCTCCCCAGATGCCGATGAGGAAGTACATGGGCACGAGCATGACTTCCCAGAAGACGTAGAAGAGGAAAAAGTCCAGAGAACAGAAGACGCCGAGCATGCCCGTCTGGAGGATGAGGAGCCAGATGTAATACTCCTTCTCCCGGCTCTGGATGTAGGTCCACGAGGACCACGCCGCGATGACCCCCAGGAGGGTCGTCAGGAGCACCAGGAGCATGGACATTCCGTCCACGCCGAAGTGATACCCGGCGCCCAGGGAGGTGATCCACGGGTGGGGCCCCTCCTCGAAGACCCAAAGGGAGTGCTTGGCGTCGGCGACGGCCTGGGCGGCATCCCACCCGAACCAAAGCGGCAGGCTGAGCAGGAAGTCCAAAAGGAAGACGCCCGTGGTGAAGTACTTGATCAGCTTCGTGTTCTCCTTCGGGATGAAGAGGATCACGAGAGCCGCGGCTAGGGGAATGTACGTCAGGATGGATAGAATGTAGGGCATCCTTGGCTCCTTGCGCGCGCTACCGGTACAGGTACCACACCATTAGCAGGAGGAATCCTGCCACTACCCCCAATGCGTAATGCTGGAACTCGCCGGTCTGGATCCGGCGGTTCTGTCTAGACACCCACCGGAAGGCGGCGGCGGTGCCGTTCACGCCCGCCCCGTCCACCACGTATTTGTCCACGGCCAGGGCGCCCACGGAGGAGCCCACCGTCAGGTTTCGGGCGCCGTTGACCAAGCCGTCCACGATCCACCGGTCCCACCACCAGAGGCCCTCGCTGAGCTTGACCAGGGGACGGATGAAGGCGGCGGAGTAGACCTCGTCCACGAAGTACTTGTTGAGGAGGAGGCGGTAGGGGGCCTTGAGGGCCAGGGCGAGCTTCGAGGGCGTCCCCGTCTCCCGCCGGTACCA
>JBFLVU010000108.1:0-9969 GCA_040758175.1 Acidobacteriota bacterium | reverse complement strand
GGTCGGTCTCCCCTTCCAAAGTGTACACGGGGGCCTTCCGAGAGGAAACGGCTGGCGATCCCGACGGATGCCTCTCTTGACAAGGCGATTGCACCATGATATCACTTCGATTGCACATGAGAGGAGATGTGGGCCATGTCGAACGAAAAGCCGTATCTGCCGCAGTCGGGTTGGTTCATGGTGATCCTCAACTTTCTCCTGTTCGCCCTCACCGTTCCCGTCTTTCTCCGGGGCGTATTTCTTCTGTCCCAGAACCAGACGGCTCCGGGGCTCTTTCTGGTGATCGTCGCCATGATCCTTCTTTTCCTGGCGATTCTGGCCACCAAGGGGTTCCTGATCCTTCAGCCGAACGAGGCCGCCGTCATCGTCCTCTTCGGAGACTACAAAGGATCGGTCAAGCGCAACGGGTTCTTCTGGGTCAACCCTTTCGCCACCCAGAAGAAGATCTCCCTTCGCTTCCACAACCTGAACTCCGAGAAGCTGAAGGTCAACGACAGCGCGGCCAATCCCATCGAGATCGCCGCCGTCGTCGTTTGGAAGGTGGAAGACACCTTCGCGGCCTGCTTTCAGGTGGAACACTACGTGGAGTACGTGACCGTACAGAGCGAATCGGCCCTGAGGCATCTGGCCAGTTCGTACCCCTACGACGCCTGGGAGGAGGAGGGGGCCGTCATTTCCCTGCGGGGAAACATCGACGAAGTCTCGGGCGCCCTCGAGAAGGAGCTTCAGGCCCGGCTCGATAAGGCCGGCGTGCGAGTGGTGGAGGCCCGGCTGAGCCACCTGGCCTACGCCCCTGAAATCGCCGAGGCCATGCTCAAGCGCCAGCAGGCTTCCGCCGTCATCGCCGCCCGCCAGAAGATCGTCGACGGGGCCGTAGGCATGGTGCAGATGGCCCTTCATCGCCTGGGGGCCGAGGGGATCGTGCAGCTCGACGAGGAGCGCAAGGCCCAGATGGTCTCGAACCTTCTCGTGGTCCTGTGCGGGGAGCGGGAGGCCCACCCGGTGATCAACGCGGGCACGCTTTACTAGGAGGCCCCCGTGCCCCGGAAGGCCTTTCTGCTCCGGCTAAGCCCCGAGCTCTGGGAGGAGGTGAACCGCTGGGCCTCCGATGAGCTGCGGAGCGTGAACGGACAGATCGAGTACGTTTTGAGACGCGCGGTGGAGGAGCGCCGGAGCCGCCGCAACTCTCCGACGGAGGACGGTTCCGGCGGGGCGGGGCGCCTTGCCCCGCCCCATCGGGGGGGGTAGAGTGGGCGGCGAGCCTGGCCACGGTGGAGAACCACCGGCGGCCCCCCTCACGAGGAGCCCCCCATGCCCCACCTCCGCAACGTGATCTGTGCCGCCCTCCTCTTGGCCCTGGTCGTCCCGAGCCTATCTGCCCAGGACGCCCCGTGCGAGACGTTCGCGCTCTCCAACGGCCTCACCGTGATCCTCCACGAAGACCACCGGCTGCCCCAAGCCACCGTCAACCTCTGGTACGGCGTCGGCTCCAAGGACGAGGCCCCGGGCCGCACGGGATTCGCGCACCTCTTCGAACACCTCATGTTCATGGGCACCGAGCGGGTGCCGGGAAACCGCTTCGACGTCCTCATGGAGAACGGGGGCGGAGCCAACAACGCCTCCACGAGCAACGACCGAACCAACTACTACTCGTGGGGGCCCTCCAGCCTCCTTCCCACCCTCCTCTGGCTGGACGCGGATCGCATGGAAGGCCTGGGGAAGGCCATGACCCAGGAGAAACTGGACCTCCAGCGGAGCGTCGTGCGGAACGAGCGGCGCCAGAGCTACGAGAACGCCCCTTATGGCCGCGCCTACCTCGCCGTGCCCGAGGCGCTTTACCCCGAGGGACACCCCTACCGCCACCCGGTCATCGGAAGCCACGAGGACCTCGAGGCGGCCACGCTTCAGGACGTGAAGGACTTCTTCGCCACCTACTACGTGCCCTCCAACGCCACCCTCGTGGTGGCGGGCGACTTCGATCCCGCCGCCGTTCGAGACCTTGTGACCCGGCTTTTCGGGGCGGTTCCCGCCGCCCCGGTTCCCACCCGGCCCACCGCGCCGGGGCCCGCGCTCAGGAGCGAGGTACGGAGGCTCATCCCGGACCAGGTCGAGTTTCCCCGCCTCTTCCTCGTTTGGCCCTCTCCCGCCGCCTACGCCGAAGGGGACGCCCCCATGGACCTGGCCGCCGCGATCCTGGGCGGCGGGGCCGCCTCCCGCCTGTACCGACGCTTGGTCCTCGACGAGCGGCTGGCCCAGGAGGTCAACGTTTACCAGGAATCCCGGCGACTGAACGGCGAATTCACGGTGGACGTCACCGCCTCCCAAGGGGCCGATCTGGAACGGATCAAGCGCGCGGTCCTGGAGGAGATCGACCTCCTGAGGAGGGAGGGCCCCTCCGAGGCCGAAGTGAAGCGCGCCAAGGCCCAGATCGAAGCCCGGTTCCTGCGCCGGATGGAGAGCCTCCAGGAGCGTGCGGACCAGTTCAACGCCTACCAGTGGGCCTTCGGAAACCCCGACTCCTTCCGCCGCGACCTCCGCCGGTGGCTGGACGCCCCTGGCCCGGAGGTGCGCACATGGTGCGAGAAGGTGTTGGGGGAGGGACGCCTGGACCTGAGGGTCCTGCCCGAGGGCCAGACCCCCGATCCCGCGGTCCTCGACGCCATGCCCCCGCCCTTTCCGGAAAGGGCGGCTCGGCTGCCCGTGCCCGTGGAAATGGATCTCGCCTGCGGAGCCCGGCTCTACGTGGTGCCCCGCCCGGGAACGGGACTCGTTTCGGGCGCCCTGGTGGCCGAGGGCGGAGACAGCCTCTTCCCGGCGTCCCAGGCCGGTCTGGCCTCCCTGACCGCCGCGCTCCTGACCTCGGGGGCGGGGGGCCGCGACGCCGCCGCGTTTGCGGACGCCCTGGACACCCTGGGCGCCTCCGTCGAGGCCCGGTCGGGATGGAGAGACCTCACGGTGACCGTCGAAGGGCTCGCCACCCGTCTCGGCCCCACGCTGGATCTCTTCGTCGATGCACTGCTCAGACCCGCCCTCGCGGACGCGGACTTCGAGCGGGAGCGTGCCCAGGCGCTGGATTCGGTGCGCGCGCGCCCCGAAAACCCGCAGCGCGTGGCGAGCCTCGTGGCGAGGGCCGCGGCCTTCGGCCGCGATGACCCGCGGGGCCGGCCTTCGGAGGGCTTCGAGGAGACCCTCGGGGCCCTCTTCCCCGCCGATGTCCGGTCGGCCCACCGGTGTCTCCTGGAGCCCTCACGGTGCCGGTTCGTCTTCGCCGGGGACGTGGAACCCTCCGCCCTGAAATCCGAACTGGACCGGCGCCTGCTGGCCTGGGAGGCCTCCCCCCGAACCGCCCCCGCCCGGCCGCCCGCCCCCAAGCCCGAGGGGCGCCTGATTCTGGTGGACCGGCCCGGCGCGCCCCAGACTTTTCTCCTGTGCCTGAGACCCGCCGACCCTCCCCCGACCGATGTGGACCGGGCGGCCCGAGCCTGCGCCACCACAGTCCTCGGCGGGACCTTCACGAGCCGGCTCATGCAGAACATCCGCGAGAAGCACGGCTTCTCTTACGGCGCCCGGAGCCTCCTGCTCGAAGACGGCGGCCAGAGCAGACTCCTGGCCTACTCGGCCGTGCAGACGGGTGTGACGGGGAAGGCCCTCGTGGAATTCCGGCGGGAGTTCGACCGCCTGGCCTCGGGGGATGTGACGCCGGAGGAGACGGCCAAGGCGGCCCGGTCCCTCCGCTTCGACCTCCTCTCCGCGGCCGAGACGGCGGGGGGACTCGCCGGAACGCTGTCGGACCTTCTTTCGGCGGGGCGCCCGGCGGACTCCCTCCCGTCGGCGAGCGCCGCGCTCGAAGCCCTTGGGCCCGAAGCGGTGAACGCCGCCGCCCAGTCGGGGCTGTTCGACTGGAATTCGCTGACGGTCGTTCTCGTGGGAGATCGGGCCGCCGTCCTTCCCCTGCTTCGAGAGGCCGGACTGCCCGAGCCCGAGCTTCGAGACCCCGAGGGCCGGCTCCCTGCACCCGGCACGGCCCCCGGACTGCCGAAGGGCCCTTGAGAATGGGGGGGATGGCGAAATGACGAACACCACGGCGAGGACATCGGTGGGTGTGCGGATCGGAAGCCTCCAGGTGGGGGGAGGGGCCCCGGTGGTGGTCCAGTCCATGGCCAACACCGACACCGCCGACGCGGCGGCCACGGCGGCCCAGTGTCTGGACCTCATCCGCGCCGGATCCGAAATGGTCCGCGTCACGGTGAACACCCCGGAAGCCGCCCGGTCCGTCCCGGAGGTCAAGCGGCGCCTACTGGATGCCGGCTCCGACGCCCCACTCATCGGAGATTTTCATTACAATGGCCACCTCCTCCTCACACAGGTCCCCGATTGCGCCCGGGCCCTGGACAAATACCGAATCAACCCGGGAAACGTGGGCCAGGGAAGGCGCCGCGACGAGCAATTCTCCACCATCTGCCAGGTTGCCGCAGACAACGGCAAGCCCGTCCGCATCGGAGTCAACGCCGGTTCCCTCAACCAGGATCTCGTCTTGAGGAAGATGCAGGAGAACACGGACCTCGCCCTGGGGCGGACCTCGGGGGAGGTGCTGGCCGAGTGCATGGTCCTCTCCGCCCTCGAATCCGCCGACCTGGCCCTCCGGTGCGGACTGCCCAGGGACCGGATCATCCTTTCCTGCAAGACGAGCCGCCCAGAGGAACTGGTCGCCCTGTACCGGGACCTCGCGAGGCGGACGGAACAGCCGCTCCACCTCGGCCTCACGGAGGCGGGAATGGGGCTCAAGGGCCTCGTCTGGTCCGCGGCTCCCATGGCGATCCTTCTGTCGGAGGGGATCGGAGACACGATTCGCATCTCCCTCACGCCCCGGCCGGGCGGGGACCGGCGGGAGGAGGTTTACGCCTGCATCGAGCTCCTCCAAGCCCTGGGACTGAGGCGTTTCGCGCCCACGATCACCTCATGCCCCGGGTGCGGCCGCACAACGAGCACGACTTTCCAGCGTCTCGCCGAACGGGTGGATACTTACATCAAGGAGCGCCTTCCCATTTGGCGGACGGCCTATCCGGGCGTGGAGGAACTGACCGTTGCCGTCATGGGTTGCGTCGTGAACGGGCCGGGGGAGTCGAAGGCCGCGCACATCGGCATCAGCCTCCCGGGTACCGGGGAGGTGCCCAAGTGCCCCGTGTACGTGGACGGCAAGCCCTTCACGACGCTGCAGGGGACCTACGAGGAGCTCGCCGCCGCCTTCCAGGACCTTCTCGAAGCCTACGTCGCCAAACGGTGGGGGTGAGGAGGGCGGGCCGAGCCAGTCCGGATCCTCCGTTCCGCCCGAAAAGAGATCCGGCCGGTCTATTTGACCGGCCGGGTAGGGTGGGAGGGAGGGGTGGGAAAACAGAGAGGGGACAAGGCCGTTGGGCCTGGGTGTGCGTTGTTTAGCGGCGCGCCGCCTTGAGGACGCGCACCACGGGGGAGGCCGCAGTCGTGCCGTCGGACAGCGTGGCCGCCACCTGAAGATAGGGTCCCGTGGATCCGGCCATGGATTCCAAGTAGACGAAGGGACCGGCGCCGCCGTTGGGCGAGCGGGGACCCGTGGCGGCCTTGAAGGGGCCGGCCGCGGTCCGGGCGCTCAGGACGGTGTAGTACTTCACGTCCGCCTCCGAGCGGGTCACGTACTTCAACTGAACCTTCGTTCCGAAGGAGGAGGCCGCCACCTGGTCGAAGGTGGGCGCCGACGCCGGAGCGGGAGCCAGAGCGGCGAATCCGCCCACGAAGTCCGTCTCCGTCAGACCGGCGTCCCCGAATCCGGGCCGGCCGCCGTCGAAGACCAGCGAGAAGGCCACGTAGGTCGTCATGCCGGGGGCCGCGGGCAAGTCCACCTGCGTGAAGCCGGGATCGCCGCCGGCCCGTGCGAAGTCCACGAAGGAGGCAAGCATCCAGTCCTTGACCTTGAAGGAGGCCGGAGGCGCGGCGCTCTGCACGTAGCGCACCGCCATGCCGGTGACGACGGGCGCCTCGGGAGGGCTGTCGTAGAAGCCGTACAGGTTCCGCGTGACGGACCAGGTGAGGCCCACGCGGAGCACGTCGTTGCTGGTCGGCGACGGAAGAACCGATGCGGCAGGAACGGGGATGGACTTGGGCAGGGTGGTGTTGGGACCGTAGTAGCCGTCTCCGTTGGTGATCTGGTCGAAGTCCCAGGACTCGTAGTATTCGTTGAAGGCGGCGCTGCTGAGCAGGTATTGGCCCTGGCCGCCGTTGGCGATGGAATAGAGGTGGACCGTCCGGCCCTTGGGGGAGGGACATTCCTCGAGGCCCGGGACCCAATCCCACGAGGTCCAGATGTAGTAGCTGTTGGTGCCCCACGGGAAGACCTGGTAATGCGTGGGCAGGCTGCCCGAATGGAAGACATCCGCCTGGCCCTGGATCCAGAACTTGGACCGAATGGACCCGGTGCCGCTCCCGTCGTCCAAGGTTCCCGCGATATCAAGCTGGCCTCCGCTGATGGGGTTGAGGACCCCGTAGTTCTGGGAGCACTGGGCGAGAACCGGAGCCGAGAAGGCCGTGAAAACCAGGGTGAGCGCCGCCATCGTCAGATAAGTGATTGTGCGTTTCATTGGACTACCCTCCTTCGCCTGTCGCCCACCTCATTGCAGGGGGTGTGCCAAGGAGCATCCGCCGCCAGAGTCGTCCAGGTTTTCACCATACAAAACAAGGTCGAACGATGACGTTCTCGTAGCCAAAGGGCCCCCCTTTGCCTCCCGGGCAATCTCATTTTTGAGATGAGAACGGGCTCAGCCTTGAGACGGGGCGGGGAGGTCCCGGCTCCAATGGTAAGATCGAACCTTTGCCCGGGGCCCATCGGCTCGGGAACGCCGGCCCCGCCCTCAAGGAGCCCGAAGGCATGCGAAGGAATCCCGCCATCGCCGCCGCCGCCCTGCTCTTGAGCCTCCTGCCCAGGCCCGTCGCCGCCCACGGCGGACCTCTTCCCGTCATTGTGGACACGGACCTGGCCGCCGACGACGTCCGCGCGCTTGCCTTTCTTCTCGCCAACCCCGCCGTCCGCGTCGAGGCGGTCGTGACCTCGGGCGAGGGCGGGTCCCCCGAGATCTCCGCGCGCAGGGTCCTGCAGATCCTCGGACAGATGGACAAGCCGGGAATCCCCGTGGGCGCGGGAACCCCGGTGGATGCTCCGCCCCCCCCGTGGAGGGCCGTCGTGGACTCCTTGGCCTGGTCCTCCCTCGCCCCGGCCCGGGGCGCCCTCCCCGCGCGCGCGGCGCACGTCCTGGCCCGATCGCTTTCCGCATCGGGGCACGGGGTGACCTACCTGTGCCTCGGACCCGCGACCAACCTCGCCGGCCTGCTGCGGGAAGAGCCGAGCTTGACCCGCGGGATACGGGAGGTCTGGTTTTACGGATCGGCGCCCGGGCGAGACGAGGCTTGCTGGAATCGGGACGCGGACGTCGACTCCGCCCGGCGGCTCTTCGCTTCGGACCTCCCCGTCCTCTCCGTCCGCCTGGAGGATGAGGAGACCTTCCTCTTCGACGAGGGGATTCTCCTGCGCCTGGAGCGCTCCCCGGCGCCCGCGGCCCGGCTCCTGGCGACGCTTTTCGGGGCCCCTGGCGCACACCAGATGATCCGAAAGGGGCATTTTCGCTCCTGGGACGAGGCGGTGGCCCTCTGCGCGGCCTCTCCCGACCTGGCCACCTTCGATCCGCCTCAAGGGAGTGCGGTGCGAACCCTCGACCGGTGGGACCACGCCTCCGGGAGATCTCTCTGGCTCCGTGTGATCGAAGGAGGCGGATCGGGCGGGCTGCCTGTCACGGTCCCCGTCGGCCTGTCGGCCTTCCCAACCTCGCCGGACCAGTTTCGTCCTGACCTCCAGGGGCCGGTTCGCCGGATCCTCGCCCGCCACGGAGGCGAAGAGTGGAGGGCGGCGGTCCTGACAAACGAGCTCCACGGCCACCTCGGCACGTACTCCCTCGTGGGGGTGAAGATGGGAATCCACGCCCGCGAGCGGCTCGGCGCGGCCCTGGATGACTTGGAGGTCCTGAGCTTCGCGGGCGACGCGCCCCCCCTGAGCTGCATGAACGACGGCCTCCAGGTCTCCACGGGGGCCACCGTGGGCCGCGGAACGATCCAGGTGGACCGGAAGGGCGGGACCCGGCCCGAGGCGGAGTTCGTCCGGGGCGGCGACCGCCTCCGGCTTCGCCTGAAGGACACCGTGCGGCGCAGGATCGAATCGGACATTCGCCAGGCCCTCGAGCGATTCGGCAACCAGACCCCCGAGTACTTCCGAGAAATCCGCCGCCTGTCCATCCTCCATTGGGAGGAGCTGGACCGGGACGAGATCTTCGAGGAAGTGCCCGGCACCTGACCGGTCTCCTCCGGTCCGAAAGCGGTGACCATGATCCGGTTCTCAGAGTATCTTGCCCAGGAGTGGAAGCCCGCCCTGGGATGCACGGAGCCGGCCGCCATCGCCTACGCCGCCTCCCTGGCCGCGGCCCAGGGCGAGGGTCCGGTTCGGGCCGTTCACCTGCGGTGCGACCCGAGAATCTACAAGAACTGCTACGCGGTGGGAATCCCCAACTCGGAACGGAAGGTGGGCATTCGCTGGGCCCTGGCTCTCGGGAGCCTCCTTCCCGATCCTTCGGCGGGCCTCCAGGTCTTTCGCCAGGTCGATGCAAGCGCCCTACGCGAGGCCGATAGGCTCCTGTGCGAGAACGCCGTGTCCGTGGAGGTGGACCCTTCCCGGCGGGACCTCCTGGTGGACTGCACCGTGGTCCGGTCGGAAGGGATGGGCCGCGCCGTACTCGAAAGGGACCACACGCGCCTGACCCGGCTCGAGAGGAACGGGAGGCCCGCCGACCCGCCGCCCGGAGGATCGACCGCCCCGCCCCTTCGAGAGGCCGAGTCGGAGCCCTCCCTGCGAGAGGAACTGGCGCGCATGCCCTTCGAGGAACTCCTCCAATTGGCCCGCACAGTCGAGACCCCCGATCGAGAGTCCCTGCGGGAAGGGGCGGAGATGAACCTCGCCATCGCGCGCCACGGGCTCACGCTCTTTCCCCGCCCCTTCATGGACCTCATCGGGATGGACCCCCTCACCCGAATCAGCCGCCTGGTCTGCGCGGGGGTATACGCGCGCATGTCCGGGGAGGACTTCCCCGTCATGTCCCTGGCCGGGTCGGGCAACAAAGGGATCGTGACGGCCGTTCCCCTGACCCTCTGGGCCCGCGAAACGGGGGCCGACCCCTCCCGGGCGGAAGAGGCCCTCGCCCTGGCCTGCCTCGTCACTTCGGCCACGACCTTCCACCTGGGCACTCTATCCGCCGCCTGTGGGTGCTCCAACGCCGCGGGGGTGGGGCTTGCCGTGGGGCTGGCGAGCCTCCAGGGCGGAGGGCCGAAGGAGATTTCCCTCGCCGTGAACAACGTCGTGGGGAACGTCACGGGCATGATCTGCGACGGGGCCAAGATGGGGTGCGCCCTCAAGACCATGACGTCCGTGGACGCCGCCTTCCGCGCGGCTTCCTTGGCCATGAGCGGGATCGGCATCCCCGCCACCGACGGCATCGTCGGCGAGGACGGATCCCAGTCCCTCGCCCACTTGGGCCGCATCGCGGGCCCCGGAATGGGCGCCATGGACGCACAGATTCTGGAAATCATGCAGGCCAAGCTCCGGCGCGGGGACTCCTAACGGGACTGCGACCCGACCCGAGTTGAAGAAACTTGCCTTCCTCGGAGGGAGTCACTATATTGGCCATAATACGATAATAATTGTTGTTATCGTATTTTGGTAGGAGATGGCCCATGCCCCGTCCTTTCCAGTACAGGGAGGCGGTTCTGTCCCTCCTGAAGGAGAACCCCGTCCATCCGACGGTGGACTGGGTGTACACCCGCCTGCGAGAGGAACACCCCCGGGTCAGCCTGGCCACCGTGTACCGGACCCTCCGCATCCTCGTGGCCGAGGGCCTCCTC
>JBFLVU010000107.1:0-10073 GCA_040758175.1 Acidobacteriota bacterium | reverse complement strand
CTCCACCGGGCGTCCGGCGTCATGGCCAGGATGGTGCGAAGCTGCTCGACGGCCTTTTCGTCCATGTCCTCGGCGCGGTACGTTTCAGCCAAATAGAGGCGGCTGAGGGCGTTCAAGGGCTCTCCCTGGACGGCCCGTTCCAGGTGCTCGATGGACTTCCGGTTGTCTCCGCCCTTGAATCCGGGGAGCTTGTAGTAGAGGCGCCCCAGGAGCCGGTCGGGACCGAATCCTTCCACCGCGCGGTCGATCTTCAGGCACTCGGCCATCTCGCTCTGGATGCCCGGCACCATGGCCAGCGACTTGAAGATGCCCTTGGTTTCGCCGAAGACCCCGTAGAGCACGCCGAGCCAGAAATGGCCCTCGGCCCCCTTGGGATTCAGGGCCACGGCCGCCTTGGCCCGGTCGATCCCGTCCTGAAACAGGGCGAGCTTTTCGTCCTCCTCCATGTCGGGCCGGGCCCACGTCCCCAGAAAATAGCAGGCCCTTGCGCCCTCCCAGCGCGCCTCGTAGGAGGCGGGGTCAGCGGCGGCGGCCCGGGCGAACAGGTCCGCGGACTTTTGGGCCTGAGCTGCGGCGCCCCTTTGCAGGTACGCGGCGCGGGCCTGTTCGAGGAGCGGAGAATCCGCGGGGGATTGGGCGATTGTTGCTGTTCCCAGGGCGAACCCCAGGAGGATGGCCGGCCAGGGACGGAGCATCCGATGCATGGGCGCCTCCTTTGAGACGAGTGTACCACCGGGCCGGCCGTGTTTCGCTCCCGAAAAGGGGCCGTGAAGAGCCTGCAATGCCCCGACGCCAGACTCGGCCCCGGAGCAGTGGTTCGGCTTTTTGAGAACTTCGATCGGGACGGAAGGAAAGGAGGAACCATGAGGAGAGCGTTGATTGCGGCCGCGTGCGCGTTCGGACTCGCGGCGGGAGTTGCTTCAAGGGCCCAGGAGATGGACCCGCTTCTCAAGATCCTGGTGGACAACAGGGTCATCACCGAATCCCAGGCCCGCGCCGTGCAGGAGGAGTACGTCAAGCGCCAGGCGGCCACCGAAACGACGATGAAGGAGTCCATCGAGGGGGGCCTGGACGCCAAGATCAAGAAGAGCGCCCCCAAGCTCCCCTCGGCGCTGGACGGGCTGAAGATCGGCGGCCTCTGGTACCTGTCCTACCAGAACGGGGACAAGTACGACGGTACGCCGGACGAGACCAGCGTCTACAGCAAGTTCGCCGTCAAGCGCGGCTACCTCAACGTGGAGAAGAAGATCACCCCCTGGTTCTCCGTGCGGTTCACGCCCGACGTGACCCAGGATTCCACGGGCGACCTCAAGGTCCGCATGAAGTACGTCTATGCCAAGTTCAGCGGCGAGGGGAACCAGTTCTTCGGCAAGCCCTACACGGAGATCGGCATGGTCCACATGCCCTGGCTGGACTTTGAGGAGCACATCAACCGCTACCGCATGCAGGACACCATGTTCATGGAGCGTAACGGCCTCTTCAATTCCGCCGACTTCGGGATCATGGCGGGGTCCAATTTCGGGCCCGAACTGGACGAGGAGTACAAGAAGACCGTGGCCGACCACTACGCCGGACGGTACGGGTCCTGGCAGTTGGGCGTCTTCAACGGCGGCGGGTACCACGCCTCCGAGAAGAACCACAACAAGGTCATCGAGGGCCGCGTGACCCTGCGCCCCCTGCCCGACGTGATCCCCGGCCTCCAGGCCAGCTACTTCTTCATCAACGGCAAGGGCAACGTGGCCGAGCCCCAGCCCCCGAAGGAACTGCCCGACTACAAGGTCAACGCCTTCATGCTGAGCTACGAGCACAAGTACGTGGCGCTCACGGGCCAGTACTACACGGGCAAGGGCAACGCCAAGGGCGACGCGGTCTACGCCTCGGACGGTCCGGGCTGGAAGGCCGGCGACGCCCGCAAGATGAAGGGCTATTCCTACTTCGCCGAAGTCCGCTTCCCCGAGTCCGCCAAGTGGAGCGTCATCGGCCGCTACGACGACTTCGACAAGGACAAGGAAGACCCCGACAGCGACCGCCAGAAGCGAACCCTCTTCGGCGTGGCCTACCAGTTCCACAAGGGCAACTACGTCCTCGTGGATTACGAAAGCCTCGACCATCGCGACAAGAACATTCCCAACGAGAACCGCTTCCAGGTCACCATGCAGGTGAAATTCTAGGACACCCTCTCCAATCCTCCCTCAAACGGGCGCCCCGAGGGGCGCCCTTTTTCTTTTTGGGGCCTGGGGCGCTCCCCAGCCACGCTTAGTCGCCTTCGACGAGGCCCTTCGGGGGGATCGTGCTGGATCTTGGTGCCAAGGAGCCCCGGCTTGAAATCCTTTGCCAAGGCCCCGGATCCGCCAATGTCGGGACGCCGCTTTCTTCGCTTCGCTACGAAAGCGAATCCTTCTTCGGCGTGGCACAGATTCTCGACCCGAGCCCTCTTTTTAGAAGAGGATCTGGTACTGAATGCGGAACTCGCAGTCCTTCGCGTCCGCCCTCTCGTCCCGGATCCGGCGCCAGTCGGCCTGGAGCTTGCTGCTGAATCCGGCGAAGTAGAGGCTGGTCCCCAGGCCCCATTCCACCTTCCGGTCCCCAAGGGCGCCCCTTGACGGATCCAGGCCCCACCGGCCCGCGAAGACCTCCCACCTTCCTGGCGACAGCAGGAAGCCGACCTGGGCGTTGAGGCCGTCGGACCGAACGACCTCCCCGGCGGCGTCCCGGGAGCGGCGGTTGAAGTACTCGCCGTAGGCCGTCCATCGTCCGCATTTGAACAGGAGGTCGTAGCCCCGGGTTTCCAGCTTCGTTCCCGAAGCGTAGAGGCCTTGGGCGTCCTTCAGGCGGCGGTCGTTCTCCTCGTAGGCGGCGCCGAGGGAGAGGCGGGCGGAAGGCGCGGGCTCGGGGCTGGCCTCGTCGTAGCCCGCTGATCCCCAGGGGCTTACGACGAGCCGGAGGTTCTTCTGGTAGTTCCCGTCCGGATTCTCGTGCTGGCTCCGGCCGCCGCCGTTGAAGATCCCCGCCGCGTATTCGAGGAGATCCGGCACCGCCGGCGGCCCCGTCTTGCCGTGAACCATGAGGCCCACGTCGCGGATGGAGCAGAATTCGTACGTGACGAAGGAGCGGTCCACGAACATGTCGGTCCGAGTGGAGGCGAGGCTCTGGCGGCCGAAGGGCGTCTTGAACTGGCCCGCCTTGATCTGAAAGCGGCCCCGCCCCCGGGAGAAGTCGTAGTTCACCGCGGCGTCATCGAGGATACCCAGGCTCGTGTTGGAGTTGGCCCAATCCACCTGGAGGAGGTACGTCAGGTCTGGGGTGTAGGCCCAGCCCTGGATCTGGGTCTTGAACCGGCGGACCTTGAAGGCCCCGGAATCCTCCAAGGCGGGGTCCGAAGGACGGGTCCACGTCCAGCGGTACTGGAGCCGGTTCGTCAGCCGCACCTCCGCGCGGGGGAAGGTTAGGCGGGTCGTTCCGCCTTTCCACTCGGCCCGCCGAAGTGCGTCCTGATAGGACTCCCCGGACTTCTTGTCCAAGGAGGGCGCCTGGGGATCCGCCGCCCGCGCCTCCAACTCGGCCATCCGACGCTGGAGGTCCTCGACGACGGCCTGCTGGGTTCTCAGTGCTTCCTGGGCGGCGCGCAATTCGGCCTTCAGGGACTCCACCTCGCCGGCGGGAACCTGGGCCGCGGAGGATAGGCCAAAGAAGATAGCAGCAAACGACATCCATATGGTCCAACGGTTCATGGCCCCCCTCCCGCAACCGGCGGTCCTCCCCGCCCGGCCCCAGAATAGGCCCATCCCCAAACCGCGCCAGATAGAAACAGGGGAGAGGCTGTTTTGGAGGGTGAAATACCCCTTCCTCGCAATCCCCCGGCCCTGCCGCCCTCCGGAGAGGGGAGGGCTTGCCTCGTCGGAGCTTTGTCCTAGAATGATCGAAAAGGCACCCTTCGCAACGAGCCGGCGCCGGAACACGGGGAGAGGAGGTGGGCGGCATGGGCAAGGAACTCGAGAAACTATGGAAGACCGAGGATTGGTGGTCCGTCTGGATGGGCCTGGGCATCGTTGCGCTGTCGCTGGCGGCGTTCTGGGCGGGGGGATCCATCAAGGGGTGGGCGGTGATTCCGTCCAAGTGGTCTTCCCTCGCCGGCCTCCTCGCGGATACGGCCAGGAACGGGTGGGGGTACCTGGTCATCTTCGTCCTGTTCGCCGCGGCGTTCACTTTCTCCATGGCCATCATGGGGCGGTCCGTCCGGACCTTCCTCCCGGGATTCCTCCTGCTCTTTCTGGGCGCCCTCCTCATTTTCGTGGCCGCCGGGTGGAAGGTCATGGAAGAATTCAACGTAGAGGCGCCCCTCCTGGCCCTCATCGTGGGCCTCCTCGTCTCGAACGCCCTCCCCCTTCCCGCCTGGTTCCGCGAGTGCCTTCTGACGGAGTACTACATCAAGACGGGAATCGTGCTCCTCGGCGCGACCCTTCCCCTCACCCTCATCTTTTCGGCGGGTCCGGTGGCCTTTCTGCAGGCCACCCTCGTCAGCGTGACCACCTGGCTGACCATCTATCTGGCCGGCACACGGCTCTTCAAACTCGAGCCCAAGTTCGGCGCCGTGCTCGGAGCCGCCGGGGCGGTCTGCGGCGTGTCCGCCTCCATCGCGGTGGGGGGCGCCGTGCGGGCCAAGAAGGATCACATCTCCATCTCCATCGCCGTGGTCACGGTGTGGGCCATCGTGATGATTTTCGCCTTGACGATTCTCCTCAAGTTTCTCGTTCCGGGCACCATCTCCCCGGGAGAGGCGGGCGCCTGGGTGGGGAATTCGGAGTTCGCCGACGCGGCCGGGTTCGCCGTCGTGGCCGAACTGGCCACCCGCTTCGGGGACGCGCCCATCAACGCCTTCACGCTCATGAAGGTTATCGGCCGAGACATCTGGATCGGCATCTGGTGTCTCATCCTGTCGGTGGTCTCGGTGCTCTATTGGGAGAAGGGCGAGAGCGGGCGCCTCGGCCCGGGGATCGTCTGGGAAAGGTTTCCCAAGTTCGTCCTGGGGTTCTTCGCCGCCTGCGTCCTCCTGAGCTTGGTCTCGGCCAGGCCCCCGGCGGACCACGTCGGGACCGCCCCCTGGGCGGGCAAATACAAGGACGTCGGGTACGCGGCGGACTTTTCCTCCTTCGCCGTGCCGGAGGCCTACCGGGGACGGCTCACCGTGAACGTCGAGGCGAAGTCCCTCGCCTACCGGGGCGCCATGTCCCGGGAGGACCTCAAGGCCCTCGGGGCCGGCGCCACGCCCGACCAGATCTGGGCCTTGAACCAGCTCCAGGTCTCCTCGAACTGGTTCGAGGGCGTCCTCACGCCCAAGGTCATCTCCCCCATCAAGAAGCTCCGGTCCTGGGCCTTCGTCCTCTGCTTTCTTTGCATTGGCCTTTCGACGCGATTCAAGGAGCTCTCCACCTTCGGGCTCAAGCCCTTCTGGGCCTTCAGCTTGGGGGTCCTTGTCAACGTGCCCTTGGGGTACCTCCTCTCCACGGTGGTCTTCGCGCGCTTCTGGGAGAAGTTTTAGAAAACGTGTGGGGAGGGAGGGACCGAACGGCGAAGGGGCGGGCCGACGGCCCGCCCCTCTCCGGTGCCACGATAAGGCGATCCTACTTCAGTTCGCGCCACCAGCTGGGTTCGGGGTTGGACGTTCCCTGGCTCGGATTGACGCCCGGCACCGTGCTGATGGTGGCCTTCTTGCCTTTGCCCACGCCCGACCGAGCCACGATGACGCGGTTGCCCGCGATGGCGAAGCCCGAGCTGGCTCCCGAGCCCGCCTCGTAGGTCGTGCTGGAGTCGAGGCTGGGAGCGCCCTCGGTGATGTCGAAGGTGATCCGCACGATGTACGAGGTGCCCGCGCAGTCCGCCGTGTCGGGGTCGTACACCGAGAAAAGGGCCAGGGGCTTCACGTCGCTGTTGACGGGGACGAAGAGCATGGCCGTGGCCGTGAGCTGGGTCCTCCGGCCGAGGGTCTCCGTGTCGCTCCCGGGCTTGAGGAGGTTCTTGATGGGGAGGCGGAGGATCTGGTCGCTCGTGGCGGCGGCGGCGGTCTGCTCCTTGGCCACGACGTAGAGGGAGGGTTCGAAGTGGCCCGTGGTGCCCACGCTGGGGCCCGTCACGGCCGTCGACTTCTCGTAGAAGGTCCCGCTTCCGAAGGCGTAGAGGTCGTAGCCCGTGGTGCCCTTGTAGTAGCCGCTGGCGGCGGGCGAGTAGTACAGGGGCTGGCTCTGCCCGGCCACGGCGGAAGCGTCGATGCCCACCACGGGGGTAAAGGTGCTGTAGGGCATGAACCAGATGCGCCCGTTGAGGTCCGCCTGAAGGGCCAGGTCCACCAAGCTGTCGGGGTAGTAGGCGTCGGCCGTCATGGCGTAGATGACCCCGGGGGCGAAGGCCTGGTTGCCCACGAGGGCGGGTGTCGTCACGCCGAGGACCTTGGTGGAGAAGCTCCCCGTGGCGGGGTCGAAGATGAAGGCGCTGGGGGTCACCTGGGAGGAGGCGGTGGAGTTGGGATCGCGGCCCGACCCCACGGTACCCTTGGCCGTCCCCATGCCCGTGAATCCGAAGGCGGGGATGCTCCATGTTTCCTTGAGACCGGGCATGGCGAGGCTGGACGGGTGCTGGCCCGTCCGGGTCCAGAGGACCTTCAGGGGGACGTGGTTCTGATCGCTGGAAATGGGGGAGGTCACGTCCACGGCGGCCATGAGATCGCCCCCGGGGCCCTCGGTGAGGAGCATGACGGTCCTCCACTCGTCCAGGTTTTCGAAGTAGACATCCCCGTACCGTGGGGAGCGAGCCACCGTGTAGACGTGGTCCGAGGGCATCTTGGGCTGGCCCACCGGGTTGGCCGTGGGATCCGCCTTGAAGGTGTCGTACAGGAGGACCTGCTTGGCGAGTAGGTTGGGCGGCAGGAGGGCCACCACTTCGGAGCCGTCCGAGACCTTGAAGGCGTGGAGCATGCCGTCGTTGGACCCGATCCAGACGATGGCCGTCCGGTCGTTCTGGCCCTGCTCGAAGGTCTGGTGCTCGACCACGTGCCCCTGTTTGTAGGGATCCGGAGCCTGCACGATGGCCGGGGCCGAGTTGATGATGGGCCCGAGCTTCCAGGAACGGGCGGCGCCCAAACCGTTGTTTCCACGGACGAAGTCCACGACCTCCGCCGTCAATTCGCTGGTATCGAAAGAGGGGGTGAACTCCGAGGCGATGTTCCGGAGGGACGTCAGGTTTCCGGATTTCACCTCCACGAGCTGGTTGCTCGAAGTCCACGTGTAGATGGTCCGCCCGCTCGCGCTCGCCGCGGCGAGCACCGCTCCCGCGTCCCACTTGACGGTGGATAGGTTGTTGATGTCGTAGCAGTAGAGGTGGCCCTTCCACGTGGGGAACTCGGCCGAGGCGAGCATGGCCACGTTGCCGTCGGAGATGGTGGAGCTGGCCACCGGCGCCGAGGTCGTGTAGTCCCCCGTGGCCACCGCCGCCACGATGGAGGCGAAGGCGTTCTTGAGGGCCCCCGAAGTATTGGCGAAGTAGGCGTAGTTCGTGTGGGTGGAGTTGATCACGTAATTGCTTTGGTCCCCCGTGGACGCGGGGAGGTAGGGATCGTTCTCGTAGTCGAACCCGGCGTCCCCGTTGGGGCTGTCCGCGTCCGTGTGGCCCATGTAGGCGGTGAAGTTGAGCTCGCACCGGCCCACCATGTCGCTCACGCCGATGACCCACGTACGGACCTTGATCGGGTCGATGCCGTTCCGGGTGAGGTCGAGGTTCCAGATCTCCTCCGAGATCCCGGCGGGGTAGGCGGTGTAGTCGTCGTAGCAATCGCTCCACTCGTCGCTGCCCGGATTGCAGTTGTTGGATTGGCCGTCGGTCACGAGGATGGCGGCGTAGGTTCGTCCGCAACTGTACTTGGGATCGACGTCGAAGGTGGCCTCCAGTTGGGTCTTGGCATAGGTGAGGGCGCCCCGGGTGGGGGTGGAGCCGCTGGCGCCCAGGCCTCCGGCGCTGTTCAAACGCAGCCACTCTTGAATGCCGGAGACGTCGCCGGTGTCGTTGGAGTCTATGGACTCGCGCAGGGTCTGGGTGGTGCAGTTGCTGCCCGAGTAGGAGATGAGGCCCCAGTTCACCACGTCGGCGCTGTTGCCGATGAGGTCCAGGGGGTCCTGGGAGACGCCGCCCGTCCCCACGGTCAGCTTGCCCGCCGAGTCATAGGCGACAAAGGGCACGCCGGGGTCCGCTTTTCGAGCAGAATACGCCACCTTCCACGTGTAGGTGTGGGTGCTGCCCGAGTGGCTGATGGTGGGTCCGGTGATCGTGCCGGTCTGCCAGTCCGGGTCGGTGATGTACGCGTAGGTGTCGTCGTCCTCCCACTCGGACGGCTCGATCCAGGGAGTGACGATGGTGACGCTGTTCCCCAGCGCGTTCTTCACCATGGTCATGCGGCTGGGCCAGGTCTGCGTCACCGTCAGTTTGTAGGTGAAGGACTTGCACTTTCCCCTCGAACAGTCGCTCGAAGCGGTCAGGGCCCAGGAGGCGGTGGGCAGGGTGCCCCTTTGGTCCACCCCTACGTCGGTCCCCCGGATGTCCCATGCCATGGACCCGCTCACGTCCTGAACAATGTAGATGTTGGGGCGGGCGAACTGGTGGGTGATCTGGAGCATGGGGTCGTACCCTTCGTCGGCCCGGGCGGGCGTCCCGGCGGCGACGGCGGCCAGGAGGGCCACGCCCAGGAGGGTCAGGATCCGGATCTTGTCAGCGCGCATGGCCGTTCTCCTCGCTCAAGGCTTCTTCAGGCCGGCGGAAGATGTGCCGCCGGTGTTTCCCAGGTCCTGGGGGCCGCCCATGCCGCCGGCCCCGCCGCAAAACATCTGCTCCTCCAGGATTTTCTCCGCGAGCACCCGGCCCGACCGGTCCACCACCTGGCCCACGGAAATGATGTTCACCTTAAGGTCGCCGTCCACCGTTTCCTGGCGCGACACGTCCTCCCGGTTGTTGCGGACGTACAGGGAGTAGACCACGCGGTCCGTCACGCCGGAGGCCACGGGGACGGCCACCTGGTGGTACTCGACGCCGGTGGCCGGATCGGCCAGGATGACCGCGTCCCACCCGCCTCCCGGCGGCGTCAGGTCGGGGACGGTGGAACTCGTGTAGGTGAAGAACTGGTTCAGCGTGGATGGGTCGTTCAGGACCGCGTCAAAGACTACGTTCTCGCCCACCCTCAGGCCCGCGTCGGCGCCGTAGAGCCCCGATTGCTGCATCTTGTCGTTGGAGGAGATCTTGTCCTCCACGGTCATGAAGAGGACCCCCGCGATGCCCACCATGGTGAGGACGAACACCACGAGGATGATGGTGATGAGGGCGCTCCCTCTCTCTCTCGATCGCATGGCTAGCTCCCCAGGATGCGGTTTCGCAGCATGACGGTGGTGGTGAGCCGGTAGTGGAAGCGGCGGTCCGCGGCCCCGGCGGCCCGGTCCTCGGCGGCGGGGCGGTTGTACCGGGCCCGCTTGAGGAGGGTGGCGGGGAGTTCGTCGGACCGGGCCGTCACGGTCACGCGGAGGCCGGAAACGTCTTCGCTGGCCTGGGCCACCCCGGGAGGCCACCCACCCTGGGCCGGCACCCCATCACCGCCTACGATGCTCTGGGAGGCCGAATTCCAGATGGTTCCGTCGTTCAGGATATACGCGATCTGCAAGTCCTCCACATCGTCGAGGAGGGAGACGTACCCGGCGTCGGGGTTGTTGATGTCGAAGAGGCCCGTCCTTTGCTGAAGCTGGCCGTTCTTCACCCGGAAACTGATGTAGGCGATGGTGGCCAGCTTGGGGTTCACCAGGGTGGGCTGGCCCGCCGGCGGGTTGATGCCGTCCGATTGGCCGGGGGTGTTGGTCACGTGGATCTCGGGGCCCGTGGAGCCCTCCCATCCCGAGCCGGAGTGGGGCTCGCAGTTGTCCTGGTTTCCCGATTCCAGGTAGTTCGTGATTTGGTAGTAGGCCCACTGGCCCGTGTCGTCCACCAGGGTGAGGAGGCCGCTCGATGACGGGCTGGATCCGGGGATGTAGCCCGTCATCTCCTTGAAG
>JBFLVU010000106.1:0-10082 GCA_040758175.1 Acidobacteriota bacterium | reverse complement strand
CCGCCTGGCGTGCCTCCGAGACCCGCGCCTGGATCTGCGAGAGGAGCCCGCCGTCGGCGATCCAGCCCAGCGTCCCCGCCTTGTCCACGTCCGTGAGGAACACGTTCCAGTGCTCGAAGGTCCCGGGAGGAACGGCAAGGGGGGCGAGGGTGGGGATCGTCCGGATGTAGCTGCGCTTCAGGCCAACCGGATCGTCGTATTCCTGCCCCGTCGCTTCGAAGTAAGCGTCAAACCAGGGATCCAGCCAGGGGCTGATCCAGGCTTCTCGAACACTGGGTGGAGGTGGTGCAACCAGCCCGAACGGCGCCGACGATTGTCCAGGACGCAGTCCGATCTCCATCGGACTCCAGATCACCGAAGGATTGGACGGCAACATTCCTGTAGAACCTGGCCATTCTCTTCCAAATGTTTGGACGTCCCAACCAGGAGGGCCGAACGGACTTTCTACTTCCCTCGGCTCAACGCCTAGAGAAAGACCTACAACCCACACTTCTGCCGTGTTCTCGGCAGGATTTGTAAGCGAGTACTCGAAGCGGTGTTTTCTTGTTGAGACATCATATGCACATCCGCCCGTCATCACCAATTCATCAAAGACGGGTTGCGGGGGCAGTTGTGCAAACGCACATGTAGTCGTTAAGCAGAATGCCAGCCAGGCACCAACCACCATTCCGCGCGGGTGAATCACGGTCCACCTCCCCCCTGGCTCTATTCCCACTCGTAGTGAATTAAACTTCCCTTGTGATATTCAAAAAGGTCGAGTTGTAAGGCCAGGATGTCCAACTTCCACTTTTCTAGCCACTCCCTATCCCTGGTGTTTACGTCTGCGGACCTGCCTACGCGGTGAAGTGCGTGGGGGCAGTCCCAACGGGAGGTCTGGTCATAATCGTAGATTCCTCCCCAGGGCAGGCTCAAGTCGTTGAACGACACCTGGATTGGGGTGTCCCCGTGTTTTTCCTGATACCACTGCACATATTGCTTCGCAAGATCGGCCAGTTTCTTGTTCATCTCAGGCGTCCCATGAAACTGACTGCCCGCCGTGTGGGCGTGTGGGTTGGATTGTACTTCGTACCATTCACTCTCAGGTAACGGCTCAAGCCCTTCGACATGCACTTCGACCAGGAACGTGCCCATGCACGCTCGACAGGTGGTATCGGCCGGATCTCGGACCCACGTCTCATCGGGTACGCACTTATAGCCCCTTGGGGCGACGTAATAGATGAAGGCGCGCGAAACCCCAGAAGCCTCAGGGATGAGGATGCTTCCGTTGTGGGCGACGCCTTCCGTCTGCCATTCGCCGCTCCTCGCGCTAGGTTCAGCCATAAAGTCCAACTGGATTTCCCCGATGCTGGCCCTTGGGTGATCCCCCGCCTCCCGCGAATGAAGGTGCGCTCCTGTCCAGTAGTCCAGGTCTTCCTCCGCCACGCCCTCCGTGGAGAAATACAGGATCCATGTCTCTCGGCAATCCCCGGTCAGGCCCGTTCCGATGTCATAACACCCAGTGCGAAAGGGGTAGCGGTCTGCATTGACCTCCGGGTGGCCGTCGCATTTCGTATAGCCGGGAACAGTAGGCGGGACGCAAATCCACGGTGTTAGCGGCGTCGGCAACGGCGCCGGTGGTAGGACTTGTGCCCAAGCGGCCAAGCCGAGAACAGCTCCGATGGTGACCCAGCCCGTCTTCAGCAATCCATAGATGGACAACCCCATTCTCCCCCTCCCTCAACCTATCGTCCACACCGATGGTCGGTCTGGGGAAAGCCTCCCCCCCCCCCCCCGGTCCTTTGTCAAGGGCGCGGGCGGAGGGGCCGGGGATCCGAAGTTCGAGGCGTTCCCTGCCGGCCTAGGCGGGCAGGAGGCGGGAGAGCCAGTCTTCGACGCGGCCGAAGACGAGGTCCTTCTCGGGCTCGTTGAACATCTCGTGGTAGAAGCCGTCCCACCACACGAACTCCACGCGCTCCGCGGGGGCGGCCCCGGCCCACCCGCGGGTGGCCTCGGGATCCACGAGGACGTCGTCGCCGGATTGCATGAGCAGGACGGGCGTCCGGAGCGACGCGGCGCGGGCGCGGGCGTCGCCCATGGCCGCCACGATTTCCGTGTACCACCGGGCCGAGACCTTGCGGGAGACGAGGGGGTCGGCGAGGTAGGCCTCCACGACGCTGCGGTCCCGCGAGAGGCGCGAGGCGTCCAAGTTGCTCGCGATGAGAAGCCGCGGCGCGACCCTCGAGAGGACCCTGGCGGCGCCCTTCGTGAAGGCGTTGGGCTCGAAGCGCGGGTGCGTGCCGAGAGCCGGCGACGAGATCACGGCCGCCGAAGCCGCTCCGGGACGGTGGAGCAGGTGCCGGAGGGCCACGAGCCCCCCCATGGAGTGGCCCAGGAGGAGGAGCGGAAGCCCCGGGTGGCGCGAGGCGGCGAGGGCGAGGGCCGCGTCCGTGTCCTCCAGGTATTCGTCGAAGCGCTCCACATGCACCCGGATTCCCGGGCTCCGGCCATGCCCCCTCAAGTCCGCCGCCCAGACGGCCAGGCCCATCCGGGTCAGGCGCTCCGCCGTGGCCTCGTAGCGTCCCGAATGCTCCCCAAGGCCGTGAACGACGGCCATCGCGCCGCGGGGGCTGGAGGGGATCCAGGCCCTCCAGAAGAGCTCCGCGCCGTCCTTCGCCCGCGTGGACCCCGTTTCCCGGTGCACGTCCATGCCTCCCCCTCCTTCCCCGCCTTCAGCGGGCCAGGACCTGCCGTACGGCCTTTTTCCACCCCTCGTAGAGCCGGTCCCTGGAGGGCCCGTCCAGGGAGGGCGCGAAGGTCCGCTCCGCGCGCCGGGCCCGCCGGAGTTCCTCGGGGCCGCTCCAGAAGCCCACGCCCAGCCCCGCGAGGTACGCGGCGCCGGCGGCCGTGGTCTCCACCAAGTCGGGCCTCTCCACGGGCACGCCGAGGAGGTCCGCCTGGAATTGCATGAGCAGATCGTTGGCCGAAGCCCCGCCGTCCACCCTCAGTTCCCGCACGAACACCCCCGAGTCGGCGTTCATCACCTCCACGACGTCCCGGGTCTGGTAGGCCATGCTCTCCAGCGTGGCCCGCACGATGTGGGCCCGGTTCACGCCCCGCGTGAGGCCCACGATGGCCCCCCGGGCCTCCATGTCCCAGTAGGGCGCGCCGAGCCCCGTGAAGGCGGGCACCACGTAGACCCCCGAGGCGTCCGGGACGGACGCGGCCAGGGCCGCCGTCTCCCCGGCGCTCGCGATGAGGCCCAGCCCGTCCCTCAGCCACTGCACGGCGGCGCCCGCCGTGAAGACCGACCCCTCCAGGGCGTAGGCCGGCTCGCCCCGGGGCCCGCAGCACAGGGTCGTGAGGAGCCCCCCCTCGCTGATGGGGTGCCGCTGCCCCGTGTTCATGAGCAGAAAGCACCCCGTGCCGTAGGTGTTCTTGGCCTGTCCGGGCTCCCAGCACTGCTGTCCGTAAAGGGCCGCCTGCTGGTCGCCCGCCACGCCGGAGACGGGCACGCCGCCGGGCAGGCCGTCGGAGGCCGCCGTTTCGCCGAAGGGGCCCGAGGAGGGCCGCACCTGGGGGAGCATGGCCCGGGGCACGCCTAGACGGGCGCAGAGCCCCTCGCTCCACTTCCGCTCGTGGATGTCGTACAGGAGGGTGCGGGAGGCGTTGGTGGGGTCCGTCGCGTGGACCCTTCCCCCCGTGAGCTTCCACAGGAGCCAGGTGTCCACCGTCCCGAAGAGGACGCCGCCGTCGCGGGCCCGCACCGCCGTTTCGGGGTGGCGCTCGAGGATCCACGCGATCTTGGTCCCGGAGAAGTAGGCGTCCAGAAGAAGCCCCGTTCTTCTCCGGATCTCCGGCTCGAGCCCCTCCGCCCGCAGTCGCTCGCAGAGGGGCGCGTTCTGCCGGCTCTGCCAGACCACGGCGCGGTGGACCGGCTCTCCCGTCTTCCGGTCCCACAGGACCGTGGTCTCGCGCTGGTTGGTGATGCCGATGGCCTTGAGGCCCTCCGTCCCGACCCCCGATGCGCGGAGGGCCTGCACCATCACCCGGCGGCTCGTGTCCCAGATCTCCTCCGGGTCCTGCTCCACCCAGCCCGGCTCGGGAAAATGGTTGGTGATTTCGGCGTAGGCGCGGCCGAGGATCTCGCCCTGACGCGAAAAGACCAGCGCCGTGCTCCCCGTCGTCCCCTGGTCGATGGCCAGGATCCCTTCCTTCATGGCGAGCCCCCTGACCCCTTATATTACCTGGGACGGGCAGGGGTTGGCCTCTCCCGCCCAGCGCTCGGGTGGGCAAAGCCTGCCGCGGGGGGCTCAAGCGCAAGCAGGCCCGAGGCTTCGCCCTCGCCGCCCACCCATTCCCACGAGCGGGGAGGGGGACGCAAGGCGGCAGGGAGGTAAGTAAGTAGGGGAGTAGGGAAACGGCGCGATGGCCCGCAGGGAGCCTCTTGGTTAGCGCTTTCAACTTCAGACTTCGAAAAGTCGCCGATCCTTCGGATCAGTCCACCCGGATGACGGTGCCCGAGCGGCGGTGGCCGGCGTGGCCGCCGAGGATCGCCCCGGCCTCTCCCGAGGGCATGGAGGCCTCCAGGCGGTCCCGGTACTTGGCGTAGAGGGCCGCGTTGCCCGTCAGCCCCTCCTCTCCCATCCCCAGGGCGGCCCGATACCGCGCCGCCTTCGCTTGAAGCGCCGAGCGTTCACCGGAGGAGAGGCCGGGGAGTCCCGCGGCCTCCTCCAGGTCCCGCAGGAGGGCCCGCTCCAGGTCCGAGCCCGAGCCCTTCGGAAGGCTCTCCTCCGCCTCCTCCATGGCCCGCTGGATGAAGCGGAACTCCCCGGGGCCCATGGACTCCTTCTCCAGGGCCGCCACGTAGGCCCCCAGGACCTTTTGGACCCCCTCCACGGCCTGCTGCGCCGTCTCGAAGCCTTCCTTTCGGCCTTGCACCCCCTCGTGGGCCTTGAGCCATTCCGAGTAGGCGTCGGCCTCCGGCTTCACGGCCTCGCACACCCGCAGGTACGCCTCCAACCGCGCTTCCTCCACCTCGCCGCTCTCGGGACGCGTGAACGGGTGAGTCTTCTCCAGCCGCTCCAATCCCTTCCCCGTTCCCGCGATCTTCATCACCTTGCCCGAGAAGCCCATCACCTTCTTCCCCGTGTCGCTCACGAAGAAGCCCACCGCCGACAGCACGCACACCGCCAGCAGGATGCCCAGAACCCCCAGCGCGATCCTCGCCCCGCTCTTCATGCGACCCTCCCGCGATGACGCCATTCTACCCCCAACCTCCACCCCCGGGGAGTGAACCCGCGAAGGCCCGACTGGAGCGAAACACCGGAGGGAGGCGGACCTGCGTCCGCCGGCCCCCGCGTGCTATCCTTCGGCCTCGGAGACCCGCCCATGTCCATGGCGACGGACAACAAGTACCTGATCGCCTTCACGGCGATGCTGGGGACGTTCATGGAGGTGGTGGACACCTCCGTGGCGAACGTGGCCCTGCCGCACATGGCGGGGACCTACTCGGCGGGGACGGACGAAATCACGTGGGTCATCACCTCGTACCTGGTAGCCAACGCCGTCATCCTTCCCGTCACGGGCTTCCTGGGGAACTACTTCGGGCGAAAGCGCTTCTACCTGGCGTGCCTGGTGGTGTTCACGCTGGCCTCGCTGGGGTCCGGAGCGGCGCCGTCTCTGGGGTTCCTCATTTTCATGCGCGTCCTGCAGGGGCTGTCGGGAGGGGCCATGGTGCCCATGAGCCAGGCCATCCTGCTGGAGTCTTTCCCGCGGGAGGAGCACGGCAAGGCGATGGCCCTCTTCGGCGTGGGAGTGATCTTCGGACCCATCATCGGCCCCACCGTGGGCGGGTGGATCACGGACAACTGGTCCTGGCCGTGGATCTTCTACGTGAACGTCCCGGTGGGGATCGCGGCCTTCGTCCTGGGCGCGCTCCTGATCGAGGACCCCCACTACATCCGCCGGCCCGAGGGCCGGGTGGACTACGCCTCCTTCGTCTTCATCGCGGCGGGGCTGGGGGGCCTGGAGATCTTCCTCAACCGGGGTGAGCGCTTCGACTGGTTCGAGAGCCCCTTCATCAAGTTCTGGGCCTCCGTCTCCGCACTGGGGATCGCCCTCTTCGTGTGGCGATCGCTCACGGCGAAGAATCCCTTGGTGGACGTGCGCATCCTGAAGAACCGGGAGTACGCCTCGGGGACGGTGCTCATGTTCCTGCTGGGCTTCGGGCTCTACGGATCCTTCGTGATGCTTCCCCTGTTCTCCCAGCACCTCCTGGGCTATACGGCCACCTGGGCGGGCTACGTGCTCTCCCCGGGCGGGTTCGCCTCGCTCTTCGCGATGGTCTTCGTGGGGAACCTCATCGGAAAGGTGGACACGCGCCTGCTCGTGTTCGTAGGCGTGGCGGCCAACGTGGTGTCCATGTGGATGCTGGTTCACGTGAGCCTGGCGGTGGACTTCTGGTACCTGACCCTCTCGCGGCTGGTCCAGGGCTTCGGATTGGGGTTTCTCTTCGTGCCCATCGCCGTTTCGGCCTATTCCCGGATCTCGCCTCAGCAAATGGGCCAGGCCACGGGCCTGTTCAACCTGCTTCGCAACGAGGGGGGCTCGGTGGGGATCGCCCTGTCCGCGACGGTCCTGGGACAGCGAGCCCAGTTCCACCAGACCCGGCTCGTGGAGAACCTGACCCCCTTCGATCCGGGCTTCACCCAGCGCCTCGACGAGACGGCCCGGGGGCTCTTCCCCTGGTCGGGCCTCGACCCCTCCTCCGTGAAAGAGGCGGCCCAGGGCCTTCTGTATGGGGAGCTCCAGCGGCAGGCTTACCTTTCGGCCTTCGTGGACGTTTTTTGGATGCTCGCCCTCATCTTCGCCGCGCTCCTCCCCTTCCTGTTCCTGTTGAGGGGGAGGCCGGGGGAGGGGAAGGCCGGAACCGAGGGAACGTCCTGACGGTCGAAGGGGAGTCCTGCCCGGGGATCGGGCGGCCCCGCCCCGCCTTCCGCCGTTTTGGGTTCGGGTCTTCGGCGGGCCGCTCCCTGACTCACCCTCTCTGGTAGACGTCCTCCACACGGACGATGTCGGACTCCTCCGAGTCGCCGATCCAGAGTTCGAGGACGCGGGCCGGTTTGTCCCCCACGCCGCGGGCCCTGTGGCGCGTTCCCTTGGGGATCCAGACCTCCTCGCCCGGCGCGGGTCGCCAGATCCGCTCTCCCACGGTCATCTCGAGGCCCTCGTCGAGGACGAGCCAGAACTCGTCCCGCCCGTGGTGGTACTGGAGGGACAGGACGCCGCCCGGGCTCACGGCGATGATCTTGATGCTCGACACGCCCTGGTGGGGGAATCGGCGGAACAGGCCCCAGGGCCTCACGTCGTGGACGATCCTGGACTGGAACTCCTCCAGGTTCTTCGGCGCTTCCTCGCTCATGGCCTCACCCCTTCCATCGTTCCCGATCCGGTTCCCTTCGCCACGCGCCCCTCGCCGCCCCTGCCCTACCTCGACTCCTCGTACATCCTTAGGAGGGCTCCGAGCCAGGAGAGGGTGGACTCGGCACCCTGGTTCTGGCTCACTCCCGTGCGCTGGAGCCCGTCGTGGCAGCCGTGGGTGGTGTAGTTCACGAGGGCCACCGAGAGGTCGTTGACACCGAGGAACCAGTGGAAGCAACGCCGCATGGCCTCGTACCATTTCCGGTCACCGGTGGCTTTGAGGGCTTCGTGGCAGGCGGAAAGGAGGGCGCCCGCCTCGATGGGCTGCTGGTCGAAGCGGACCTTCTTCTTTCCCTTCTCGAACCACCCCTGGTTGCCGATGAGGGAGAGGACGCCCGTGTTGGCATCGGTCTGGACGTCGAGGAGCCACTGGAGCGAGTGGAGGCTCGCCTTCAAGGTCCCCTCGGGGCTGGTCACCTTCTCCGCCACGATGAGGGCCTTGCAGAGCCGCGCGTTGTCGTAGGTGAGCTTGGGCTCGCACCAGGGCCACTCCTCGGTGGCGTTCTCCTCGAAGAGGCGGATGAGGCGCCGCGACATCTCCTGCCGCAGGTCCCTCACCTCTCGGGCGCCGCCGAAGCGCTTGAGGTACCGGTCGCAGCCCAGGATGACCCAGGCCCAGGCGCGGGGGGAGGTGAAGGAGGCGAGGGGCGGCAGGGCCTTTCCGAAGAGTTCCATGGCAATCCCGGAGATGGCGTCGTTGGGGGCCAGGACGAGGGCGTCGGCCAGGGCGGCGAGGGCCCGGCCCTGGCAGTCTTCGGAACCCACCTCGTCGAGCCAGCGCCGGTCGAAGCCCATCTCGTTCCGGAACCGGTTCGTCCCGGTGTCGAGGGCATCGAGCAGAAAGGCCATGTAGGTCGTGGCCATGGGCAGGACCGAATCGTCCTGGAAGAGGGCGTGGTACCGGACGACGAACCGCAGGGCCCTCGCGTTGTCGTCCGTGGTGTACCCGTGCTGCCGCCAGGGCGTGGCGAAGACGGCGTGCTGGAGAAGGCCCGTGTCGTCCGTAAGCGCCCTCAGGTGGTCCAAGCGCATTTCGGGAAGGCCGGAGGGCACGGACCGCACCGTCGCCGCGCGCGTGAGCCCTGCCCGGGCCGCCTGCTGAAAGACCTCCACGTAGCGGTTGCCGATCTCCTTCCACACCATGGTTCGGCCGAACTGGTAGGCCCGCTTGCGCATCTGGTTGCAGGAGACTTCGTCGTCGAGGAGGGAGGCGAGCCGCTCGGCCATGGCCTCCGCGTCCCCGAAGGGGGCCAGGAGGCCGCGCCCCTCGCCGAGGAGTTCCTCCGCGTACCAGTAGGGCGTGGAGACGATGGCCTTGCCGCAGCCGAGGGCGAAGGAGAGGGTCCCCGAGGACATCTGCTCCTTGGCGAGGTAGGGCGTGATGTAGAAATCGGCCATCTGGAGGAACTCCGTGAGCTGTTCCTCGGAGACGAAACGGTCGTAGAAGACCACGTTGTCCTTGATCCCGAGGCGCTCGGCCCTCTGCTGAAGGGAAAGGCGGTAGGCCTCGCCGTGGTGTCGCTTCACGTCCGGGTGGGTGGCGCCGAGGATCACGTACACCAGGTTGGGGTGGCGGGGCACGACCCGGGCCACGGCGTCGATGGCGTGTTCGATGCCCTTGCCCGGGCCGATGAGCCCGAAGGTCAGGAGGACCTTCTTCCCCTCCACCTGGAACTGGTCCTTGTAGAAGGCCGGATCCAGGTAGGGCACGTCGGGGACGCCGTGGTAGATGTGGACCACCTTCTCCCGGGGGACGCCGTAGACCTCTTCCAGGACGGGGACGGCCTTTTTGGCGATGACGACCACGGCCGAGGAGGCCTCGCAGACCTGGCCCAGGACCCTGCGCTGGCCCTCGCTCGGACTCGTCAGCACCGTGTGGAGGGTGGTCACCACGGGCTTGCGCAGGCCCTCCAGGAGGTCCAGGACGTTCCGCCCGTCGTCCCCGCCGAAGATCCCGTACTCGTGCTGGAGGCTCACCACGTCGAAGGGAGAGATGTTGAGGAACTCCGCCGCCTCGAGGTAGTCGCGCTTCAGCGGCTGGCGCACCACGAAATCCACCTCCGGACCGTATCGGAAGGCGTCGGCCGGATTGTGCATGGCCACCACCCGAAGCCGGGGGTCCTCGCCGAAGAGGCGGTCCGTGGCGGCGGCCACCGAGCGCCCCAGGTCGTGGGTGAAGGTCGCGATGCCGCACAGGCGCGGGATGTAGGTTCCGATGAAGGCGACGGACAGGGGTCTCATGCATCCCTCCCAGGGGGCGTAGTTCAAGGCGAATGGGCTCCAGTATAGCAGGCGAAGTCGGGAACGGGTCGGGCCCGGCCTTTCCATCGTTCCCACTTCTCCGCTTTCCATCTGATTCGCCGATTCCAAACCCGAAATCCCCATTCCGAAATCCCCCACCCGACCTCCCCCCTTCCTCCCGCCGGCTTTTTTCTGTATGCTTCCGATTCGCCGGCGACGGGCCGGCCCCCGGAGGGCTCTTCTCCCCCATGAACGGCGACCGCTTCCACAAGCTGGGCGTGAACCTCTTCACCCGCCATCCCCGGAACCCCATCCTGACGACGGCGAGCCTCCCCTACCCCGCCAACTCCATCTTCAACGCGGGCGCGGCCAAGGTGGGGGGA
>JBFLVU010000105.1:0-10109 GCA_040758175.1 Acidobacteriota bacterium | reverse complement strand
ACCCCCCCCCCCGGCGGGCGGTCGGGCCGGCCGGGTCCGGAAAGGAGCGCATCAGTGGAGCTTCCCCTTCAGTTCGAAGATCTTTCTCACGTTTAGGACGAGGGATTCCTCGTCCACGGGCTTGTTCATGAAGCCTTCCGGCGGGGGCACCGGACGCTCGTAAATGAGCCTTCTCATTTCGGGCTTGCCCGTGATCACGCAGATGGGCAAGGTTCGAAGCTCCGGGTCCTCGCGGAGGGCGATGAAGACGTCCACGCCGCTCTTCCCCGGCATGGACAGGTCCAGCGTCATGAGGTCGGGCCTGCGGGTCCGGGCCAGATCCAGCGCCTCCTCGCCGTTCGACGCCCTCAGGACCGTGGCCCCGTTGTCTTCCAGGACCGCGCCGATGAAGGCCACCATGTCGGGCTCGTCGTCCACCACCAGCACGGTCTTCCCGGCGAAGGCCGGGGCGTGCGCCTTGACCTCCATGCGCGCCTTCCTCTCCTGCGGAACGAGGGCGTCCGCCACGAGGTTCACGAGCTGGGTGACCTTCATGTTGAGCTTGTAGTGCTTGATGAGGTCCGTGAGGCCGTCCACGCAGTTGTGGCAGGAGGTGACGACCGCCTGCGCCCCCGTGGCCGAGAGCTGGTCCGCCTTCACCTTGGCCGACTTGAGGCGCCGCGGGGCGTACTCGGACATGGACATGGCGCCCCCCCCGCCGGTGCAGCAGTAGTTCTCCGCCCGGTTCGGGTACATCTCCCGGAAGTCCCCGAGAACGTGCCGGAGCAGTTCTCGAGGCTCCTCGAACATGCCGCAGGAGCGGGCGTTGTTGCAGGAGTCGTGGTAGGTGGCGGAAAGGGCATTCTTGCTCCGGTCCACCTTGATCCGCCCCTCCTGGATGTAGCGGAGCATGGTGACTACCGAACTCTCCATCTCGAAATCGAGGTCCATTCCGGCCCAGTTCTGCGCTTCGCAACGGGTGGACCGGTACCCGTGGCCGCACTCCGAGATGACCAGCTTCTTCCCCTTCAGTTCCTTCACCTTCTCGAAGAGCCGACGCGCCACGGCTCCCCCGAGTTCGTCGTCCCCCGAGAAGAGGCCGAAGTTGGTCATGTCCCAGCCTTCGCTGGGCATGGTCCAATTTTCTCCAGCGTAGTAGAAGATCTTCGCCGCGTCCTTGATGGTCCGGGGATCGTACTTCACCTCTCGGGGATTGATGGAGTAGACGACCTCGGCTCCGACCTTGTCGACGGGGATCGCCGCGGCGGGATCGCCCACCTCCTCCACGAGTTCGTCGGACATCCACTGGATGGTCTCCAGGTAGTCCTCCTTGAGGACCCCCATCTGGTTGCCGATTTCCCACTGGTCCTTGCTCACCACGGCCACCCCTTCGGGCATGACGCCCACGTGCACGAGGAGGCCCCTGGTCATCCGGTTCAAAACGGCGAAGTCCACTCCCATGGGGCAGTTGAGCGTGCAACGGCGGCAGTTGGTGCATTTCCCGAAGGCGATGTCCTTCAGCTCTTCGAGTTCCTCGTCGGTGAAGACGCTCTTGGCCCCCACCCACCACGGGATGGCGCGTCCGGCCCAGTCCACGTGGCGCTTGAAGATCTTGCGGATGCGGTCGGCCTTGTAGGCCGGCGCGTAGGTCACGTCATCGGGATTCGTGAGGACATAGTGGCAGGATTCGGTGCACATCCCGCAATGGACGCATCCCACCAGTGAAGAAACCACGGGCCTGGACAGCTTCTGCGGGAGCCTCTCCAGGAACTTCTGCGCCTTGTACGATCTTTCCATGCTCATCGGCGTCACCTCTCGGACAGGAACGGCCGCGCGCCCGCCCTAACGGGCGGCCGCCGATCCGGTGCCCCGCTGAAGGGGAAAAACTCCCCGGTGGCCCATGGTCCTGCCCAGGAAGTACCGCCCGAAGGGATAGTAGAGATAGTGGGAGATCTTGCTGAAGGGGACGTAGACCAGGAAAAAGGCCGTCAGAAGGAAGAAGGTCAGAAGGGGCCATTCGGCCTCTCCGGGGGTGTTGGGCGCGGCGAGGACCCCGAAGAGGAACCAAGCGGTCAGGAGCACGAGGGAGAAGATGTCGTCGGGCGTGCTGATGGCCCGGATATGCGGTCTCACCAGCCGCCTCACGATCCGGGCGCATCCCACCAGGAAGGCGGCGGCGATGAAGACGCGAAAGGCGGTCACCGTGCCGGGAAGTTGAAGAAGGCCCGGTGCATAGGGGATGACGAAGGAGAGGGTGATGGCCGCCACGACGCCGAGGTGGAAGATCACGAACTGGATCCAGAAGAAGGGGTTTCGGCGGGTGCTTTCCATGGCCCAGGGCATGGCCACGTTGAACATGGAGTAGGCGATGGCCTTCTTCCGGTTCTCCGTGCTTCCCTTCCCCGTGAAGGCCTGCCTCTCCTTCCCGAACTTGAAGGAGAGCATCCACCTCAAGCGAAGGACGTAGACGGCCGCCATGAAGACCAGCGCGATCTCCTGGAGGCGGTGCTCGGCAAAGTGAAGGAGCGTGCTTTCGGTCATGTCCGTCCCTTTCTAACCGAGGGCGCCGACGCGCGCGTGGAAAGGCTTGAGCTCACGCTGGTCCAGGACGCAGACCACGACCTCCGAAAGGCGCGCCTCGTTCCCGAGGTGGGCCGCGATCTCCTCCACCAACACCTTGCTGCAGAGGTCGAGGGAGACCCCGTAGAAGCCCGCGCCCATGGCGGGAAAAGCGATCTGCTTCAAGCCGGCCTCCTCCGCCGCCTCGAGGGCGCTGCGGACCGCTTTTCGCAGTTTCTTCTCCTCGTCGGCCTCGTGGTGGCGAGGGCCCACGGCGTGAATGATGCGCTTGGCCTTGAGGTTGCCCGCCTGGGTCACCACGGCCTCGCCCGCCTCAAGCGGGCCGAGACCGTTCAGTTCGGCCTGGATGGAAGGCCCCCCGCGCTGGGCGATGGCGCCTCCGAAGCCGGTCCCCAGCTTGAGATCGGGCCTGGCGTAATAGACGAAGGACTCCACGTCCAGGTCCGTGATGTCGCCCTGCACCAGCCTGAGCGTCTTTCCCCGTATCACCTTCTCGGTCATTAGTGCCTTGCCTCCCTTCTCCGCGCCTCCAGCTTCCCTTCGAGTTCCCCCTTGAGCCGTGGGTCCTTCAGGTCCTCCAGCGTGAACGCCTCCAGCACCCCCCGGATCTCCTCGTTGATCAGCCCGTAGACCACGCGGCACTCGCAGTCCCCGGCCCGAAGGCAGGTCGTGGAATCTTCCAGGCAGTCGAGGATGGCCACGGGGCCGATGGCGGCCTCGATGATCTGGCGAAGGGTGATGGAGTCGGCGGGCCGGGTCAGCCGATATCCCCCTTGCTTCCCCGGAAAGCCCTTGAGGAGGTGCTGGGTCCTCAACGGCGCCGTGAGCTGTTCGAGGTAGCCCCGGGAGAGGTCCGTCCTCTCCGCCACGTCCGCCAGGCTCACCGGATGGCCGCCCTCGCCGTTCCGGGCGATGTCGAGCATCATGCGAAGGGCGTAGCGGGCCCGCGTGGATATCCTCATGGGGGAAATCCTGAGGCCGATAATCCTACTAGTCCATTAATATTAGTATGAGATAAAGACTTAGGGTGGAGTCACCCAACGGAGGGCCGAACTCATGGCGGGCCCTCGAGGACGCGGGGCCCCTCAGGAAACGCGCATAGTTCATTCATTTGATTGAAGTTGCAGGAAGACAACAGGAGTCTGTCTAGGGGGTTGGAGCGTTTCAATACGAAACAACGGCCCCTTGGAGACCCTACCCGGCACTCCCCTCCGAGACCTTGGGAAGGGCCAGGGGGTCCCCCCCCTCAAGGGCCTGCCTCACCGCCGCGGCCCACCCCGGCTGAAGGAGGTCCGCCAGGGAGTAATCCTCGAAAACTTGCACGATGCGGTGGTTGATGAGGAGGTAGAGGAACCGGCATTCGCAAGCTTCGGACTGGGCACAGTGGTCAGGCTCCAGGACGCAGTCCAGGATAGCGATGGGACCGATGGAGGCCTCCACGACTTCCCGGAGCGTGATCTCCTTCGCCGGGCGGGCGAGGCGATACCCCCCTTGCTTTCCGAGGATTCCCCGCAGGAGGTGGTGGTTCCTCAGAACGATGGCCAACTGCTCCAGATACCCCCGGGAGACGTGGGTCCGCTCGGAGACCCCCGACAGGCTCACCGGCTCGCTCTCGCCCCCGTTCCGCGCGATGTCCAGCATCATGCGAAGGGCGTAGCGGGCTCGGGTGGACAGTTTAAACGACATCTTCCCTCCTCCCGGGGCCGGCCCCAGGTCCACAACCAAAGGGCCTGCCGGATTTCTTCCTTCGTCGCTTGGGCAGGGCCCACCGGCGGACCGCCGTCTCTCCTACCGGATCACTACCTATTCTACACCCAGGCCCCTTTCGTCACTCGGACCCCTTCTTGTCCCGCCCGAGGGGCGACAGGCGGTCGATCTCGTTCTTCAGAAATTCCGCCGTCTCCTTCTTCGCCTCCTCCAGGTAGCCGGGGTGCTCGTGGTGATACATCTCCTCCGGCATGTACCCGGTGATCCAGCTGGGATTCATGGGATAGACGTGGGGGCTGAACACGGTGGAATAGAGGTGCCAGACGGCGATGGCCAGCGTGGCGAGCCACGCCTCGTAATAATGAACGACGAGGGCCACATCCAGGGCGCCCTTCGGAAGAAAGTGGATGAACCAGTTGTCGAACCAGAGGAGGATGCCCGTGACCACCATCACGGCCGTACCCCACACCAGGGCCCAGTACTCGGCCTTTTCCACGTAGGAGAATCGCTGGATGCACGCGGCGTTCTCCTTTTTCCCCAGGTTGTAGAGGATGCGGTCGAGGAAGAAGCGGAAGTCCTGGGGCTTGGGCCACATGTCCCGGACGAACTTGCGTCCGCGCGGAGTGAAGAGAAAGACCGCGTGCCAGAGGATGGCCCCGCCGAACACCACGGCGGCGACGCGATGGACCGTTCCCCTCAGCGCGAAGCCACCTTCCCAGCCGAAGAATAGGGTGGAAACCCAGCTCTCGCTGAAGCGGAGGGCGAAGCCCGAGATCACGAGCGTAAGGAAGCTCGCCATGAGGAGGGCGTGCTGGGCCACCTCGTCGGGCCGCATGCGGATGACCTGGGGCTTGCGGCGAAGGAGGCCCTGGATGTGCCGCCACAGGTCGAGAAGCCAGTGGACGACCATGAGGCCGATGATCGCCACGATGGCGACGATGTAGAGCTTCTCCACGATGTCCGCCGCCCGCGTCTGCAACCCCCCCTGAACGCCGTGGATGGGCGTGGCCGCCAGGGCCTCCGAAATGCCCGGGTGGCACTCGCCGCAGGTGGCCCTCAGGTTCTTGGGGTTTACCGTGGACGTGACATCCGAACTGGGCAGGATCCGGTGGACCCCGTGGCAGGAGGCGCAGTTGGCCACGTGGACGTCCCCGGCTTTGCTCTTGAGGCCGTGGTAGGAATCGATGAAGGTGATCAGGCGACCCGGGGGCAGGCCGTACTTGGCGTTGAGCACCTCCGACTCGTGGCAGGGGGAGCACGTGGCTTCGGCCACCCTGGACCGCGAGACCGGCGAGCGCGGATCGGACGGCGGGATGATGCCGTGCTCACCGTGGCAGGTCGTGCAGACCGGCGCGTCCGTTTCGCCGCGCGAGGCCAGCTTGCCGTGGATGCCCTCCCAGTAGTCCCCCTCCACGCCCTTGTGGCACTTCCCGCACGTCTTCGGGATGTTGAAGTGATTGATGGAGGAGTCGTGATCGCCCGGGGAAAGGATCTGGTGCGCCGAGGCCTCCGTCGAGTGGCAGTCGATGCAGGTGGCCGCCACGTAGACGCCGCCCTTGGCCGCCTGGCCGTGGACCGAACTCGTATAGATGTCCACGGGGTGCTGGATCCGGATGTCGTACTTCTTCACGAGGTCGATGTTTTCGTGGCACTTTCCGCAGGTGGCCGGGAGGTTCGCCGGGTGCGTGGTCGAGGCCTTGGCGGTGGCGGGGAGGACCTCGTGCGTGCCGTGGCACGCGGCGCAGGTGGGGATGTCGCCGCATTCTCCCACGTTGAGCCGTCCGTGCCTCTTGTACTGCTCCGCCTCCTTCGCGTGGCAGGAGCGGCACCCCTCGCAACCGGCCGAGAATGTCTTCTCCGGCGCGGCGTGGGGGAAGACGGTCTTGTCCGAGTGGCAGTCCTGACACCCAAGGTCCTTGTGGATGGACAACCGGAGGTCGTCGGCGATCTTGCTCTTGTGGGCGCTTTCTTCGTGGCAGTTGATGCACGACGGGGAGTCAATCTTCTCGGCTTCCTCCGCCCACGTGCAAGAGGAGGCTGCGCAGGCGGCCAGAGCCCCGAAGAAGATCCAGAGAAGCCGTCCTTGTTTGCCGCTGGGTTTTGCGTTCATGTTCGGGGCTCCTCCTCGCGGGGGGCGGACAAACCCCGGGCGGGCTCGACGCCGCCCGGGAGTCTCGATATGCGCGGCCGGCGTTCCCTTCGGAAGGGGCAGACTGCCCCTCCGGGGTCCGTGACCTCCCTTTGCATAGCGTGCGGATCCCCAAAAATCAGGCAATTGGGGCCCGTGGGTCCGATAGTGAGCGATATACCCCACATCAGTAGACTTCCAGGTCCAACAGGCTGTCTCATTGGGCGCCCGATTTCCTGCCTGCCGCAGGAGGGGTCCGCTTCTTCGCAACGGATTTGGTCATCCAGGAGACCTCATGGAGATGACCTTGGGCGGTCCCGACGGGGCGCAGGCCAGCCCTCTCCAGATAGGCCGTCGCATGTCGGACGGTGATGCCGGCCACGGGGTGTTCGCGACCCTCCGCGCGGTGCACCCGGGACACCAAGTCGAACCCCTCCAGAGAAAAGTCCGCCAACACCAGAGCGCCCCCGTCGGCGAGGACCCGGGCCATTTCTCGAAGAACCTCCTCCGGACGGAGGAGGTGGTGGAGGCAATCCATGGAGGCCACCCGTTCGAAGGAGCCGTCCGCGAAGGGGAGGCTCCCGGCGTCGAGGACCGCGAAATGGACCGCTCGGGAGAAGCCCTCGCGCTCGGCGAGGTAGGAGGCCAACTCTGTCTCTCCACGGTCTACGTCCACGCTCCAGACGTCCATTCCAAGCCGGGCCAGGGCCACGGCCAGAAGGCCCTTTCCCGTTCCCACATCCAGCGCCCTTCTCGTCCACCCTCCCCCCGCGGCGGCCACGAAAGCCGCTGCCGCCAGGCGGTCGTGGCCGAGGCGGAGGTACTGCTCCGTGCGCCCGAGAAACGCCGCGCGCCGCTCCTCCAGGGAAGGGTCCGCGCGTCGGACCGATCCCCCCCGGGCCCGGCCCCCGCCGGGCAAAGCGCACGCCGAGGCCACCGAGGCGCTCTTCTGACCGTTTCCCCGTCGTTTCATCAACGCTCTCCCCGTCAGTAGGCGTGGGTGCCGAGGATGACCTGAATCCCGAATTTGGACTCCAGGGTGGGCTTGAGCGCATCAAAATCGATGGGGCAGCCGGCGGTTTCCATGGCGAGTCTCATGCACGTGCCGAGGTAGAGAACGTCGAAGGTGCGCTCCAACCCCTTGCCCGTTTCTTTCAGGAGTTTCACCCGGGGCACGACCAGCCCGGGGCAGTCCCCGCAGTCGGTCATGGCGCAAAGGTCCACGGAATCAAGGCGGCCGAACTCCCCCGCCTGCTCGGAGATGGCCTTGAAGCACTTGGCGCACGCCACGCACGAATGGTCCTTGACCCGCTTGCAGTAGAGAATCGCCACCTTCGCCATCACATCCTCCTGCTGAACGACTGGAACCCGTGGAGGGTCCCTTCACTCCCGTCACGACATTCCGCGCGGAGCCTCCTGGCTGGGCCGGCCGCCCCTCGCACGGCGGCTCCCATCCTTTCCCCATCCTGCTTCCCCTGCTCCCTCCCGCGCCTCTTCGACCTCCGGTGTCTTGCTCTCACGGGAAGGAGCATCGCAGGTCACCGCGAAGGGTTTGATGTCCAGAAGGGGGGTTCCGCTCACCATATCGACCCCGCTCACCCGCAGGGTCCGGCCGCTTCGCCCCAGGAGCCGCACGAGGGTGATTCCGATCGGATTGGGCCGGCACGGACACCGGGTGGAAAAGAGACCCGTGAGGGGGCCCGAGCCCCGCCTTCGAACGGTGAGGTCGAATCCTTCCTTGCAGTGGAGGACGAAGAGGAGCCAGATGTGGGCGTTCCGTTCAATGCCCTGTAGTCCCTCTTCGAAATCGGGAAAGACCTCCACCTGCCCCTCGGCGGTGGGCGGCTCCCCCTCCGATCCCGGCGCCGACTCGATTCGCACGAAGGGCGTTCGGATGATGCCGATGGGGGACACGCGCCAGAACGGCCCACAACCGGACCGAACCGGACGGTTCCCCTCGGTGCCCAGTCCACCGGAGGAATCCCGGGGACCTCCGATCTTGCCTTTCCGCTCCCCGAGCCGCCCCTGCATCAGCCTTTTCCGCCCATGGCCGAGCCGGCCGTATTTCGCGGGAGACCACATCGGCGGCCCTCACCCGGGGTCGCCAGGATCCGCGTATAAACCGTGGCGCGGGGCCCGGCGACCTCAACCTGCGAAGGACGGAAGGGGCCGCCGTGTCCCGGCCGGACGGGTTCCTTCGCTCCAAATACCGCGAGGGTCGGGGGAAACGCGGGAACTTCGGGGGAAACGGCGTTCGGGGGCTTGGGATCGACGTCCATCCTGGCGGCGGCTCCTTCCGGGAGCCTTTTTAAGCAAGCCGGATGCCTCAAGGGGGTGGTGACTGCCAACCATATGACATTAAAAGGGTTGACCTGCGTCCCAGGGGCAGTGCGACCACGAAAAACGACGCACTTTGCTTCACTTTGGAAGACCCATCCTGTCGCTCGATGCGACGCCCTCGTCTCCGTCCCCCAGGCCGGGCTACTCCCTGGACTTGAGCAGGCGGAGGGCCTCCCGGAGCGCGTCCTCGTCGGCGCCCTCGAGCAGGTCTTTCAACTGGCGCCGAAGGTCTTCCGAATCCGTTCTCGCCGCCGGCGCCCGCCTGGGAAGGTCCACCTTCAGGATCCCGGCCACGGCCTGGATGAATTTCTCGGCGGTGACGGGCTTGTCCAAATAGGTGGCCGGGCCGCTCAGGGTGCTCGCGGCGAGGGCAGAGGCCGCGTCGAGATCCTTCTTGACGCGCTCGTCCTTGGCGTGGCCGGTGACAAAGAGGACTGGGATTTTTCTCCACTCGGGATGGCGATGGAGCTCGTGGAAAAGCACGATGCCCGACTTGCCGGGCATGACCATGTCGAGCGAGATGGCGTCCGGAGGCGCCTCGGCGATCTTCCGAAGGGCCTCGTCCACGCTGGAGGCCGAGTCGGTCTGAAAACCGGCGTCTTCCAGCGCGGTGCACAGGAAGTACACTACGTCTTCTTCGTCGTCCACCACCAACACGCGCTTATCCGACGTCATGGGCATGGCCCCCCTCCTTGGCCGGCTCGTCGCCGCCGTTGCCGTTCGGCTCATCGTCTTCGCCCGCCTCCGTGAGGGCGGGCAACCGCTTGCGGGGAAGGAGGATTCGGAACGTGGTCCCCTTCCCCTGGGCCGTCTCCACCTCGATGCGCCCCCCGTGTTCCTGGACGATCTTTCGGGTCGTGAGCAGGCCCAATCCGGTTCCTCCCGTTCCCTTGGTCGTGAAGAAGGTCGTGAAGATCCGGCTTTTCACATTGTAGTCCATGCCGCACCCGTTGTCGGACACCTCGTAGCGGAGAACCTCCCGATCCTCCCCGCTGCGCACCAGCACCCGGCAGCCCGCGGTTTCTCCGGCGCGGCAGGCGTCGATGGCGTTGGAGACCAGGTTGGCCAAGCACGTGTGCATCCCCTCCCGGTCCAACGCCGCCGGTGTGAGCCCCTCCTTGAGCTCCGCCTCCAGGCGCACGCCCGCCGCCGCGGCCATGTCCGCGTAGAGGTCGACAACCTCCCTAGCCACCCGGTTCGGGTCTTCGAGGGCCACCTTCGGTACGGACCCCTTGGAGAAGCTGAGGAGGTTCTTGGCGAGGTTGGAGATTCGCTCCACGTTCCGCCCCAGCATCTGCATCCCCCGGTCGACCTTTTTCCCTTCCCCCTTTTCGAGGCCCGACTGCATCACGTAGATCCCGCCCTCCATCCCCAT
>JBFLVU010000104.1:0-10191 GCA_040758175.1 Acidobacteriota bacterium | reverse complement strand
GCGACCGCCCCGGTTTCAATTCGAGAGCGTAGTAAAGCACCGGCACGACCAGGAGGGTCAGGAGGGTCGAGGTCACGATTCCTCCCATGACGATCACCGCCAGGGGCTTCTGAATGTCGGCTCCGGATCCCGCGGCGTAGACCATGGGCAGGTGGCCGATGAAGCTCACGAGGGCCGTCATGAAGAGCGGCTTGAACCGCAGCCTGCATCCTTCGGTCACCGTCTCGGTCAAGGAGAGCCCTCGCTCCCTCAGTTGCCGGAAGAAGGCCACCAGCACGACCCCGTTTTGGACCGCGATACCCAGCAGGACGATGAAGGCAACGGCGGCGGATACCGAGAGGGTCATCCGGAAGGCCGTGGCCGCCAGGACGCCGCCCACGAGGGCGAAGGGGAGGTTCAGGAGCACGAGGAGGGCATTGCGTGCGGTCCCGAGCGCCGAGTACAGCAAGAAGAGGATGAGGAGGAGAACCATGGGCACCACGAGGGCCAGCTGGCGCATGGCGCGCTGCTGGTTCTCGAACTGCCCGCCGAACTCGACGAAGTACCCCGCGGGCAGGGATTGAATGGCGGGGCCCAGGCGGCCCCGCACCTCCCGGACGAAACCCCCGAGGTCTCTCCCCCGCACGTTGGTCTCGACGACGACCCTCCGCATCCCGCGCTCCCGGCTCACCTGCATGGGTCCCTCGGCAACCCGAATGGAGGCCGCCTGGCCAAGGGGGACGCGCCCGCCATCGGGTGTTGGGATCAGGAGGCCGGCGAGAGCATCCAGGTCGGCCCGTGCCCCTTCCGGAAAGCGCACCACGATGTCGAACCTCCGGTCGCCCTCCACAAAACGGCCCACCGTCTTTCCCGCATAGGCGGCCTCCAGAAGGTCGTTGACCGCGCCGATCCGTATGCCGTGCCGTGCCAGCATCTCCGCGTCGGGAGAGACCTGGACTTCGGCCATACCCGTGACCTGCTCCACCTTCACGTCCCGGGATCCCCGAACCCTCCCGATGTCGGCCGCCGCCCGGTCCGCAAAGGCCTTGAGCACGGCCAGGTCCGGGCCGAACACTTTCACCGCCAAGTCGCTTTTTACGCCCGATATCAGCTCGTTCACCCTCAGTGCGATGGGTTGGGAGAAAGACAGCCGGATGCCCGGGACCTGCGATAGGTCCCTGTTCAGAGCCTCCACGAGCTCCCCCTTTGTGCGGCCGGTTTTCCACTCCCTCCGGGGTTTGAGCATGATGAAGATGTCGGTCTGCTCGGGTCCCATGGGGTCCTCCGAAATCTCCGCGCGCCCCGTCTTGCTGACGACCGTCGCCACCTCGGGGAATTTCAGGATGCGTTTCTCCAGCATCGTGCCCACGGCCACGGAGCCTTCCAGGGAGGCGTTGGGCAGTCTCACCACGTTGACGGCGATGGAGCCCTCGTCGAGGGGGGGCATAAACTCGACCCCCAGAAGCGGGACGAGGGCGAGCGAGAGCGCCAACACGCAGAGAGCGGCGCCCATGGTGGCCTTCGGATGCTCCATGGCCTTGCGAAGAAGCGCCAGGTACCCCACGTGGAGCCTGCGCACCCCCTTGAACTCCCTCTCCTCCACTTGGCGGAGCAGGACGGACGAGAGCGCGGGAACGACGACCATCGCGACACCGATCGACACGAGGAGGCAGATCAAGAGCGCCAGCGCGAGGGGCGCGAACATCTTGCCTTCGAGGCCCTGCAGGGTGAACAGGGGCACGAGGACCAGGGCCACGATGAGGACCGAGAAGCTCACGGGCCTGGCCACCTCGGCCATGGCCCTCGCGAGGATCGATCCCTTGCGCGCCGGGTCCCGGTTCTCCGCGAGGTGGCGCCGCGCGTTCTCGGCCACCACGATCGAAGCGTCCACGACCATGCCCACCGAGAACGCGATGCCTCCGAGCGTCATGAGGTTCGAGGAAAGCCCCAGGGCGCTCATGACGATGAAGCTGAGCAGAAAGCTCAGGGGGAGGGAGGCGACGACGATCACAGCCGTCCGGAGTTCGGCAAGGAAGAGCAGGAGCACGAGGACGACCAGGACTCCCCCCTCCAGGAGGGCCCTCGTCACCGTCTTGATGCACGCCTCGATGAGGGCCGTCCGGTCGTAGAAGACGTCCAGGCGCAGACCGCGGGGAAGGCTCTTCTGGAGCTCCACCGCCGCCGTTTTCACGGCCGAGACGACGGTCTTGGAATTCTCCCCGCGGAGCATGATGGCCATGCCGCACACGGTCTCCCCTCTCCCGTCGCGCGTCACGGCGCCCTGGCGGACCTGGGGGCCCACGCGGACCTCGGCCACATCTCTCAGATACACGGGGTTGCCGTCCTTGGCAAGAAGGGGCACGGCCCCCACGTCGTTCACTCCCTCGAAGAGGCCGATGCCCCGAATGTACATCTGCTCCCAACCCTTGAGGATGTACCCGGCCCCCGCGTTCCGGTTGCTCTCCTCCAAGGCTTCCATCACGTCGCGGAGGGTGAGCCCGTACTTCACCAAGCGCTCGGGAGAAACGACGACCTGGACCTGCTTTACCTCACCGCCGAAGCTGTTCACCTCGGTGACGCCCGGAATGTTCCTCAGCCTAGGCGCCACCAGCCAGGTTTGGAGGCTCCGCTTCTCCATCGGCGAAAAGCCCTCGCCCTCCAGGGTGTACTGAAAGATTTCGCCGAGTCCCGTGCTCAGGGGGCCCAATTCGGGCTCGACTCCAGGGGGCAGCTCTTCGCGGGCCCCCTGGAGGCGCTCAAAAACGACTTGCCGGGCGAAATAGGAATCAACGCCGTCCCGAAAGACGATGACCACCTGCGAGAGCCCGGCCCGGGAGATCGAGCGCACCTGCGTGACCTTGGGGAGCCCCCCCATCACCAGTTCGACGGGATACGTGACCCGTTGCTCCACATCCAGGGCGGACAGCCCCGGAGCCTTCGTGAGAACCATCACCTGGACGTTCGTGACATCGGGGAAGGCGTCCACGGGGAGCCCGACCCAGGCCGCAACGCCCAGGATGGCCGCGAGCGCCGTGCCAATAAGGACCGGCCATCGCCTGCGGAGGATCCATCGGAAGAATGCTTCCATGGCCTTCTCCCTAATCCGCGCAGCCCGCGCCCATCTTCGAGCGCAGGACATCCGACTTCAGGAGGAAGGCACCCTTGGAGACCACCGTCTGCCCCGGCGAGATCCCGGCGAGGATCTCCACCCACCCGCCCTCCTTCTTCCCTGACGTGACGGGCCGGCGGATGTAGTAGGGACCTTCCAAGTGGACGAAGGCGAAGGAGCGCCCCTCGTCCTCAAGAACGGCTTCCTCGGGGAGCGCGAGCCCTCCCCCGATTTCGAGCCGGAGTCTTACGCGGGCGAACATCCCTGCCCGGAGGAGGTTGTCAGGGTTGTCCACAACCACCCTCGCGGCGGCGGTGCGGGTGGCTTCGTCCATCGTTCCGCCGACCCGCTCCACCCGGCCCTTGAAAACCCGCCCGGGAAAGGCGGCAAGGGTGACTTCGGCCTCCGCGGGACGGCCCGGCGGGGCCGCCAGCAAGGCGGCGAACTCGTTTTCGTACAGCGTGGTCAGGACCCACATCCGCGACGTATCGGCGAGCAGGAGCGCGCGGTCGCCTGGCTGCACCAGGGCGCCGAGGCTGAGGGAGCGTTCGAGCACGATCCCCGAGAAGGGGGCGCGGACGGGCATGAGCCCGGAGACTTCGGGCGCTTTGGCGAGGGTCGCGAGGTCCCGCTCCGTCAGCCCCATGCTGGCCAGCGCCCCGGCCGCCGCACGGTGCTCGGCCTCCGCCATCCGAAGGGCGGCCTGGGCTTCGAGGAGGTCCCGCTCGGGACAGATCCCCTTCGCGAAGAGATCGGACTCGCGCCGCTCCGTCGCCCGCGCCAGATCCAGGGCGGATGCGGAGCGAGCGATATCCGCCTTTGCCCGGCGGAACTCGGGGCTGTCCACCTGGTAGAGGACTTGCCCCTCGGACACCCGTCCGCCCAGATCTACGCCGATGTTGCGGACGGTTCCGGGCGCCGCGGGTCCGACGTACACGGCCCGCTCCTCGTCGAGTCGGACCTCCCCATTGAGGTCCTTTCCCCCGCCCACGTCGCGCGCCTGAGCCCGCACCGTTTCCACAGTGCCCCCCTGCGCGGGATCCAGGAGTTCGCCGGGCACTTTTGCCACCCCGACTTCGTAGCGGCACTCGTCGCACGTGTAGGCTGGAATTTCGTGCTCGCAAACCTCCGCCTTCAGATCCTCCACGGCTCGATCGAGGTCCGAGGACTCCGCCTCGGCCGCGCCGGACGGCGCGCGCTCCGGGCCGGAGGGCGTTCCCCCCCCGCAGCCGGAGGCGAGAGAGAGAGCCGTTGCACAAGCGAGGCAAAGCAGGGAGGCCATCGGCCACTTCCTTCTGTTCATGGGGCAGTCTCCTCGAACGCACGCGCATCGGTTCCGGTCAGGCGGTCCAGCTCCGTCATGGCCAGGCTGAGACGGACACGGGCATCGACGAATCGCAGCCTGAGGCCCGCCAGGGACCGCCGGGCCTCCAAAAGGTCCAGGAGCCGGAACTTGCCCCGCTGGTAGCCTTCGTGGACGGCCGCGTAGACCCTTTCGGCGTTGGGAAGGACGCGCTCCCGGAGCGCCCCCACCTCGCTGGCGGAGTTCCGAAGAGCCGCGAGGACACCGAGTGCCGCGGTTCTCAGTCGGGTCTCCTCGGCGCGCATTTCCAGGCGGCCCTGGTCCAGTTTCGCGGAGGCCTCGATGACCCCCCCGCGGTTTCGGTTCAGCAGGGGGAGGGGGACGGAAACCGAGGCGAAATAGGCCCTCTCCCGCGTGGCCGTGTAGCGCTTCATCCCAAGGGAAAGGGTCGGATCCGGGATCGCCTCCCGTCTGGCCCGATCGAGGGAGGCCTCCAGGCGCCTGGCCTCTTCCCTCCTCCGGCCCAGGTCGGGGAGCGCCTTCAGGGCGGAGAGAACTGCGGCCTCGTCGGGCACTTCGGCGGCCTCGGGCAGTTCTCCCGCCGCCGGGCCGAGGCCCGCCGCCTCGATTCCCAACGCGCCGGCGAGACGTCCCCTCGCCTCGTCACGCTCTTGTTCCGCCGCGCGCAGGTCGATCTCCGCCAGGTCCATTTCGTTCTGGGCTCTCGCGCCCTCGATGGCCGACGCCTCTCCGGCCTCCACGAGGGACAGAACCGCGGCGTGCATTTCGCGCGCCGTGGCCAGATTCTCGCCGGCGCTCCGCTCCCGCTCCTGAGCGCCGAGCAATCTCGCGAAGTCACGCTCCACCTCGGCAACAAGGTCCAGCCTCTTTCGGCGAAACTCCTCCGCCGCCACGGCCGCCGCCGAATCGGCGGCCTGCGCATCCGCACGCCGCTTTCCGCCGAGACGAACCGTCTGGGAGAGGCCGATCGATTCGAGCGGCGCCCTCTCGATGGAGGGACCCTCGCCCCCGAAATCCTCGCGGCCGACCTCCAGGGTGGGATTGGTCAGGGCCCGGGCCTGCCGCGCCGCCCCCCTGGCCGCCCGGAGAGCCGCAGCGGCCGAAGCAAGCTCGGGGCTATCGCGGAGGGCGATCTCCTTGCACTCGTCGAGGGTGACCGACTTTCCCTGCTCCCTGATGGAAAGGGACTGAGCCGCCGGCGAAACGGAGGCCAATACGGAAATCCAAAGAACGGGCACGCAAACGGTTCGGATCATTTCACGCTCCTGTCACCGGAGTCCATTCCGGGGGGCGCGGAGCCCCCGGGCGCGGGAACACCTGGGTGGCGCAGGAGCCTGCTAGATGCGGAGGGTGGCCTGAAATCCCCCGCAGGACGGAGGCGGGAGATCACGAGGGTGTGGAAGAAGGCCCGCGCCTCCGGCGGGGACGTCAGCGGACGGCGTCGCGACGCCGATCCCGAAACCGCCGTCGCACGCGGGCGGGGAGAGGATCGGGCCGCGACCGGGCTGGGAGAGAGCCGAGGGTAGTACGATGTCTGTGCACCCGGCGCCGCGGGAAGGGTTTGCAAACGGTCCCGGGTCCGGGTGGTCGCCTGGGGCCTCGGCCCCCTGTTGGCCGGCGGACAGGTCTCCGGAGGGAGGACAGGCGGGGGTCGAGTCCTGGCAACAGGCGGAGAAGAGGGATTCCACCGCGCCGTGACCGTCGGGCGCACTGCACCAGACGCGCGGCGTGGCGCTCCAGAAACCCCAGAGGGTCACCGCCAACACCGCCGTCGCGTGCCCGACTCGCTTCATGCGAAGCACTCCATAGGCGCCAAAAGCTAGCACGCCGCTGGGCATTCGTCAAATGGCTGTGACGCGCGAACCGCGGCGGAGAACCCCCGAACCAGCGCATCCGGGGATCCTCCGCCAGGATTCGGCCTCAGGCCTTGGCGGCCTTGCCGCCCACGGTCAGCGAAGCGATTTTCACGGTGGGTCCTGACACGGCGCGGCGCAGTTCCAGGTCGTTTCCCACGCTTTCGACGGATTTGAGGATCTCGCCCAGGTTTCCCGAGAGAGTGATCTCCGCCACGGGGAAGGCGACTTCCCCCTTCTCGATCCAGAGGCCGAAGGCGCCCACCGAAATGTCTCCCGTCGTGGCCACCGTGCCCTGCCCCAGCGTCCCCGTCAGCAGGAGACCCTTTTCGACGGACCTGAGGATCTCCTCCGGAGAGGCGGGCCCCGCCTCCAAGAGGAGGTTCGTGGTCCCGCCCGCGTGGCCGTTGGATTTGAGCCCCAGCTTCCTCGCGTGGTAGGTGTCCAGGAGATAGTTCTGAAGGATGCCTCCCGAAAGAATGGGCGTCCGCCGCGTGGGAACTCCCTCGGCGTCGAAGGGCCGTGTTCCGGGACCGGCGGGAAGGAGACCGTCGTCCACGACGGTCAATTTGGGGCTGCAGACCGCCTCACCGAGTTTCCCCGCCAGGAAGGAGCGCTTGCGCGAGACGGCGAAGCCCGACACGCACTCCGAGAGAAACCGTAGGAGCCAGGCCGTCATCGTCGGTTCGAGAACGACGGGCACCTCCTGGGTCTCTACCTTGCGCGCTCCCACGAGGCGGGCGACGCGCCCCACGGCCTTGGCGGCGATGGCCTCCGGCGCCATGAGGCCCGAGGCGGTGACGGACCCGTCGGTCCACCCGTCTTGGATGAGGTTGTCCCCCTCCCCCGCCTGGAAATAGCAGCCGGACCAGACTCCGGATTGCCGGTAGGAGGCCGACACGCCGCGCGAATTGGCGAGGTGGAAGGTCTGCTCGGCCGACCCGTAGTTCGCGCCGAGGCTCTTCTTCATCCGGGGGTCTTTGAGCCCCGCCGCCTCGGTCTTCAGGGCCGCCTCCACCTTCTTGTGGGCGGGGAAGGAGGCGATTTCGGGGTCGTACATCCTGAGGGCCGCCTCGTCGAAAGCCAGGGTCTCCTTTTCGGGGAGCCCCGCGAAGGGATCCTGCTCCGAGGACCGGGCCCGAGCCACGGCCCGGTCGAGGAGTCCCTCCACGGTCTCCTGAGCGAGGTCGGTGGAGGAGGCGCTCGCCGTCCTCCCGTCCACGAAGACGCGCAGGGAGAGGGTCCTGGAGTCCGACTGCTGAAGGCTCTCCACGCTCTGATCCCGCACGCCGGCCCGGAATTCCTTCGTCTCCTCGATGGAGATCTCCACGTCCGAAGCCCCTTTGCGCTTCCCGAACTCCACGAGCCGCTCGGCCAGAGCCCGGGGATCCTGCGTGTTCGCGTTCATGCCCTTCCTCCCACGGTCATGCTGCGGATCTTGAGGGTGGGCGTTCCGGCCGTCACGGTGGCCCATTGGCCCCCTTTGCCGCAATTGCCCAGGAAAAAGTCCATGTCGTTTCCAACCAGCTCGATGTCCTTCAGGATTTGAACGTTCGTGCCGATGAGGGTGGCGTTTTTCACGGGCCGCGTCAGCTTCCCGTCCTCGATGAGGTACCCGAGGTTCACGGAGAAGGTGAACTTCCCCGTGCCCTGCACCATACCGCCTTGGTACGTCTGGGCGTAAAGACCCCTTTTCACCGAGCGGAGGATTTCCTCGGGCGGAGTCTCCCCCTTGGCCAAGACCGTGTTGCACATGCGGGGTATGGCGGGGCTCCGGTAGGAATCGCGCCGGCCGTGGCCGTTGCGTTCAAGCTTCATGATCCGCGCCGAAAGGCGGTCGTGGAGGAAGCCCACGAGCTTCCCCTTTTCGATGAGGGTCACGGGACGCGTGGGCGTGCCCTCGTCGTCCACGGCTAGGCTGCCTCGAAAGCCGGGGATCGTGGCGTCGTCGTAAATCGTCACCACGGGCGTCGCCACCGTCTGGCCGAGCTTGTCCCACATGATGGAGGTCTTCTTCCAGTTGCCGTCCGCCTCCAGGGGGTGGCCCACGGCCTCGTGGACCATGACGCCGGATTGCCCGCGACCGAGGACTACCGCCTGTTCGCCGGCCTGGGCGTTCACGGCCCCGAGGAGCGTGACGGCCTCCCGGGCGGCCTCGGCGCCCACATCCCTGGGGCGTGTGCCCTCCTGGCCGTAGAAGGCCATGCCCACGCGCCCGCCGGCGCTCCCCGCCCCCGTGCTGCGCTCGCCGTTCTGCTCGGCGGTGGCCCGGACGATCAGTCGCGTCTGGGGCCGCGTGTCGCTCGCCAGGAGCCCCTCGCTGTTGACGATGGCCACGCTCTGCCATTCGTCGAGGAGGGTGGCGGAGGCTTTGATGATTCGCTTGTCGTGGGCCAGGGCCGCCGAGTAGGCCTCCTTGACGAGGGCGATCTTGGCGGGGAGTTCGGCCTTCGCCACGGGCCCTTCCAGGGAGTAAACCCGGCGCCCCGCCTCCTGGGGAGAGAAGGGAACGACTCGGGCTCCCGCGGCGGACTCGGCCACGGAGGCCGCGGCCATCGCGGCCCCTTTCATGGCTTCGAGGGACAGGTCGCTGGTGTAGGCGTACCCCCACTGGGGCCCCTTCAGGACGCGGACCCCGGCTCCGTGGACGACCTCTTCGGCGGATTCCTTGACGATGTCGTCCTCCACCGTCAGGGAGCCGGCGATTTTGTGCTCGAAGTAGATCTCCGCAAAGTCCGCCCCTCGGGATAGGGCGGCCTCCAACACCTTTCTCGCGTCCTCGAGGGCCACCCCGAACTGAGCCTCCAAGACCGACCCGCCGGGCACGCTTACCCGATCCGCCGCCAGGCGGTCGGAGAAGAGGCCCGAGACGGCGAAGGCGCCGAGGCCCGTTCCCGCCACTTTGATGAAGTCCCTACGCTCTACCCTTCGCATTCCAGGCTCCTCTGTTCGTCTACCGCAGACCAAGGGCACGGCTCCGGAGTCTAAAAAGGAGGTCTACGCACCGGGGGCCCCTCGGGTTGCATCCCCCGAGCCCCTCCGGTCTTCAAGCGGATTTTTGCAAGGCCCGAGCGGCGGGGAAAGCGATGTAGACCGTGGCGACGGCACGGCCCAGCACGTACCCCGCCGCCGCGGCCACCACTCCAACCCAATCCCACGCGAAGATGCCCAGGCTCAACCCGAGCACGATCCCCGACACCTCCGCCACGGTGGCCCAGGTGGCGGGCGCCGTGGTCCGGTCTACGACGAGAACGGACCGGAGAAAAGCCAGGGCCAGCGTAAGGGCAGGCTGGAGCACGAGGATGCGCGACGCGGGGAGTGCCACGGCCAGGAGGTCTGCGGTCAGACCCGATACCTTTACGAACCATACGTTCGCCAGGGGGGTGAAGACGATGCACGCGAAGAGCGCCACCAGAACGCTCCCGAGAATCGCGGCGAAGCGCCCCAGCTCCGCAAAGTGCTCCTTCCTTCTGCCCATGAGGGCGATCGCCACTTCCTGGTAGGAAATGCCTGCGCTTCCGAAGAGGAAGGCCAGGCCGTTCACCACCGGGAGGGCCGCCAGGGATTCGAGGGGGAGCCTCCCCCGCCCGAGGAAAAGCGTCACCACGGGATGGACGGCCAGGAAGATGATCGCCGTGAGGGCCAATGGGTAATAGAACCGCGCGATGGCCCCGTAGGTGGGCGGAGGCTCCCCCTGAGGTCCCTTCTCCGAGAGGTCCTCCAGGGACGGGCGGGCCATGAGGCGGCTCGCCAGGGCCTCCACTAGAACGCCGCTGGCAAGCGACGCGGCGCCCGCCAAAGCCCCATCCAGGTTCAGGACGACGCCGAAGAGCACCATGGCGGCGCCCATGGCCGCGATCCGCACCGCGGTGCCCGCGGCCACCCGCCGGGTCCTCCCGCTCCGGATCACCACCCCGTTATAGAAA
>JBFLVU010000103.1:0-10388 GCA_040758175.1 Acidobacteriota bacterium | reverse complement strand
GGAAATCGGACCCTCGAACGGAGGCCACCATGAGAAGGCGCAACGGTTGGGTGATCGGGGCGGTCCTCGCGTGTTTGGGAATCGCGGCGGAGGGGGCTTACCCGGAACAGAAGCTGCGGTTCGGACTGCGGGTAGGGCCGGAGCAGTGGACGGCCGCCGGGGAGGCACTGCGTGCGATGCCGGCCGATCCGGCCAACCCCGTCGGCCTCACGATCCAGGTTCCTGCCGAGTGGGCCAAGGCCCCGGACTGGGGAGCCCTGGACGGCGTCTTGGCGGCGGCGAGGGCCGCGAACGCAAGGCTCTGCGTCACCACGGCCGTTCCCGCGGAGCCGGCATCGCCCGAGACCCTGAAGTATCTGGCCACCCTCTCCTCCCACGCCGGGGAGGAGGCGGACGCCATGGGACTCTCCTTCGCCCCTTCGGAATTCTCGGAGGCCCTCCTGTCGGAGCCCGACCAGCTGGCCCTGGCCCTCAAGCGCATGACGGCTTCCTTGAGGGGGGGGAGCGGCGCGAAGATCCTGCTGGGGGAGGTTTCCCCGGCCGACCTGCCTCTCTTGGAACCCCTCTACGCCATGGACTTCCGTGCCTACGTGGAGGGCTATTCTTCGGCGACCACGGGAAGCGCGGGAGAACCCTCGGAGGCCGTCGTGTCCTTTCTCCAGGGGTATCACCTGGGGGCGCCCTTGCTCCTGCACCTGCCCCGCACGACAAACCCCATCGCCGCCCAGATTCTCGTCCTCGCCTCGGCGAGCCGGGAGGTGACCTACACGGACGTGGAGGCCGCCGATTTCGCTTCCGCGTGGAGGGGGCTCCTCGACCTCCGGGGAAGGCTCTCGCCGGGGACGGCGCCGGGCTTCGGCGCCATGGCCACGGAGATCACCGGGTCCGAGGGGGCGAGGCCCGACGTGGGTTTGATTCACCTTCTCGACGCGGACCGCATGGCGCAGTCGATGGTGCTCGTGCCCCGCGTGGCGGGCTCTCGCCCCGGAGTCCTCAGGGTCCTGCTCCCGACGGCGGACATAACGGATCCGATCCTGTACCTCCTTCCGGGGTGCGAGCGCCGGGACGTGGGGTACACGGCGGACCAGAAGAAGCAGGAGACGGCCCTGGAGGTGCCCTGGGAGGGTCGGCCCCTTCTCCTCTCCTTCAACCGTCTGCGGACGGGCACGGTGGGCCAAGAGGAACTGACCGTCACCAGCGTCTACCGGCTTCCCGTGGAGGTGATCCTGGCGCGGCACCAGGCCGTGAGCCAGCCCCAGGAGATCTTCCTGGACAACTACGTGCGCGACGCGCAGGTGGACTACCACTTCCGCCTCCCGGGGGGCACCGGGAGCCTGGACGTCACCTTTCTCAACACCTTCTTCTTCGAGAAGGGTGCCGGGGCCCGGTGGGTCCAGAACCAGCTCCTCGTGAACGGAGTAGCCTGGAAGGGCAAGACCCTGCCCGAACTGCCCATCATCGAGCCCGAGAAGGTCAACACCCTACCCCTGGAATTGACCCTGGGCCGGGATTACACGTACCGCTACCTGAAGGACGAGGTGGTGGAGGGGGTGAACTGCTTCGAAGTGGAATTCGTCCCCGCCGAGGACGCCCGGGGCAGCCTCTACACCGGCAAGGTCTGGATCAGTCACGAAACCTACCAGAGAATCCGCATGTCGGTCCGCCAGGTCGGGCTCAAGGAGCCCCTCGTGAGCAGCGAGGAGACCGATTTCTACGCCCCGTACCAGGCCCCGGACGGGAGGTCCTTCTGGCTCCTGTCCCGGGTTCGCGGACAGCAGATCTTCTCCGTCGTCGGCCAGAACGTGGTGGGGGAGAGGGAAATCAAATTCGGGGCGCCGCGCCTGAACGACGCGGGCTTCCGGGCGTCGGTGGCCGAGGCGGAGGCCAGCGACCGTCGCATCCTCCAGGAAACCGACCAGGGCCTCAAGTACCTCGAGAAGCAGGCCGACGGGACCCGGAGGATCCAGATGGACCCGAAAACGGGCCGCCTCTTCGCGGCGGGCGGGTTCTATTACGACAAGAGCCTCGACTTCCCGCTCCCTCTCGTGGGGGTCAACTATTTCGACTACGACTACAGGAAGACGAAGACCCAGGTGAACCTGCTCGTCACGGGCGCCGTGAACAGCCTGGCGGCGTCCAAGGTCAATCTCCTGCCCAAGGTGGACGGGAGCCTGAACGCCGTCCTCTTCGCCGTCCCCTTCCAGGACCGCCTCTACCGCGGCGGCGTGGAGGACGAGGGCCAGAAGGTGAAGATCCTGAGGGAGTTCGTGTCCGTGGGCGCCGGCTGGCGCTTTCAGGAGTTCTCCAAGCTCTCCCTGGACCTCCGCGGCAGGTATCTCGGCTTCTCGCGCACCTCCGACACGACGCCCGGTTTCGTCCTCCCGCGGGACCATTTCGACTGGGAGGCCGACCTTTCCTACGACTTCTCCTGGAAGGGCTGGTCCCTGGGCTCGAGCTACGAGATGCACAAGAGGAGCCGGTGGGAGCCGTGGGGGCTTCCCGGAAGCCCGAAGGACGTCTCGGCCTTCAAGGACTATGTCCAATGGAGCGCCGCCTTCAGCAAGGCCTTCTACCTTCCCAAGTTCCAGAAGGTCTCGGCCTCCATCTCCTGGCTCGACGGGAAGGACCTGGACCGCTTCAGCCGCTACGAGTTCACGTACCTCGGCCGCCGATCCCTGGCCGGCTTCGCCGGGAGCGGGATCCGCTTCGACCGGGGCTCCATCGCCGCCCTCGCCTACCAATTCAACCTGGCGCAGGTGGTGCGCTTCGGCGTCTCCCTCGAGCACGCGCGCATCCAGCCCATCAAGAGGCTGGGCGAATGGCAGAACCACACCGGGGTGAGCCTCTCGGGCTCCGTGGCGGGCCCCTGGCAGACGCTGTGGACGCTGGATGCCGGCTACGCGCTCCGCAGCGACGTGGGCCCGGTGGAGAGGGACTACACGGTGGCCCTCGCCATCCTCAAGCTCTGGTGAGGAGGGGGAGGTGGCGGTCCGGCTCCCGCTCCTCGTCTTGACCTCTCCCCTCCCGGGGGACGCCCTCGCCCTCGCCGAGGGAAGGGCAAGGGTCCGTACACTCCGCCCGCGTGGCCCCCTCTCGGAGAAGGTCCTTCTGCGTGCGCTCAGGCCTGCGGTCGGCGCCGTCACGCTCCTAAGCCACCCCGTGTCGGCGCGGGTCCTGGAATCGTGCCCCAAGCTGAAGGTGGTCTCCAACTACGCGGTGGGGACCGACAACGTGGACCTGGAGGCCGCGCGGAGGTCGGGCATCCGCGTGACGAACACGCCCGATGTCCTCACCGAGGCCACGGCCGACCTCGCCTGGACCCTCCTGTTGGGCGCCGCGCGGCGGGCCTCCGAGGGCGACCGCATGGTGCGCGCGGGCCGCTTCAGGGGGTGGGCCCCCGGCCTTCTCCTCGGAATGGACCTGAGGGGAAAGCTCCTGGGGATCGTCGGCATGGGGCGCATCGGCAGGGCCGTCGCCCGGCGCGCACCCGCCTTCGGCATGAGGGTGGCCTACACCCAGCGCCGCCGGCTCCTCGCCTCGGAGGAAGCCGCCCTGGGCGCCGCCTACATGGACCTCGACGCGCTCCTGAACGCGGCCGACGTCGTGAGCCTGCACTGTCCGCTCACACCGGATACCCGCCATCTCCTCGGCGGCCGTCGCCTCCGCTCCATGAAGCCCGGAGCCGTTCTCGTGAACACGGCCCGGGGGCCCGTGGTGGACGAGGAGGCCCTCGTCGAGTGCCTTCGCGAGGGCCGCCTGTTGGGGGCGGGATTGGACGTTTACGAGGGCGAACCGGCACTGGCTCCGGGCCTAAGGGACCTTCCCAACGTCCTGCTCCTTCCGCACCTGGGGTCTGCCGGGGAGGAAACCCGGGCCGAGATGGCGCGGATGGCGGTGGCGGACTGCCTCGCGGTGGTCGAAGGCCGGGAGCCGGCCCATCCCGTCGTTTGAGCAAGAGGTCCGGAGGGAGGGCGATGGCCATGGGGGCGGAGGTGGAACTCCAGCAGGGGGCGAGGCTCCTGGTCCGCCTGCCGAACTGGGTGGGGGACGTGCTCTTCTGCACGCCCTCCCTGGCGGCCCTCCGCCGCGCGCGCCCCGACCTCCGCGTCACCGCCCTCGTGAGGCCTTCCGTTCTCCCCGCCGTGGAAGGCCTTCCCTTCGTGGACGAGGTCCTCACGCTCTCCGGGACCACGCCGGGCCGGACCCTGGCCGAGGCGCGAAAGTTGCGAGCCCTGGGGTTCCACGCCGCCCTCCTTTTTCCCAAGGGATTCCGCGAGGCGCTCCTCGTGCGGCTGGCGGGCATCCCCGTGCGGATCGGCTTGGCCACGGACCGAAGGCGGGGGCTCCTCACCCGGCCGGTGCCCTTCACCCGGGAGGACTGGCGCCGCCACCACGTGGATCAGTTCGCCAGGGTCCTCTCCCCCCTGGGCGTCTTCCTGGCGGGTGAGGGCATGGCCTTTCCCGTCGGTACGGCGGACCGGGAGGCGGCCGAGGCGCTCCTGCGCGCGTGCGGCGTCGAGGGGCCGTTCGCGGTCCTCCACCCGGGGGCGAGCAAGCGGCCAAGGGCCTGGCACCCGGAGCGCTTCGCCGAGGTGGCCCGCGGGCTAAGTGCGCGTGGAGGGCTTGCGGTGGTCCTCGTGGGAACGGCCGCCGAATCCGAACTCTGCGAGGCGGTGAGGGCTGGGGCCCCCGAGGCCGTGAGCGTGGCCGGCAAGACGGACCTGAAGTCCATGGCCGCCCTCCTGGAAGGGGCCTCCCTCTTCCTGGGCAGCGACTCGGGACCCATGCACCTCGCCGCCGCGGCGGGCGCGCCGGTGGTCGCGGTCTTCGGCCCTGGCGCCCCGGGCAAGACGGCCCCCTACGTGCCGGCCCGCCGGTTTCGGATTGTCTACACGGCGCACCCGTGCTCTCCTTGCCGCCAGGCCTTCTGGAAGGAGTGCCGCCCCTCGCCCTCGGGCAAGCCTCCGTGCATCGAGGGCGTCCATTCCGCCAGCGTGCTGGCCGCCTGCCTGGAACTCCTGGACTCGAAGTGAGGGGATGGGGAACGAGCCCCGATGCAAGGGAGCCTGCGATGGCTCAAAGGCCCTTCACCGCAATCCGGCCTCGGCTCCTTTGGCTCGTGGGCTCTTAAGCGCTCGAGCTCGAACTCTTTAAAACCCCAGGGTCTTGCACCGTCCCGAGCCGCAACAGGCCTTTCCCGGCTCGATCCAACAGGCGTGGGGTTCCGGCTCGGCCTCCCCGAGGATCTCGCGGAGGATCTGCCGGTCGGGGCTGGAGAGGGTCCGCGAGGGCGCCGCCTGGGAGGCGGCAGGGGAATCCGGCGGAGGCGGTGCCGCGGGCCTTTCCACGGAGGGCAGGGAGGAACCGCGCTCGCATTCCTCCCCCACGAGGGCCACGCCCGTTCCGGAAATGCGGATGAACCACCGGGCGAACTGCTCCTGCAGCCGCGGAGGGTACGAGGAGAGGCCGAGGGTGCGCTCCACCGCCGGCCGGTCGAGGAAGACGGGCCGGCCCGCCCGGAGCATGGCGAGGACCTGGTCCACCAGGGGATCCCCGGCCTGAAGGTAAGCCAGACGGCTCAGCTCCGCCAATCCGATCCGCGTGATCCTCAGCTCCACGGGAAGGGGGGCGGACCCCGGCCCGCCGGGGCCATCCGGAGGGGACGATGGCCCCGAGAGCCTCCGGAGGGCACCCTGGGCCAGGGACTTTACGGCGCTGTCCACGGGTCATCCCTACGGGAGGGGGTGAGCCGAACCTGATCCACGACGGCGAGGACCACGGCGTCCAGGGGGTTGTCCCCGCGGCCCACGGCGTCCACGGCGCTTTGCCCTTCGAGACAGAGGAGGACCTCGTCGCCCTCGCCCGCGTCCACCAGGTCCACGGCGGTCATGGGGAGCCCGAGGGGCCTCCGGTCCAGGTCCAGGGGTTGCACCTGAAGGAGCTTGAGTCCCTCGTACTTGTAGAACTTCTGTGTGGCGACGACGGTGCCCACGACCCGGCCCACCTTCACGGCAGGGCCTCGTGCAGTTCGTCCACGATGCCGACGATGGCGGCGTCGCAGGGAACGAAGGCGGGAAGAAACGCATAGGAGGCCTCCCGCTGGCGGACGTACAGCACCACCTCGCCGGCGCCCGCCCCCGCGGCGTCCAAGGCCACAAAGGGCCTTTCCCGGCCGTTCAGCGGCTCCACCACGAGGAGCTTGTGCCCCTCGAGGCGGGCGTCCTTCATCGTGGATACGAGGTTTCCGATCACTTTCCCGACGTTCACCGTCCCGCGCCTTTCGATCCGCCCGCCACAATCCCGAATCCCCAACTCCCCTTGGGTTTCGGAGTTCGAAATCCGAGATTCGACATTCGAAATCCGGTCCCCCGTCAGTCCAGGCTTACGGTGTCCACGATGCCGACGATGGCCGCGTCCACGGGGGCGTCCTTGGTTCGCTCGGTCATCCGGGCGGACGACCCCGTGCAAAGGATCACGGTTTCCCGGAATCCGGCTTGAACCGTGTCCACCGCCACCTCGTAGCCCCCGTCGGGCTCCAGGCGAGGCGTGAGCGTCGCCACCACCAGGAGCTTGCACCCAGACAGGCGGGCGTCCTTTCGGGTGGCCACGACGGTGCCCACCACCCTTCCGAGGCGCACGATCTACTCGTTGGCGCTGGAGTGCCCGATGGGGAGGGCGTCCTCGAGCGACTTGTGGGGCCGCGGGATCACGTGGACCGTGACCAGCTCGCCCACCTTGCGGGCAGCGGCGGCCCCCGCGTCCGTGGCGGCCTTCACGGCGGCCACGTCTCCCCGGACGATGGCGGTCACGTAGGCGCCGCCGATCTTCTCCCAGCCCACGAGGGTCACCTTGGCGGCCTTGACCATGGCGTCCGACGCCTCGATCATCGCCACCAGACCCTTCGTCTCGATCATGCCCAGGGCCTCGCCGTATTCAGCCATGCCTTCCTCCTTGCACTCTCACCCCATATCTTACTTCATGGACCCCGGAGAATGGAACCGCGCGAATTCGCTCAGGAGTCGGACCAGGTCCTCCTCCCCCACGAACCGGCCCCCTCCCCCCGCCGCCGGGCACCCGTCGCACGGGCGGCCGGGGGCCGAGGCCAGGGCGTAGCGGGCCCTCATGGAGTCCAGGTCGCGGACCACGGCGTCGGGGAGTTCGCGCCCTCCGCCCAAGGCATCGGTGTACAGCGTGATCCGCGCCGTGTGCTCCAGGGTTTCCATCCGGTAGTAGGCCGTCCTCAAGTCGGGGCCCACGGCCACCGCGCCGTGGTTCGAAAGCAGGGCGGCGGCGCCCCCTCCGAGGATTTCGGCGGTCCTTCGGGCCAGGTCCGGCGTGGAGGGGAGTTCGAAAGGCACCAGCGGCACCATTCCGAGTGCGAGGACCGCCTCCGAGAGAAGGGGACGGTCAAGCCCCCGCCCGAGGCAGGCCAAGGCCGTGGCAAAGGGCGGGTGCGCGTGGACCACCGCGCCCACATCTGGGCGGGCCTGGTAAAGGGCCAAGTGGAGGGGCCACTCGCTCGAGGGATTTCCGGAAATCGGCCGTCCCCCGGCGTCCAGGCGCGACAGGAGATCCTCCCGTAGCTCCTCCTTGGGAAGGGCCGTGGGGGTGCAGAGAAACCCTCCGGATGCCAAACGGGCCGAGAGGTTTCCGTCCGTGGCGGCGACGAAGCCGCGCCCGTGAAGGCGCCGACCAAAGTCCACGAGGTCGCGCCGGACCTCGGCCTCGTCCATGGCCCCCACCTCCCCCGCGGCGCTTCGCGCTACTTGCGCACTTCCTGGGCGAGCCGCTTGGTCATCTCGTCGTCGGGATACAGAGCCTCGAGGTCCTTCAACGCCCGCTCGGCGCCGGCCTTGTCCTTCAAGTCGAAGAGAAGGACCACGACCCGGTTGTAGAGGGCCTGGCGCTTCTTCGGGTCCACGCCCAACGCCTTGTCGAAGTAAGCCCGGGCCTCACGCATCTTGCCGAGGTTCCGGTTGCAGATCCCGAGGTCCACCAGGACGTCGGTGTTCTGTGGCTGAAGCCTCAGGGCCTCCTCGTACCAGGGAATGGCCTGGTCGAACTTGCCGCCGTCGAAGTAGATGTTGGCGAGCATGATCCGCTTCTCGGCGTCGGCCGGGTTGCTCTCGATGTCCGCGCGGATCTGGTCGAGCATGGCCTTGTGCTGATCGGGGTCGAAGGCCGGAGAGGCAGGCTGCCCGGGCGGAGCCGCCTGGGCGTGCGGGGCGGCCGCCGGAGCCTTGGCGAGCTTGCCCTCGTAGTACTCACGCGTCACGATGAAACCGAGAACGGCGCCCAGGAGCACGCCGGCCACCAGCAGGAGCAGACTTTCCTTCTTCATTCGATCTCGTCTCCTTGGCCACCCGCCGGAGCGGGGGATTCGTCCGTCATCCTTACCCAATAAGGTGCGGGAATTCGGGGCCGGGGTCAAGGCCGCGCCCTTGAATTTCCGAACGCGACTCGCGTATACTTCTATTTCCGCGCCCGTGGCTCAATTGGATAGAGCATCGGCCTACGGAGCCGGGGGTTGCAGGTTCGAGTCCTGCCGGGCGCACCAGGATGGCAAAGGGGGAGGGCTCTGCCCTCCCTCCTTTGCGCTCAGCTCCCTTCGGTCGCGCCGCTGATCCCCCCACCCGTAAGAGATGACGTTTCAGCGGGAGTGAATCCCGCTTCGCGCGTTTGTCTTCCCCAAAAAGGACTCGGGCGGGACGAGATGAGCGGGAAGCCCTCCGGCGCCCGTGCGGCGAGAGTTCTACCGGGAGCACCCGGATGGCAAGGGGGGAGGCTCTGCCCTTCCCTTCGGCGCTCCGCCCCTTGGGGGGCCTCGCTGAACCCACCCGTTGGTGAGGAAACAGGTGGCTGTCCCCAAATCTTCTCGCCTCGTTGACTCCCCGCAGGCTTCTCGACTACCCTACGCGCTACGGAGACGCGATGAGCCCGGAGACGCAGGAAACCCTCTTCCGGAGCGGAGATGCGCCCGCTCCAGAGATCCTCAGCTTCGCGGGTCCCACGGGCGGTGTGGGCACGACCCTCCTGGCCGCCAACCTGGGAATTCACCTCGCCAAGAAGGGCCGGAGCGTCCTTCTCGTGGACCTGGCGCTCACGGAGGCGGGGTGCCACCTGGCCCTCGGCATGCTGAAAACCGATCGCCATCTGGGTTCCCTCGTGGCCAAGCAGGTGGTGGAAGTCCGGGACGCCATCCAACCGACCTCCGTGAACAACCTCTCTCTTCTGGCGGGGTATCCGGACCTGCCCGAGGTGGCCAACCTGGCCTACCTCGTCAAGCAGAAGATCCTCGCGAGCCTTCCCACGCTCCCCTTCGACTTCATCCTGATCGACGCGGGGTGTGGAACGGGGGCGGACACGCTGGACTTTTTCCTCGCGGGGAGGACCTCCGTGGCCGTCATGCAGGCCACGCCGGCGGGCGTCGAGCCCTTTTACCGCTTTCTCCGCGCGGCCCTGCGGCGGCTCCTCGTGGAGAGCCTCAACCGAAAGCGCTACCAGGCCCTGGCCCCGCTGCTCAACGCAAAGTCGCCCCTGTCCGGGCTCTGGGACCTCCCCGAGACGCGGGAGGAGGACCTGTCGGCCGTGGAGCAGGCCATCCGCCGCCACTCCATCGCGTTCGTCCAGACGGGGCTGTCCTCCGAGAAGGACGCCCGCCTCGGCCTCCAGCTCGAGACCCTCGTGCGGCGCTATTTCCTCTTCCCCACGCGCTTCCTCGGGGCCCTCGACTGGGACGCGCAAGCCTCGGGGGCCAGCCGCAACCTGGAGCCCATCGGAAAGGCCTACCCCATGTGCCCCTACAGCCTTTCCGTGGAAAAGCTGGCCAACCTCTTTCTGAGGGAGGAGCGGGACGCGCTGACCGGAGAGGGCCATCTGGCGCCGAGCCCCCTCGATGAGATGGACGCCTATGAACTGTTGGAGGTCCCCTACAGCGCGTCGGCCAAGGAGATCCAGGCCGCCTACCCGCGCCACCTGGAACCCTACCTCGAGACCTCCCCCCTGACCCTGAGCCTCTATTCACGGGAGGAGCGGGAGGCCGTGCGGGACCTCTTCGAGGAGGCCTACAAGACCCTCATCACCACGAGTCTGAGGCAGAGGTACGACGAGGACCTCATCGCGAAGGGAAAGATGCGCCCCGACCAGCGCGTGGCCGAGTACCGGGAGGCCGGCCCCTCCTCCGAGGGGCCCCACGCCCCGCCGGCGGGCCTCCCCGTGCCCGAGAAGGTGGAGGACACGGCGACCCGGTCAGCCAAGATCCTCGAGGCGGTCCTGAGCGAGATCAAAACCTTCGATGGGGCGGGAATCCGCGCCATCCGCGAGGCCCAGGGCATCTCGGTGGCCGAGATCGTGGCCGAGACGAACATCCGTTCGTGGTACATCGATTC
>JBFLVU010000102.1:0-10461 GCA_040758175.1 Acidobacteriota bacterium | reverse complement strand
AGCAAGAACCCGGACGACGATATCCCCCCCGGCGCTGGCGGCTGTGCTCTCATTCCTAGGATCGAGACGGACGTTCCCTTGCCCCAGGTAGCTTCCCCAGAGTTCCTCCCCGTCACGGGACAAGCAGATGACGTCGCCGCTCCCATTCACACCGTAGTTCCCGAGCAGGCGCTCCCGAAGGGCATTCGACTCACCGGCGGCGGGGGGCCGAGGAGACCGTGCCTCGCTCCCCTCCTCCTTCACGGTCGTCTCGCCGAAAATCACGCAGTCGAGCACCGCGTTGCGGACCCGATTGGGGTCGATGTCCGCCGTATTGCAGAGGACCGCGACGCCCAGGTCGTATTGCGGGCAGTAGGTCATGTCCGCCACAAACGCGGCATCCGAACCTGCATGGCCGACGGTCGCCGTGCCTCGGTATTGGCCCTGGGCGAGGCCCATGGCGTAGGGCGCCTTTTCGCCGCTGTTCAGCCTGCCGGGGGTGCAGAGCCTGGCGAAGAACCCGGCCCCTCCGATCCTGTCCTGCTTGAAGTTCAGCATCCATCGCGCCATGTCCTGGGCGGTTGTATGGACCATGGATGGGCCCGGGATGCAGGCGTTGGTGTTGTACTTCTTCAGAGGGCCCTCTGAATGCCAATAGCTCTCGGCCCTGTTCTCGATGATCGCCCCGTCGCCCGCGGGAACCACCGTGTGCCCCATGCCGAGAGGCCCGAACAGGTTTTCGTGGAGAAAGGCGCCGAAATCCTGGCCGGTCCGCCGCCGGACGATCTCGGCCAGAAGGGCGTAATTCGTATTCGAATAGTGCCACTCGGCCCCCGGAGGAGACTGGAGGCTCGCCCCATTCCTCAGGAGTTGGTACACGTCGGAGAAACTGCGGGAGTCGCACCGGTAGAGCCCGGCGTATTTGAACAGCTTCAGGTACTCGGGCAGGCCGCTGGTCTGGTACAGCAGGTGGGAGAGGGTCAGCGGCGCCCCATAGTCGGGAAGCTCGGGGAGGTACTTGTGGGCGTCATCCGAAGTCGAGAGCATGCCGCGCTGCTCAAGGAGCAGGACCGCCCAAGCCGTGAAGTGCTTCGAAACGGATCCGATGTTCAGCGCGGTAGCGGTGGTCATCGGCGCTCCAGCTTCGACGTTGGCCATGCCGTACGCCTCGCAGAGGATGACCTTCTGGCCCTTGACCACGGCCACGCAGAACCCGGGGCCGTCTTTCGCGACGGTTCCCGATGCAAGGAGATCGATCTTTTCCTTCAGCTTCCGGTCGGTCGAGCGAGCGGCCGTTCCCTGCTGGCCGTACAAGGCACAGGCGATCAACGCCAACCCGACAGCGATCCACGACATCCTAACGATTGCTCTCTTCTTCACCGCCACCTCCCGCCCGGGGTACCCTTCAGAAGGCTCCCCGCTTTCGGCTTCCTCTCCGGCGCACCCCCGCATGAACGACTGAACAGCGTTGCTGGCGAGGGACCTCCCTTCACTCGTGGTTCCCGCCTCGCACCGCAGACCCACGCCTAGGCCTATGGGGCTTTCTCCAGCTGTTCCAGCATCGCCCGGCCGTTCTTGTTCTTCGGGTTCAGCTCGAGCGACTTGCGGTAGCACTCGATGGCCCGGTCTTTCTTTCCCGCCTTGGCCGACACCTCGCCGAGACTGTCCCAGGCGTTCCAGGAGCCCGGGTAGAGCTCGACGGTCTTTTCCATGACGAAGAGCGCCGGCTCGACCTTCTTCTCCTCGGAGAGCTTGTAGCCGAGGGCGTTGAAATCGCCTTCGTCGAACACCGGTCCGGCCGGCCGCCGATCCAACAGGTCCTTGAGGACCGCCTCCCCGGCCGGGATGCCGCCCTCGTCCAGGGCCTTGCCGAGCAGGACGGCGGCGGAGCCCTGCTTGGCTTTGCGGAGGGAGAGCTTGGCCCTCTCGATCTGCTGCGGCTCCCAGGGGTACATGGGCTCCACCTTCTCGCCCTGCTTCAGGGCCGCCTCGGCGGCCGCGACGTCGCCCTTGCCGAGGTAAGCCTGGGCCAGCATGGCGTACGTGACGGCCAACTGGGGATAGGCCTCGCGGCACGCCTCGAGCAGGCCGGCGGCCTCGGCGTACTGCTTGCGCCCCAGGTACTGGCCCCCCTGCTGCATGGCCTCGTCGGCGCCGAAAAAGGAGTCCCCGCCCTCTGCCGCGCGCGCTTGTCTGAGCCCGGCGACGGCGGCATCGACCCCTGTCTCCTTCGCGCAGGCGACGTACTTCTCCACCAGGGAGGTCTTGAGGTCCTCGAGGCTGCTCGCCTCGTCCTGCGGCGCGGGGGCGCCCTTCTCCAGGAGCTGCACGGCGAACTCCAGGACGCGGTCCCTTCCCGCTTCGATGTCCGCCGCCGTGTTGCAGGCGCGCAGGTCCGGGGGCACGCCGACGCCGTCCCAGCAGACGCCGTCCTGGTCCCGGGTCACCTTGAAAGCCACCCAAAGGGTCCAGCCGTTGGGGAGCTTCTCGGGAAACTGTGCGGAGAGCGCCCCCTCCGTCACGTCGCCCGCCACGGTGACGTGAGGCAGAACGCGCATGGCCAGCACGAAGCCGTCCGCGGCGCTCGCGCTCGCCCGGTTCGCAAGCAGGACCACGGGCCGGGTGAACTGCACGGGCCCCGAGGGCACAACGTAGCGGTACTCGGCCGGGAACAGGTCGCCGTGCTTCGGACCGTAGCGGGTCTGGCTCGTCATGCAGTGCCGCTTGCGGTCGGCGAAGCGGCCGGCAACCATCTCCACCGCCTGGCCCGTCCCCCCCGGGTTGTTGCGCACGTCCACCACCAGGACCCTCGCTTCGGAGAAGCTGCTCATGACTTCGTCGATCGCCTTCGTGGTAGGACCGAGGCCGCTCTTGAGGTCGCCGATGTAGAGGTAGCCGACGCCCTCGGCCAGCCACCCGCTGACCCACTTCCCGCCCAGGAAATCCGTGGACTTTCCCTGCAGGTATTTGGACTTGATTAGGTCCAGGGAGAACTCGTCTCTCTTCCGCCCCTCGCTGGAGCCTGCGCAGATTCGGCGGCTGCCGTCGGCCAGGCACACGTGCTCGTCGTTCAGGTGCCCCAGCATGCGCAGCAGGATGTCCCAGAGCTCCTGGTCCGTGGTCACCTGGGTCACCTGGGGGCGATAGACCCTGTACAGGGCGTCCCAGTCCACGTGCTTGACGGTGAACTGGCCGTAGTTCCGGTCGATGGTCTTCCAGACCTTTTCGAAATTCACCTCCGGGTCACGTGGATTGAAGATCTCCGCGGGGGACGGTTTCCCAGTCGCACTCGCCTGCGCCTGGGCGGTCACCCACCCCGGAGCGACCGCCAACAAGATGGAAATGATCCATGTGGCCAATGTTTTTATGGGAACGTTCACGATCATCCTCCTCGGCTCTTCGCGCCCCTCGTTACCTCGCACCCGTCCCATCCTTCATGGGCTGACTCGCGCAATCGCGCGCTCTCCTCGGCCCGCCCCATCACGGCACGGGCCGGTACCGCTCGAGGATCTCCGTGCTCACCCAGTAGATCTCCCGACCGCTGTTGTAGAAGAGGTACATCCCGTCGGGCGAGAGGGAGGCGATGTTCGACTCGCCCGTCTCGACGATGCGCTTAGGCTCGCTCCAGGCGCCGTCGGGTAGGCGGAAGCTGACGTAGAGGTGCCACGGTGCCGCGGGGCCGCCGGGGCGGGTCGAGTCGAAGACGAGGAAGCTCTCGTCCCAGGCGATGCAGGGGTGGGCGTTGGGGAGGACGGCGTTCACCTCGTCCCCGAGCGGCTCCATGGGGGCGTACTCCCCGTCTTCGAAGCGCTGCATGACGATGCGCGCCCCCTCGGCGTTTTCGAGGTCGGTGTAGTAGAGGTTCCCGTTCGCGGCGGTGGTGGGGTACATGCCGGGGCAGTGGTAACGCGGCTCGCCCCACCCCGTGCCCACCCGGTCCATTACCCAGATCCCCGGGCCCACGGCAGCGCCCTGCCACTTACGGTCGCTGCTGAACCAGAGCTTCGTGCCGTCGGCCGTGACGTGGGGCTCCATCTCGATCTTAGGGGTGTTCCAGGGGGTCTTCCTGGGCTTCGGCCAGCCGTCCGGCTGCAACACCGTGGACAGCGTGTTCCCGTTTCGGCTGAAGTAGAACTCCGTGCCGTCGGGGGTGAAGGTGCAGCCGTACTCGTTGGTGGGGCCCTTGCAGACGAAGCCGGGCGCGAAGACCACCGGCTCCGTCCCCGGCGGCGCCTGCCCCACGTAGGGCCCCTGGGGTTTGGAGGCCTCCTCCCCGGGGGCCTGGGCCTGGAGGGCAAGACCGAAGCCCGCCCCAGCCACTAGCAGGATGAACCAACGTGCGTTTCTGCGTTTGACCATCATGTCGCCCTCCACTTTTCCGCATCGAGCGTCGTGCAAGATCCTCGGCAAATTCCCTACCTACGGGCGCTGCGGCCCTTCGCCTCGTGGACCACGGCGGCATCCACCCAGTAGACGGACCAGCCGCGCATGAAAAAAAGGTATTTCCCGTCGGGGGAGAGTAGGGGACAGAGCTCGTAGGCGGGCGTGTTGACGCCACCGTCGAGCTTCACCGCCTCGCTCCACTTCCCGTCCTTCCCGAGGAAGCTCGCGTAGAGGTCGAGGTCCCGGTTGAAGAGCAGGGTCCGGCCGTCCGGCGTGACGAAGGGCGTGGCTTCGTCCGCGGGGGTGTTGACGCCGTCACCGAGGCTCACGGGGTTCCCGTAGCGGCCCTTGTCGTACCTCGAGACGTAGAGGTCGCCCTTGCCCCTGCCCCCCGCGACGTTCGTGCTGACGTAGACGTTTTCTCGCTCGTCGACTCCGAATTGCCAGTGGAGGGGCACCTCATTCACGGCGCCCGGGACCGGCTGGGGCCGTGTCCATTCCGATCCGCTCCGTTCCCACACCCAAACGTTCTCGTCGCCTGCTTCGGGGCCCCCTGGGAGGGGGCGGCCGGCCATGTCGTAGAGCTTCTCTCCCCGAGGGCTGAAGGCAGGCACGTCGTCCACCTCCACGCCCCCGAAGATTGCTGGCCGGGGGTAGGTCCACCGGCCGCCCTCGAGCCGGGTGACGAGGGTCCGCCCCGAACCGTAGCCGCTGCCGCGCGGGGGCTGGGAGTAGGACCACATGGCCTCCTTTCCGTCCGGGGAAAAGGCGATGCAGCTGTGGAGGTTGTAGCGCCCCGAGACGATGCCCCGGGCGAAACGTTCGGGCGTCTTCCCCGGCGGCTTCTGGCCGAGGTAGGACCCCATGAGGAGCGGGAACTTCGGGGGCAACGTCTCGGCGCCCTTGGCGGAGAGCAGGTCGGCGATCTCCTTGTCCCCGTGCTCGGAGGCGATGTTCCAAGCGGACTGACCCATCCTATTCCGGGCGTTCGCCTCCGCGCCCTTGCTCAGAAGGTGCGAGACCGCCTCGGTGCGGCCCATGTCCGCGGCGAACATGAGCGGGGTCCAGCCGTTGGCGTCCACGGCGTTGACGTTCTGTCCCTTTTCCACGAGGACCTGGAGGATCCGCACCGACCCTCCAGACGCCCCGGCGTGCAGGAGGGTGGAGCCATCCCTCTCGATGGCCAGGTCCGCCCCCTTTCGCACCATCGCCACGAAGAGGCGGTCGAGCCCCTTCGACACGGCGAAGGCCAGGAGTTGTTGGCCCCCCGGGCCGGCGACCGGCACCTCCGCCCCCCTCTCCAGGAGGAGGTCCACCACGTCCGCGTAGCCCCGCCAGGCGGCCAGTTGGAGGGCGCTGTCGCCGCCGCCGTCCACCGCGTTGATGCTTGCGCCCGCATTCAGGAGGGCGCCGACCACCGCCACACCGCCCCTCTCCCTTGCCGCCGTGAGGAGGGGCGTGCGGCCCCTCGAGTCCCTGTTCTCGAGGTCCGCCTTCCTCTCGATGAGGAGTTGGACCGTGGCCAGCGCGCCGTTGGCCGCCGCGAGGTTGAGCGGCGCCTTGCCGTCCAGGTCCCTCGCATTACTGTCCGCCCCTTCCTCCATCAGCACGCGCGCCGATGCCACCTCGTCCACGGCGCTGGCCGCGTGGAGCGGAGTGTGGCCCCTGTCGTCGGAGAGGCGGACGTCGGCGCCGCGCGCCAGCAGGAACACGACGACGTCTTCCTTACCCGCGCCGCACGCCAGGAGGAGGGGCGTGCGCCCGTTCTCGTCCTTGAGGTTCAGGAGGCCGGGGTCCCGATCAAGCAAATCCTGAAGTCGCGGGACTTCGCCAGTGCGGGCCGCGTCGTGGATCGGGGCCGCCGTCGCGCCGACCCACGCCGCCAGCCCGAGAATCAGCAGGAGGACGGCTTTCCTCATCTCGGACTCCTTCCCGTCGGGAGGACCCGAAAGGCGCGGTCTAGAGTTCGTCGGAACAGCGCGATTCGGGTCCCCCTTGCGACGGCGCGGTTACTTTGACTTCTCTCCCACGACGATCTCGAAGTTGTCGCCGGGGAAACTCGGCGCTTCGATGGGAACCGTCAGTTTTGCCTTCTGCGCCTCCTTCGCAAAGAGCGCGCACGTGGTCTCGCTGTTTCCGGCGTGCATGGGGAAGAGGACCTTGGGGGAGAGCTTCTCCGCCGTGTAATAGACCCCCAGGCGGACGGCCTCCACGTCCCCGAAGCCGCAGCCGCTGACGGGGGCAAACAGAATGTCGGGCCTCAGCCCTTTGTCCGCGAGGTAGTCAATCTCCTCCTTGAAGGGCTCCGAAAAGTCCTTCTTACGGTTGGCGTGGTCCCCCGAGTGCAACAGGCTCACGCCGTCGGCCTTCACGTGGAAGCCCACGCCGCTGTCGTTGGACTCGATGGTGGTGACCTCCACGCCGTCGAAGGACTGGGTGGACCGCGGGGCCATCTTGACGTAGCCCGCCTGGTTCGGCGGGTCGAAGCCCGTAACGATGGTGAGACCCGGAAGGGCTTTCTTCCAGTCGAAGATGGACGGGGAATAGTGATCCCGGTGGGCGTGGGAGACAAAGACGATGACGCGCTGGCCCTCGAGTTCCCGCGGGACGATCCACCCGTTGCGAAGAGACGGCGTGTCGCCCGCGTCTCCGGGGCGGCTGCAGTCGAAGAGGAGCAGGTGGTTTTGGGTCCGGACCGCCCATCCGCTGTGGCCGAGGTAGGTCACCACGGCGGCGCCGGCCGCCGGGGCCCTCAGGGGAGAAAGTCTCTCTTCGGGGGCCGCCACGGGTTTTCCAGAGGCCTTGGCCAGAAGTTCGGCGCTCTTGGTCTGGCCGTAGGTGAGGGCGTAGTCCAGGGCCGTCCTTCCGGAGGTGTCTTTGGCGCCCGCCGGGGCGCCCTTGGCCAGCAGGGCGGAAACCACGTCCCCGTACCCGAAGATGGCCGCGAAATGAAGCGGCGTCCGGCCCTCTTGGTTGGCCGTTTCCGGAGACGCGCCCGAGGAGAGCAGGAGGAGAGCCAGGTCCTTCTCTCCAAACTTGAGGGCCATGACCACCGGCGCGTCGCGTCCTTCGGCCCGGAGGTTCGGATCCGCGCCCCTCTTGAGGAGGGCCCTCGCGCCTTCGAGATTGTTCCCGGATAGGGTGAACAGGAGGGGGGTCCAGCCGTCCTCGGTCCGGACGTTCGGCGAGATTCCCGCGTCCACGAGCAGGTCGATCATTTCCGGCCCGCCGCGCCATGCAGCCAAGTGCAGCAGAGTCATTCCGCGGTCCTTGCGAAACCCGGAGTCCGCTCCCTTTTCGATGAGGTACTTCGCCACGGGGTACCTGTTGCGCTCCACGGCCAGCCAGAGGACCGAGTTGCCCACGCGGCTCTTGTCGTCCTTGAGGTCCGCGCCACGGTCGAGCAGGAGCGCCACGGACTCGACGCTATCGCTCGCCGCGGCGTAGAAGAGGGCCGTTTCGTTGTCCACCTCGCGAGCGTTCAGATCGGCCCCCCGATCCAGAAGCAGGCGCAGCACGTCGGGGTGCCCCTTCCAGGCCGCCATGTGGAGCGGCGTGAGGCTGTACTTGGTGTCCCTCCGGTTGATCTCGGCGCCCCGGTCCAAGAGGAAGACGGCCACCTCGGCCTTGCCTTCGAAGCACGCATGGTGCAGGGCGGTGCGGCCGTCGGTGTCGGCCTCCCTGACCCGCGCGGGGTCTTTGGCCAGGAGCGCCTTTACGGCATCCAGGTCTCCCGCCTTCGCGGCGTCGTGGATTTCGCCCGCGGCCAGAGCCGGCGCCACCAAGAGCGCAACACAGATCCAAACCAATTGAAGCCCTCTAGACATCGTGGGATCCTCCCTGCAATCGTCCGATCCGGATTTCGCAAGACCGACGGAGGTGGGCACGGGCCTGTTCCAACTCGCCATGGGCCAGATATGCCTCGCCCAGGCAGGCGCAAATGGCCGGCGAATCGGGAAAAATGCCCGCCATCCTCCGGAAGTACTTCAGTGCTTCCTCCACGTGTCCGTCCCTGAGCAGTCCGCCGCCCTGGGCGAGGATCTCGTTCTCCACGGTCCGCGCTTCCCCCCGAAGGGGCGGAGTGGGTTCGACCTTCATGCGCGCCTCCTGGCATCCTGTACGGAGAGTACCCCGGATAAGTTCACGTATGTCCTTTATATTCAATGCGATATAGGCCGAAGAAGCGGGCTCGCCCACCCCGGAAGACCGCTCGCCCCGCCAAAGTACCCGTTCGTCCCCGGTGTGGGCCTTATAACGCCCCTTCGGAGGGCCACGACCCGGCCCGGAGGCCCCGGTGCAGGGGCGAGAGCGCGAGTGACCGGCCTCCCGTTCATCCCGGCAAACGGCGCGTTCGTCCCACCCTCCTTTGTGACCCGGAGAGGAATGGCTTAGCATGGTCTGGGGTGGAGTGATGGAGCCAAGCAGGGAGTCCACGGCGGCACGGTTCGCCGGAAAGCGGCGGGGGCTGTTTGCCCTGGGCGTCTTCGCGGCGCTGACCTTGACCGGCGTGTTCTTTGCCGCCGAACTCTACATCGGCCTGATGGGATCCGATCTGGATCAGCCCTTCTCCTACTACCTCATCTGGACGCTCTCCACGGCCTGGAGCTGGCTTGCCGTCTTTCCGATCCTTCTCGCCTGCGCGCGCCGCTTGCCCTTCACGGCGGAGCGGTGGGGGCGGTCCCTCGCGGGACACCTGGCCTGCTTTGTGGTCGCGATCCCCCTTCAAATCACCCTGGATATCCTCTTGACTACCACGGGGTACGCACTGGTTCGGGGCACCCATCCGTTGGCCATACTCAAGATTTCCGGCCAGATGTACGCTTCGGGTCTGGCGGGAGCCCCCGTTCCCTTCACTTTGCTCATGGGCCTCATTCACGGGATCGGCTATTACCGGAAATACCGGGAGCGCGAACTGGACGCCTCCCGGCTCGGTAACGCCCTCGCCCTGGCGCGCCTCCGGCAGCTTCGCTCCCAGGTCAATCCGCACTTCCTCTTCAACACGCTCAACGCCGTCGGAGCCCTCAGCCGCCGGGACCCGGAGGCGACCAACCGGATGATCACGCTCCTGTGCGCCCTTTTGCGCCGCTCCCTGGATTCGGAAGCCCGGCAGATGGTTCCCCTGGGCGAGGAGGTGGCCTTTGCGATGGACTACCTGGAGATCGAGCGCGTGCGGTTTCCCGACCGCCTGAAGACGGTCTTCGACGTTCCCTCCGACCTCCTCGAGGTCGAGGTTCCCAGCCTGATCCTTCAACCCCTCGTGGAGAATGCCGTCCGCCACGGCATCGCCCCGAGGTCCGCGCCGGGTTTGGTCACCGTGAGCGCGCGGGCCACGGGTTCATCGCTGGACCTCGTCGTGGAGGACGACGGCGCGGGCTTTCAGCCGGCTCGGGGGAATTCCGACGGGCTCGGCCTGCGCCTCACGCGCGAACGCCTCGAACTCCTGTACAGGGGCGCCGCGCGATTCGACGTGTCCGGCCGCACCGGCGGCGGCACCCGCGCAACGGTCACGCTGCCTCTCGCCGCCGGCGGTCCCGTGCCGCATGGGGAGCCCACAAGATGACGCTTCGGGTCGTGATCGCGGACGACGAACCTCTCGCGCGGGACCAGCTTCGCCACCTTCTCTCGGCCGAACACGACGTGGCCATCGTCCGGGAGTGCGCCAACGGGCCCGAGACCGTTGCGGCCGTGCGAGCGGACAAACCCGACCTGCTTCTCCTGGACATCCAGATGCCGGACCGGGACGGTTTCGAAGTCCTGTTCGAATTGCGGCCCGAGGAGACCCCGGCGGTCATCTTCGTGACCGCCTACGACCAGTACGCCTTGAAGGCCTTCGAGGTACGTGCCCTGGACTACCTCCTCAAGCCCGTCGACCCCCGGCGCCTCCGGGAGGCCCTCCAGAGAGTTGCCTCTCAGGGTCCGCGTTCTGCCGCCGAGCAGGACAAGGACCGGCTCGCCGATTTGTTGAGGGAAGTTTCCGAGCGCCGCCGCTCCTACCAGCGGATCGCCGTCCCCTCGGGAGACAAGATCCTTTTCCTTCCCGCGGAGAGCATCTTCAGTTTCGAGGCCTCGGGAAACTACGTCCAGATCCATGCGGCCGGG
>JBFLVU010000101.1:0-10749 GCA_040758175.1 Acidobacteriota bacterium | reverse complement strand
CCGTATGGGCGCCTCAGACCTCATCATGTATGAGGAGGAATTTCAAAAAATCAAGGACATTATCAGCAAGCTGAGGGTCGACGCCAACGCCAACGTGGTTTTCCTGGTGGACAAGAACGGTCAGCAGATTGCGGCGACGGGGGACGTGGAGCGGCTGGACACCACCTCCCTCGCCTCCCTTACGGCCGGTAACGTGGCGGCCACGGACGGTCTGGCCAAACTCATCGGGGAGAAGGAGTTCGCCGTCCTCTTCCACGAGGGGGAAAAGGAGAACATCCACATCTCCATCGTGGCGGGGAAGGTCATCCTCGTGGTCATCTTCGACGAGCGATCCTCCCTCGGGCTCGTCAGACTCCGGGTCAAGAGGAGTTCCGAAGAGCTCAGCCGGGTCTTCCAGCAGATCATGGAGAAGACCGAGCGAGAACGGGCCACCGGTGCGTCGGCGCTGGAATCTCCCTTCGCGGAGATCACGGACGCGGACATCGACGCGCTCTTCAACGAGTAGAGGCGGGGAGTCCGGGCCATGTCCTTCATCAACTACGCGTCCCGCGAGATCAACTGCAAGATCGTCTACTACGGTCCGGGACTGTGCGGCAAGACCACCAACCTTCAGTACATTTACGAAAAGACCAATCCCCAGGCCAAGGGAAAGCTCATCTCCCTGGCCACCGAGACTGACCGGACCCTCTTTTTCGACTTCCTGCCCCTGGACCTGGGTACGATCCGGGGATTCAAGACCCGCTTTCATCTGTACACCGTCCCCGGCCAGGTCTTTTACGACGCCTCCCGGAAGCTCATCCTGAAAGGAGTGGACGGGGTGGTCTATGTGGCTGATTCTCAGGAGCCCAGGATGGACGCCAACATCGAGTCCATCCGAAACCTGGAGGCCAACCTTCAGGAGCACGGGTTCGACCTGAGGGCCATCCCCTACGTTCTTCAGCTCAACAAGCGCGATCTTCCCACCGCGGTGCCCGTGGAGGAAATGTTGCGGCAGCTGCGCTTCAAGGACGAGCCCGTGTTTGAGGCGGTGGCGGTGAAGGGGATCGGCGTCTTCGATACCCTGAAGGCCTGCGCCAAGCAGGTGCTCATCGAACTCTCCAAGAAGTAGTCCCTCCCCGATCCTCGGCCACCCGGGGCCCTTCGGAGAAGGGCGCCTCAACTCCACCGGGTCCACGTCCCCTTGAACCACCGGTACAGGCGGAGGCGACCGTCGATGCCCGCCGCCCGGAAAGCCCAGGCCTCCTTGCCCTCCACGTCCCGCAGGTAAAGGGTTCCGGGGGTGGCCGTGAAGGTGGGGCTGAAGCTGAGGGTGTTCCCCCGTCCAAACCGCACGGGATCGTTGGGCGGGAGCGGGTTCCCGGCGGGATCCGTGCGGACCGCTGGGGGGATGCCCACCCGCGCCCACGGCTGCCTCAGGGGCCTGGAGGATCCCAGGGGCCGGTCGATCCCTCGCCGGATATCCTCGCGCGTCACCCCGTCGGCATCGCCATCCCGGTAGAGGCGGGCGCTCACGCCGCCGTCGGCATCGGAGAAGACCACCCCAACGTAGGTCCGCTCGCATACGGCCCGGGTTCCCGCTTCGGCGACCAATGCCTTCACCTCGGAAGCGAGGCTCCGCGTCGCCGATTGGGCGGCGATGCGGTTCAGTACCCCCGCGGCCACGACAGCGGCCATTCCGAGCGCGGCGACGACCAGAAGGCTCTCGACAAGGCTCGATCCCCTCTCTGGCTGGCTGTGGGTCTTCCACTGTGTCTCCATGGGTTTGACTCCCCAAAAAAGTCGGGCGGCGGGGACCGACTCTCCCCGCCGCCCTTGATCCAGCCCATTGGCCTACAGGGAGACGTGGGGCCGAAGGCCTTCCAGAACCTTGGGCCCGATGCCCTTCACGTTCCGGAGCTCCTCGATGGTCTTGAAGCCCTTGTGCGCCGTCCGATAGTCCACGATCCGCTGGGCCATCTTGGGGCCGACCTTCGGCAGGGTGGCCAGCTGTTCGGCCGAGGCCGTGTTGAGGTCCACCTTCCCCTCGGGCAGGGCCTTGGCCTTCCGGCCGGCGGAGGCCTTGGGGGCCTTGGGCGCCTGCACGGTCTGTGCTTTGCCGTCTCCGGGGGTTTGGGCCAGGGTTTGGAGGGAGGAAAGGCAGAGCCCCCCCGCCACCAAAGCCATCGTCATGGCCGCCACCAATCTCTGGGTCACGTTCCGCATGGTCTCCTCCTCTGTGACTTCGTCCGGGGGACCCTCCCACCGGTTCGACCGGAAGGGAGCAGGGTGCGTGCCAGCCCGCGGGGGACCAGGGAACGTGCTGAAAATACAGTGGAATCAGCCTGAGGCTCCGGCCTTCAGCCACCGCAGTTCCATCACGACCCGTGGACGGGAGAGCCAACTCCTTATTCGTGAAGGGGTTGAGAAGTCAAATTGGGTGGACGCCATGCCCTCCAGGTGGACGAGGGGAAAGTCCTTGCAACTCTTTGAGAACAAAAGGGTTCGCCTGTTGGCGTGGTTGGGGGACCTCAATTAGCGGGGACTCCGGATCCGGGCAGCGTCCTTGCACCCCCCCTCCGCCTGGAGGTGACCCATGCCCGAAGGATCCATGCTGGGTATCAAGGAAATGCCGGTGGAGGAACGGCCACGGGAACGATGTCTCCGGCGGGGAGCGGCCTCGCTGAGCACCACGGAATTGCTGGCCATCCTGATGAGAACGGGAAAGCGGGGAACAACGGCCTTGGAAATGGCCCGGGAAGCCTTGGTGCAGGCCGGCTCCCTACGGGGCCTCGCCTCCCTGGAGGCCTTCGAACTCGTTCACCTCGGCGGCCTGGGGCCGGCCCGTGCGGCCCAAGTAGCGGCCGCCTTGGAATTGGCGCGCCGGTTTACGGAGGAGGAGGTCCTGCACAAGGAGACCCTTGCCGGTTCGGAAGAGGCGTATCGCTTTCTCAGGCCACGCCTGCGCGACCTGCCCCACGAAGTGTTCGCAGTCATCTTTCTCAGCCAGAAGCACGGAGTCCTGGCCTATCGGGAGCTTTTCAAGGGGTCCATCTCCTCAAGCACCGTTCACCCGAGAGAGGTCGTGAAGGCGGCCCTTCGAGAAAACGCGGCGGCCGTGATCCTGGCCCACAACCATCCCAGCGGCCATGTGGCGCCGAGCCCCGACGACCTTCGGTTGACGGAACAGCTCAAGACCGTACTTTCCCAGATCGATGTGCGCGTCTTGGACCACCTGATCGTGGGCGGCAACGGGTACTTCTCCTTCTCCAGGGAGGGACTCCTCCACGGATAGGGGCCGCGGTGGGTGTGTCGCCCCAGGCTGGGGGAGGCCCTCGGGAAGAGGACCGGGCCCTGCCTTCCCTCAGCCCGCCGCCTCCTCGTATTCGCGTCGGAGGGCGTCCACCGTCTGGCGGACGGAAAGAATGCCCCGGGCCCGAGAGGCGTTGGCGCCCGCAAAGGCGAAGCCGCTCTTCATGTTTCCCTTCTGGGCATTCACGAGGGCCAGAGCGATGCAATAGGGGGCGGTCTTGTAGTCGCAGGTCGTGATGCAGTGGTAGGGGCACTTGAAGGGCGACTTTTCCCCGGCCTCCACCGAGTCCAGGAACGCGTTGCGGATGGCGCGCCCCGGAAGGCCCACGGGACTTCGGATGATGGCGATGTCCTCCTCCCGGGCTTCGAGATAGGCTTCCTTGAATGCCGGAGCGGCGTCGCATTCGTGGGTGGTGACGAACCGGGTGGCCATTTGAACCCCGGAGGCGCCCAGACGCTCGAACTTCAGGATGTCCGACCCCGTGTACACGCCTCCCGCCGCCACGACGGGGATAGGTCGTCCGGATCGGATTTCGAAGGCCTTTACGGCGTCCACAACCTCCGGCACCAAAACCTCGAGCGCGTTGGAGGGCTGGGTCAGGTCTTCTGGCTTGAAGCCGAGGTGCCCGCCCGCGAGGGGGCCCTCCACCACGACGGCGTCCGGTGCCCGCCCGAACTTCTCCGTCCACCGCCTGCACAGGATGGTCGCGGCCCGACCGGAAGAGACGATGGGGGCCAGTTTGGTCCGGCCCCCGGACTCAAGGTACTTGGGAAGGTCCAGGGGAAGACCCGCTCCCGATAGGATGAGGTCGATCTTCTCCTCGACGGCCGCCCTCACCATGTGGGCGTAGTTGGTCATGGCCACCATGACGTTGACGGCAAGAAGTCCCTTCGTCTTTTCCCGCGCCTTGCGGATCTCCCTCTTCAGGGCCCGAACGTTGGCTTCGATAAAATTCGTGTAGACGTCGGGTTCGCCCATTCCGATGCCCACCGCGGCGATGGTCCCGACGCCCCCTTCGTCGGCCACTGCCGAGGCCAGGGACGAAAGGGAGATGCCGACCCCCATGCCGCCCTGAATCACGGGAAGCGTGGCGACCAGATCGCCGATTCGCAGGGGAGAGAAACTTCGCCGGGTCATGATGGACCTCCTGGGGCCGTGGACCCCTAGCCTCGCTCCGAAGGTCCTCGCAGGGACGGACTGTCTCGGCGGCTTTTGCCTGAGTTCAGAAAGCGGCCAGCGCCTCCTGGGCGGCCGAAAGGGTGGCGTCCAGGTCGGCCTCCGTGTGGGCGGCGCTCACGAAGCCCGTCTCGAACTGGCTCGGGGCCAGGTAGATCCCTCGCTCGAGCATGGCCCGGAAGAAGGCGCCGAATCGGGAGGTGTCCGAAGTCCGGGCCGAGGCGTCGTCATCCACGGGGCCGGCCGAAAAGAAGGCGGTGAACATGGAACCCATTCGATTTACGGTGAGGGGGACGCCGGCCCTGCGCGCGGCGTCGGAGATTCCAGCGCCCAGGCGGTTCGCCAGGGCGTCGAGCCGGGGGTAAACGGTTCCCCTGTCCCGGTCCAGGATCTTCAGGAGGGTGAGCCCGGCGGTCATGGCCAGGGGGTTGCCCGAGAGGGTCCCCGCCTGGTACACGGGGCCCGCCGGGGAGACCTGGCGCATGAGGGCTTGGGCCCCGCCGTAGGCTCCCACGGGGAGTCCCCCCCCGATGATCTTCCCGTAGGTCACCAGGTCGGGAACCACTCCGGTCCGCTCCACCATGCCTCCGAAGGCCACACGAAACCCGCTCATGACCTCGTCGAAGATGAGCGCGGCGCCGTGCCGCCGGGTGAGGGTCCGCGCCGCTTCCAGGTATCCGGCACGGGGCAGGAGGGTGCCCACGTTTCCGGGCAGGGGCTCCACGATGAAGCAGGCCACTTCACCTGGATGGGACTCCAAGACGCGTTCCAGGGCTCCCTCGTCGTTGAACGGGATGACCAGGGTGTCGGCGGCGAGGCTCTTGGGCACGCCGGGACTGCTCGGCGTGCCGAAGGTGAGGGCGCCGCTCCCGGCTTCCACGAGCAGGGAGTCGCCGTGCCCGTGGTAGCAGCAGGCCACTTTCACGATCTTGTCGCGGCCCGTGGCGCCTCGGGCGAGGCGGATGGCGGACATGGTGGCTTCCGTCCCGGAATTCACCATGCGGACCATGTCCAGGTGGGGGAGGCGGTCGCAGAGGAACTCCGCCATGTCCACCTCGAGCCGTGTGGGTGCGCCGAAGGAAGTGCCATCGGCCAGGGCCGCGGCCAGGGCCTCCCGGACCTCCGGGTGATCGTGGCCCAGGATCATGGGCCCCCAGGAGCCTACGTAGTCGATGAACCGGTTGCCGTCCTCGTCCCACAGGTAGGCGCCGTGGGCCCTTCGAATGAAGAGCGGATCCCCCCCCACGGATCGGAAGGCGCGGACCGGCGAGTTCACCCCGCCCGGGATTCTCCCCACGGCTCGGCTAAGGAGTTCCTTGCTCTTGGAGTGCTCCATGGTTTCGCTCCAGACGGCGAATCGGGGGGAGAGCCGGGGCCGGAACAGGACGCAAGGCCGTTTCGCCCCGGCTCCCCCTCCAGAACACTACTCGGGCTTCTGCGGCCCGGACCCCGAAGGCTCGACCGCGGCGCCGACCTTGGCCCGGATCTTGGACTCGATCTCGTCCATGAGCTTGGGGTTGTCCACAAGATACTGTCGGGCGTTCTCCTTGCCCTGTCCCAGCCGGACCTCTCCGTAGCCATACCAGGTGCCCGACTTTTCCACGACCTTGTGCTCCACGCCCAGATCCAGGAGGTCCCCGGCTTTGGAGATGCCCACCCCGTAAAGGATGTCGAATTCGGCCTGCTTGAAGGGGGCGGCGAGCTTGTTCTTGGCCACTTTGACCCGGACGCGGCCGCCGATGGCCTCCCCGCTGGCGGCCTGGAGGTTCGCGATCCGACGGATGTCCAGGCGCACGGACGCGTAGAACTTCAGGGCCCGGCCCCCGGTCGTGGTCTCCGGGTTGCCGAACATGACGCCGATCTTCTCCCTCAACTGATTGATGAAAATGATCATGGTGTTGGACTTGCTCACGATGCCCGTGAGTTTCCGAAGGGCCTGGGACATGAGGCGGGCCTGAAGGCCGACGTGGGAGTCGCCCATCTCGCCCTCCAGCTCGGCCTTCGGAACAAGGGCCGCCACCGAGTCCACGACGATGACGTCGATGGCCCCGGAGCGGACCAGTGCTTCGGCGATCTCCAGAGCCTGCTCGCCGGTGTCAGGCTGGCTGATGAGGAGGTTGTCCACGTTCACGCCGATCTTGGCGGCGTAGTCGGGGTCAAGGGCGTGTTCCGCGTCCACGAACGCGGCCATGCCGCCCTGCCGGTGGACTTCCGCCACGACCTGCAGGGCCAGCGTGGTCTTGCCCGAGGATTCGGGGCCGTAGATTTCGATGACCCTCCCGCGGGGAAGCCCTCCGATGCCCAGGGCCAGGTCCAGGCTCAGGCTGCCCGTGGGGACGACGGGCACCCGAACCTTTGCGCCCCTTTCCCCCAGGCTCATGATGGAGCCCTTGCCGAACTGCCTTTCGATCTGCTGGACCGCCGCCTCGATCGCCTTCTTTCGTTCCTTGGAGATCTCCATCACTGCCTCCCTTCGGGCGCCCTCATTCTGGGCCAACGTGACCCGCGATTCAACCAACCGACGCCCGGGTTCCTACAAGAGTCGTGCCACCTCGCGGAACGCGAGAAGGGGCGGCCACGGGGCCGCCCCTCCGGAAGAGGCAACCGCCCCCTGTCTCAGTCGAGTTCGCCTTCGGCCACCATGAGGCGGAGGATGACGGCCTTCTGCGCGTGGAGACGGTTCTCCGCCTCGTCGAAGACCACTGACTGCCAGCTCTCCAAAACCTCTTCGGTGACCTCCTCACCCCGGTGGGCGGGGAGGCAGTGCATGAAGATCGCGTCCTCTTTGGCCTTGGCCATGAGGGCGGAATTCACCTGGTACGGCGCGAAGACCGCCTTGCGAGCCTGGGCCTCGGCTTCCATGCCCATGGAAGCCCACACGTCCGTGTACACGATGTCGGCCCCGCGGACCCCGCCGTCGAGGTCGTTGGTGACCTCGATGGCGGCCCCCGTCAACCTGGCGTCCTCCAGGGCCACCGCCACGGCTCCGGCCTTGGGCTCGTAGCCCTTCGGACAGACGATGCGCACGTTCACGCCCGTCTTGGCCCCGATGAACATGAGTGAGTGCGCCATGTTGTTCCCGTCGCCCACGTACGCCAGGGTCAGCCCTTTGAGGTCTCCCTTCTTCTCGAGGATGGTCTGGAAATCGGCGAGAACCTGGCAGGGATGGCTGTAGTCGCTCAGGCCGTTGATCACGGGTACATCGGCGTATTCGGCGAGGGTCGTGATGCTCTCGTGGGCGAAGGTGCGGGCCATGATGACGTCCACCATGCGGTCGAGGGTCCGGGCGATGTCGGGCACGCTCTCCCGCTTGCCGAGGGAGATGTCGTTGGGTCCGAGGTAGATGGCGTGGCCTCCGAGCTGGGTCATGCCCGTCTCGAAGCTCACGCGGGTTCTCAGCGAGGGTTTCTCAAAGATCATGGCCATCGTGCACCCCGCGAGAAAGTCCTCGAAGTCCTCGGGGTTGGCCTTCACCTTGAGGGCCGTGTCCAGGATGGCCGCCACCTGTTCGACGGTCAGGTCGTGGATGGAAATCAGGTCTTTTCCAAACATTGAAGGCTCCTGAATGAGGAAGGCCGCTCTCCCGCCCTTGGGGGAGGCGGGTCTGTCCGCTACTGACTCAATCCCGGGAAGCGCGGGACCGCTTGGGGATCCCCGGCGCCTTGCCCGACTTTTCGTGGTGAATCCTGGTCCCCGCGCGGCCCAGCACGGCCTGGGGAAGACTCGGGGCGTCCGTGATCACCACCTGTCCGCCCTTCTTGACGAGGAACTGGACCGCCGCTTCGATCTTCGGACCCATGGATCCGGGAGGGAACTGCCCCTCTTTCTGGTAGGCCAGGACCTCCTCCAGGCTCACGTCTGCCAGGGCGCGCTGTTCAGGTTTCCCGAAGTGGACATAGAGGCAGGGGACGGAGGTGACGATGATCATCTCGTCGACATCGAGATCGCAGGCCAGGAGAACGGAGGTACGGTCCTTGTCGATGACCGCCTCCACTCCCCGGTGGGTTCCGTCGAGGTCCCGAACCACGGGAATGCCTCCGCCGCCCCCTGCGATGATGATGGCCCCCGTGTCGTAAAGGGAGCGGAGCGCCCCCACGCCCAAGACTCGCTTGGGGCGGGGGGAGGCGACCACCTTTCGGTAGCCCCGGCCGCTGTCCTCCACCATGGCCCAGCGCTCCACCTCCATGAGGTGCTTCGCCCGGTACGCCGTATAGAACGGACCGATGGGCTTGGTCGGATTCCGGAAGGCAGGGTCCTCCGCGTCCACCTCGATCTGGGTGAGGACCGAGAGCAGGTCCCGGTCCTTCCCGCGCCGCTCGAGTTCGTTGCTGAGGGCCTTCTCCAGCAGGTAGCCCATGCTCCCCTGGGTCTCGGCCACGCAAATGTCCAGCGGGAGGGGCGGGACCTTGGTCACCGCCTCCTCCTGCCGGATGAGGTTCTGTCCGACCTGCGGCCCGTTCCCGTGCACCAGGAGGGCGCAGGCGTACCGGTCGAAGAGGGGAACGAGCTGGCGAGCGGCCTCGTCGGCGTTGGCCAGCTGTTCCTGGACCGTCCCCTTCTCGCCGGCCTTGATGAGGGCATTGCCCCCGAAGGCCACCAGGCCCCGCTTGCCGGCCATGGTCTAGAAGAGGCGCTGGATGGGCGCCTCGAGCGTGGGCTGGCCGATCTCCTGGAGGTCGTACATCACGCGCACCGAGGGCTTGTTGATCTTGATGATGCGGCCGAGGTCGATGGGGGTCGCCACGATCACCAGATCGCAGTCGGTCCGGTTGATGGTGGTCTCCAGATCCTTCATCTGCTTGGCGCCGTACCCCATGGCCGGCAGAAGGATCCCGATCTCCGGGTACTTTTCGTAGGTGTCCTGAATGGATTTCACGGCGTAGGGCCGGGGGTCGACCAGATCCACGGCGCCGAACTTGCGGGCGGCCACGACGCCGGCCCCGTACTGCATCTCTCCGTGGGTGAGCGTGGGACCGTCTTCCACCACCAGCACGCGCTTGCCGCGGATGGCCTCCGGACTCGACACGGCCAGCGGCGAAGCGGCGTCGACCACGACGGCCTTCGGATTGACGGCGGCGATGTTGAACCGAACCCCGTCCACGTCTTCTCCGTCGGCGGTGTCGATCTTGTTGATGACGACGACGTCAGCGCGCCGGAGGTTGGCCTCCCCAGGGTGGTAGGAGACCTCGTGGCCCGCGCGATGGGGGTCCACGACGACGATCTCGAGGTCGGAGCGGTAGAAGGGGAGGTCGTTGTTGCCGCCATCCCACACGATGACGTCGGCCTCCTTTTCGGCTTGGCGGAGGATGGCTTCGTAGTCCACGCCGGCGTAAACGACGACACCCCGCTGGATGTGGGGCTCGTACTCCTCGCGCTCCTCAATGGTGCACTTGTGCTTGTCCAGGTCCTTCAGGGTGGCGAAGCGCTGGACCTTTTGGGCCACCAGGTCGCCGTAGGGCATGGGGTGCCGGATGGCCACCACGCGCTTGCCCATGGACTTGAGGATTTCGCACACCCTGCGCGTCGTCTGGCTCTTGCCGCACCCCGTGCGCACGGCGCAGACGGAGATGACGGGCTTGGTGGATTTCACCATGGTGTGGTCGGCGCCCATCATCATGAAGTCGGCGCCGGCGGCGAGCGCTACGGAGGCCTTGTGCATCACGTCTTCATGGGCCACGTCCGAGTAGGCGAAGACCACGAGGTCCACCTTTTCCTTGCGGATGAGGGCCGGCAGGTCCTTTTCGTCGAAAATGGGAATGCCCTTGGGATAGGACTTTCCGGCCAAAGCGGCGGGGTACTTCCGGCCGGCGATGTCGGGAATCTGGGTGGCCGTAAAGGCCACGACCCGGTAGGCGGCGTTGTCGCGGAAGAAGACGTTGAAGTTGTGGAAGTCCCTTCCCGCGGCGCCCATGATGAGCACGTTCTGGGGTTTCATGGAAATGTCCTCCATTGGCGTGCGGCTGCCGGATCCGGCATTCTTCGCAGCGAGGGACCTTAAGTGTAGCAATATAAGCCCATAAGGTCAAACGGGAAGAAGCCCTTTCCGCCCGGCGCGGGGCGATTCACCCTTGACACCCCGCGCCCTTTCGCCGTATTCTTCCCGTCCGGGCGGGAATAGCTCAGCTGGTAGAGCACAACCTTGCCAAGGTTGGGGTCGCGGGTTCGAATCCCGTTTCCCGCTCCAGAAGAGACGGAGGAAGGGGCCGAAGGGCCCCTTTTGCTATTGGAGGGAGGAAGGGAGAGGGATTCGAACCCGGGGCCGGCGAGGGGGAACGGCGAGCGTC
>JBFLVU010000100.1:0-10817 GCA_040758175.1 Acidobacteriota bacterium | reverse complement strand
CGCCGGGGCCGGGCTCTCTCCGGCCGCCTCCTCGGCGCGGTGGAGAGCCTCCAGCGCGCCCTCCGCATCCGACGCGAAGAGGCGAACGGTGGCCAACACGCCGAGCGTGTTCGCGCAAAGATCTGGATCCCGCGCTTCCTTCGCCAGGCGGAGCAGAAGCGACGTGGCCCCCTCGGTGTCCCCCCGAAGCCACAGAACCTGGCCCTCCAGGTTTGCCAAGGCCAGGCGAAGCTCCCCCGACAGGCACGGGTCTTTCTTGGCGGCCTCCACGGCCCTGGCCAGCCCCTGGAAATCCTGCAACCGCTCCAGAGCCCGCGCGCGCCAGAAGGGGACTCCGAACCGGCTGCGGTCCGATTTGTTCATCCCCTCCCACCGCTCGAGCGCCGGCGACGGTTGGCCCGCCGCAAGGAGGACCATGCCCTGCCAGAAGCGGGCGGCGTCCGCCTCCCCACGAAGCTCCAGCCGCCGTGCCCTGCCGAGAAGGAGGGGGAGGGCCCCCGTCCGCAAGAGGTCCGCCTCCACCAACCCGTCCGCCTTCGGGACATCTTGCGAGGGACTTCTGCCCCACCTGGGCAGGGCCGGGTGCTCGGGAAGGCGGTCCAAGGGGGGAAGGAGGGGTTCCCCGCATCGGGGCGCCGGAAACCCGGCCTGAGCCAGAACATGGAGCAGGGTCTCCACCGAGGGGCCCAGGCAGGAGGAGGCGTGCTGCAAATACCACTCCTCCCCCGTGGGGGTGAGCCAGAGGAGGCGCAGGCCTTCGGTTTTTCCGACGGGCCGCCCCTCCGTCGGATGGAGAAGGACCACGGCGCGTCCGGCCGCCAGGGCGGCGGATTCCAGGGCTCCCCGGCTTGGCGGATCCAGGACATCGCCCGCCAAGATCCACCCTCCGCCGGTCTCCTCCGCCAGGACACTCGCGAGGGACTCGGAAAGTCCCCTCGGACCGCCCCGCAGGGCCTCTCGCATCCACTCCCGGGCCCCCTCCGGAGAGCCCATACTGGACACCAGCAAGGGCTCGAGCCCCGCGAAGGCATAGGGAGCCACGCCCTCCAAGAGGACCGGCGTGAGCGTCCTTCCCTCGCCCGCCGGATCGAGGGCGGCCTCCAAGGCTCCCGCCCGGTCCACCTCCCCCCCCGAGCGGAACACTCGAAACCCGGGGAGACGGAGATCGGCCGCCGGCCGCCAGATCACGCCCAATCCCCACCGTCCCGGGGGAAGTGCCTGCGATCCCAGTGAACCGGCCATGTCCAAGAGGTCCAGAAGGAGGTCCCTGCAGGAGGCGACCAGACCCTCCTCCGGACGTGACCGCGCCAGCCAGTCGCGCCATCGCCCTGAGAGCCGCAGGCGGCGGGGGAGGCCCGCGCCTCGGCCGGAGGTGCCAGGCGGCCGCCCGGCCAAAAGCCGATGGAGGAGGGCGGCATGAGCCCCCGCCGGCGGTTCCGTGGACTCCCGCCTCGGCCCGGCCACCCACCGGGGCAGCCCGTCCTCCCCCAGGGCCCATCCTTCCGGTCCCGGAGTCCAAGGCCACCCCTGGGCCTCCAGAAAGGCCAGCGCCGAGAACAGTCCGATGGAGAAGCGAAGGACGGGGACCTCGCCCGACAGGTTCAGCACGGACCGCGGCGGGCCCTGGACGGCCTCGCCACGATCCAGAGCCGGGTGCAGGAGGCGCTCGGGAGGTTTCCCGCTCGCCGCCCGCGAATGGTTTCGAGGCACGCTCCTCCTCACCCCTCCCCCTCGTTTGGAACCGGTCTCCGAATGGACCTTCCCTGGGTACCACAAAACGGGGGAGCGCTCAAGGCGGCGCGCAGGGGCGCGGCTCTTCGCCTTGCACCGATTTCACCCCCAGAGTAAGATGCGCCCGGGGAGGAAGCGCGGTTGGACTTCAACCGGAAGGACCTTCAGAACGAACTCGTCTCTCTGAGAGCCTCCCTGTACGACGTCAACACCCGACTCCCCTCCTACAGCGCCTGTTTCGAAACGCTCAAGCAGATGGCCGAGGACCGTTATCTCGGGGTTGTGCTTCTCCAGGTCTCGGATCTGGAGCGGCTCGAATCGGTGTTTGGGTTTGACCGCTACGAGGGAATTCTCCGCCGCGCGGCCTTTCACATCCAGGACGTCAACAACCGCGAGTTCGGCGGCCAGCTCCTCATCACGCAACGGGGCGTCTTCGACGACCAGTTCTGCGTCTTTGCTCCCTATTCCCTGCTGTCCGCGGGCGCCCTTCTGGCCCTCGAGCGCATCGCGAGGAGGATGTACGGCGCGCTTGAGAGCGAACTCGCCCTCCAGGAGGTCCCGGGGCTTTCCCTCCTCCTCGGTTACTCCATGCTCCACTACAACCCGTTCCTCCGATTCGAGCGGCTCGTCCACCGGGTCATCGAGGAGACCGCCGCCCTCGCTCAGCGCCAGGAGGAGACCGAACTCGTCCTCCACGAACTCGAGCTGAGGCAGATCCTGACGCGGCAGGCCATCCACTCGGTCTACCAGCCCATCGTCCACCTCGAGTCTGGAGAGATCCTGGGGTACGAGGCCCTCGCCCGCGGACCCGCCGGGACCCCCTACGAGTGGCCCGAGGCCCTCTTCACCTTCGCCCGCCAGTCGCGCCTGAGCCGCCAACTCGACCACCAGTGCAAGATGGCCGCCCTGGAGGCGGCGAAGAACCGGCCCGAGGGCAAAAAACTCTTCATCAACACGCTTCCGACGACCCTCGACGATCCCGATTTCCTCGGCGAACCCGCCGTCGACCTGCTCCACCGGCACGGCCTCGCGCCCTCGGAGGTCGTCTGGGAGCTTACGGAGCGCCACGCCATCGAGAACTACGACGCCTTTCGGACCATCATGCGGGACTACCTGGCGATGGGGTATCAGGTAGCGCTGGACGACCTGGGAACGGGCTATTCCTCCATTCAGACCATCACCCACGTCCGGCCATCGTACCTGAAGGTGGACATCTCCCTCGTGAAGGACATCCACCTGAACCTCCTGAAGCAGGAATTGGTGTCCTCCCTCCTTATCCTCAGCCGCAATATAAACGCCCACCTCGTGGCGGAGGGAATCGAGACGGAGGCGGAACTCCGGGCCATCCGGGCCCTGGGAGTCACCCTGGGACAGGGGCACCTTCTCAGCCCTCCCGCCCCCCATTTCGCCACCGAGATCCGGTCGCTTTAGCAGCGGCGGTCCAAGACCGGCCCGTTCCGGCCAAGCGGAGAGCGCCATGGCACGTGTGACGCGCAGGACCTTTCTCGAGTCGGGCGCCGCGGCCCTCGCGGGGGGTACCCTTACCGGCTCGGCGGGTCCCGCGGAGGAGGGACGGCCGCCTTCCGGCTCCGAGACTTTTCGCCGCCTCACCTTTCCCGAGGGCCGGCCCGTTCCCGGCCCGGAGGTGGCGATCCGAACGGCGGGAGTCCGACGGGTGCCCGTGGCGGCCGGGAAGCACCGGGTTTGGACCCGACGCGTGGGCTCTGGCCGCACGCCCGTGCTCGCCCTCCACGGCGGGCCGGGAGGCACCCACGAGGCCCTCGAATGCCTGGGAGATTATCTGCCCGGGGAAGGGTGCACGCTGTACTACTACGACCAGCTCGGGTGCGGGAACTCGGACCGGCCCGCGGACGACTCCCTGTGGACCGTGTCCCGGTACGCCGAGGAGGTGGAGGAGGTGCGGGCCGCCCTCGGGCTGACGGACTTCGTGCTCTACGGCCACTCCTTCGGGGGCATGCTCGCCATCGAGTACGCCCTCTCCCATCCCAAGCGCCTGAAGGCCCTCGTCCTTTCCAACGTGACGGCGAGCGTCTCCTCCCACGTCCGGCACGTGAATCGTCTTCGGACCGAACTGCCCGCCGAGGTCCGTTCCGTGCTCGACCGGTGCGAGCGGGAAGGGCCCACGCAAGCCCCCGAATACAGGGAGGCCCTCATGGGAGGTGTGTACCCGCGCCACCTGTGCCGGCTCGCCCCGTGGCCCGAGCCGCTGGAGCGGTCCTTCCGGAACCAGAACACCCGAATGTACGAACTCATGAACGGTCCGAGCGAGTTGGCCGTCACCGGAAGGATCAAGGACTGGGACCGTTGGTCCGACCTGCACCGGATCGGGGCCCCCACGCTCCTCCTGGCCGGCTACTACGACACCGTGAATCCGGCCGACATCCGGCGGATGGCGCGCCTCCTGCCCAACAGCCGTGCCGCCGTCTGCACAAGCGGAAGCCACTACTCACTTTGGGACGACCAGGAGGCGTACTTCCGCCACCTCACCCGCTTTCTCCGGCAGGTCCGGGACGGGAGCTTCGCCCCGGAGGACAGGAGGGGGCCCGACTACGAGTGAGACGGCGCCTCCGCGGGCGGAGGGGGAGCCGAAGAACTCCTGCCTGGCGAATGGCGTAGTACTCCTTGCCCGGATCGGGAGGCGCGCATGGCCAGGAAAAGGGTCCGAATGGAGGAGTTTTCGGTGAGCGGCGACGAGCTGCTCGGCCGCGTCAAAGACCTCATCCACGGCGGGAACATCCGTCGGATCACGATCAAGAACGCCGAGGGGGAAACCCTCATCGAGGTGCCCCTGACCCTCGGGGTCGTGGGGGCCGTCCTGCTCCCGGTGTGGGCGGCCCTGGGCGCCATCGCCGCCCTCGTGGCGCGCCTCCGAATCGTCGTCGAGCGCATCGAGGAGCCGCGGCAGGACGGGCCTCCCCCCGAATCGGATCCGGCGCCCCCGTAGCGCCGGCCGGAGGAACGAACCCCGGTGATTGCGGAGGCGGAAAGGGATTGGCCCCTTCCCGCGGCGGGGGGCTCAAACGCGAGCTGGCCCGCGGCTTCGCCCTTGCTGCCCACGCACCCCCACTTCGAAGAAGTCCTTGGCTCCTGTCCAGCATTTCATGCCCGGAGTCCTATCTCCTCCGCCTCCGGTGCCCTTCTTCACCGGCGGGGTCCTCCTCCCGAGGAGACGAAACGGTCCCCTGTTGCGAAACGGAATTCCGTGGTAGCCTATCGGGTGTACGCCTTTCAGCAGGGAGTCTGTTGTGGGGTGGGTACGCGGATTAGGAGTGTCGGGTGGCTAACGGAATCGTGAAGTGGTTTGACGAGAAGAAGGGGTACGGCTTCATCACCATCGAAGGAGGCAAGGACGCCTTCGTGCACCATAGCAACATCGAGGGCACGGGCTTCAAGACCCTCCAGGAAGGTCAGCGGGTCACCTGCGAAGTGACCCAGGGAACGAAGGGCCCCCAGGCCGAGAAGGTCCGGATCGTCCGCGACTGATCCAGGACCCTCTCCGGCGGTAGGCGAGGGGTCCTCCCCTCTTTTCCCTTTGGCCCGCCCCCCGCGAAGAAAGCGGTCACGGGCGGGGACAGAAAGGAGGTCCCCGTGGTCCATCCCGGAGCGTACCGGGGAAACAAGCGCCAGAAGGAACTGAAGCGCCTCCAGAAACAGGAGGAGAAGCGGCAGAAGCGCCTTCTGAAGAAGGCGGATCCTTCTCTCGAGGAGCCGCCCGAAGAGGCCGGAGGGCCTCCCTCCGAGGCGCAGATCGAAGGGGCATCGGCCGACGCGGCCTCGGTGGAGGGAACGCCGGCGGAGTGACGCGCCGGTTCCTCGAGGCCGCGCTCCCCTGACGGACTCCTCCCGGGAAAGGGAGACCGGCGGCCTGGAAGCAAAGGGGCCCGCCCGAGGGCGAGCCCCTGAGGACGAAAACCACACGGGCCCCGCGTTTCGACGCGGGGCTTCTTGTTCAATTCCGGTAAAGAAGGAAGAGGCGGGATTGGTCCACGAGCCGGATGTCCCGGACCTCGTAGGGCGGGTGGAACCCTCCTTCTCGGATCAGGCCCGCGGGGATTTCGGCTCGCAGTACGCCGCGGCCCTCCTCGAGCCAGACCGCCGTTTCCACCCGGGCCATGGGACGGCGCTCCCCGGTCCCGTCGGTGGCCCACACCATGCACTGGAGGGCGTATCGGCCCGGGGCCGCTGTTTCCACGGGGGCCCGCAGGGCGAGGGAGCCCTTCTTGACCGCGAGACGGACGTCTCCGGTCGGTCGCGCCGTGGGAACCACATAGGCGAAGGCCGTGTGGACATCCCGCTGGACCCTCTCTCCGCCCCGATCCGCCGTGACCCGCAGATGCACCTCCCAAAGGCCTGGCCGTTCGGCGGGGGAGACCCGCAGGGGATGGTCCACCCTTACGGACCCGTCTCCCAGGCTCCGGACCTCGGCGGACCACCGCCGGCCGTCGGGAGAAGAAATCTCCGCATCGCCGGAGATTCCCGCGACGAAACTCCCGGCCTCGGCGAGCCAGGCCCTGGCGGAGACGCCGCCGCCGCGGAAAACCGTGTCGGATCCGGCTTGAAGGGAGAGGATCAGGTCGGACCGCGCATCCAGGACGTGGAGGAGGTAGGTGGAACCCTCGGGGGCGTCCAACCCTGGGGCGCTCAGGCGGAAGCGCCCCGACCCCGCCTCGGGAGCCAAACGGAAGGCGCAGGTTCCCTCCGGAAAAGCCGCGCCCGCCTGGCGGAGATGCTCCGGCGTGGCCCACCGCGCAAAGGCCTCGTGCGCCGTCAGGGTCTGTCCGGACGGGACGCCCACCAGCAACCGGTCCACGGAAACCCACGGAGCGCCCGACTCCACGGGGCTGAGCCGGACGACGGCCTCCGGCGCCGTGGCGGCGAATTCCACGCCTTCACGCAGGTCCTCGGCCGAGACCCGCCTCCAGAATTCCCGGCTTTCCGCCACGTGCGTCGGGGGCTCCGGCAGGAGCGCCTCGTACGCCACGGGGCGCACGTCGGCCAGAGGAGTGCGGTCCACGCTTCCGAAGAGGCCCGCCTCCGCCGCTTCCGCCGGTGTCGCCAGAAAGGCGGGGGACAGGGCGACCGGATCCGAGCCAGCGCGGGTTCCGGCGAACGAGGCGGCGGCCGCCGCCAGGAGAACGAACGTCAACAGTCTCCGCATGGCGGCCTCCTACAGGTCGTTCCGAAGGATGACGTCCAGGCCGAAGCACTTCCTCCGGCTCTGGTTGTGCGAGAGGGGCTCGTCGCCGCTGGTGTAGTCCTCGTCGTAGAACCAAACCGTGCCCGCCCCCGCCTGGCTCGTGCAGTTCAGGAACCCGTCGGAGCAGGAGTTGAGCCAGGCCTGGGTGATCTCCAGACCCAGGTTAAGGGAGTACCCCCCGCAGTAGGAGTCGGGGTCCCAGACCGCCGTCTCCACGTCCGTGCCCACCACGTCCCAGAACCCCTTGGGAAGGGAGGGCCGGCCCGCGGTGCCCAGGAGGTAGTTCGCGTTGTAGTAGGCCATCCAGTCGGTCTGCTGCATCCGAACGGCGTCGTTCTGGTAGCCCAGGAGCCAACCCAGGGACTGCTCGAAGACGGTGCCCGCCATGACGGCGTTGGCCAGCGGAGTCCCCAGGCTCGACGGGGCGAGCGCGTTCACCCACCGGATCTTGCCGATGATTAGGGGGTAGCGCCAATCGTACGTGGGATTGGAAAGGATCCACCGCATGACGTTGCCGCCGTTGCTGTGGGTGATGACCACGAGGTCCGTAATGCCCTTGGCCGTGATGAAGGTGTAGAGCTGGTCCGCCAGGCACCCCGCGGCCCCGGGAGCCCACATGTACTGCGTGAAATCGCAGTTCACGACCAGGAACTTGGAGGGGTCCGGCAGCCCTTGCCGCACAGAATCCACCATGGACGTGGTCCAGTAGTCCACATAGGCGTTGGTCTGAGACCCCGTGCCGTGCACGAAGGCCACCCCCGTGACGCCCGCCGACAGCGGCAGGGCCGCCGCGAGCAACGCCAGGACGACGAGCACCCTCTTCCCCATTCCGGCCCTCCTTTCCGAGACTCGGACAAACGACCCGTTGCGCGGGACGCACGGCCATCGCGAAGGCGACTCCTGGTGGAACCACCAGGATTGCAAGGGGGGTGCCACAAACCTCAAAGGGTTCAACTCCTTGAAAAATATAAAACTTGCGACACGGGGCGAGGAATGTTTGGCGAGAACGCCGTAGCAGCGGGCGCCTTCTTTTTCCCTTTTTTGAAGACAATCCATGCTTTTTCAAATGGTTGCGTAGTGTGTTTCCGGTTCTCGGAGACGGCCTGAACGGGGTTCACGCTCCGATGGGCTGGAGCCTGGGCTTGCATCCCTCCCGGGCTTCCTCCACAGTGTCCCTGGCCGGGAGGATCCATGTGCGACTTTTGCCACCGCCACGGAGAGGGGAAGGTGTGGTACCTCCAGGCCCGGAACTACTCCCGGGAGCTGGCGCTGGATCCCAAGGTGAGGGAGCGCCTCCGCCACGTGGCCCGCACGGCCGTGGACCAGGCCCCCAAGTTTGACGCCCAGATCCGGGCCTTCCAGCGCGCGCCGCGATCCGTCCGCTGGCTGGTCAACCGGTACACGTCGTGGGACCTCAAGCGGCATCACCACGGCCAGGTGGTCGCCCTGGAGGACGTGCGCACTCTCTTCCGGGACGTTGTCACGTCCGTGGTCCGCGTGCCGTGCGTCTGCCGAAAGGGGGCCACGGGACGGGGCGACGCGTACTGCATGGCCGTTACGACGGCCCCGGGAACCTGGGACGAAACCTGCCGCCAGGTTCTCTTTGAAGAAGCCCGGGAGGGCCGGTTTGACGGCGCGGACCTGGGAGGCCTGGAAAGCCTGACGCCCGAGCAGGCCCTGGCGCTGTGCGAAGACTTCGACCGCCGGGGCCTTGTCCATACCCTCTGGACCTTCGAAAGCCCCTTCATCGGGGGCCTCTGCCACTGCGAGGCGAAGACCTGCGCCGCCCTGCGCTTCCTCTCGGGCGGGCTGGACGTGCTCGCGCCCGGGGAGCAGCGGGTCGAAGTGGACCCGGACCTGTGCACGGGCTGTTCGGAGTGCGTCTCCCGGTGCGGCTTCGGCGCCCTCTCCTTCGACGCCGGAAACGGAGGCGCCCGCGTGGACCTTCGCCGGTGTTTCGGGTGCGGCCTCTGCCGGACGGCCTGTGCCGACTCGGCCCTGCGCCTGGTGCCGAGGACCTCCTCGGATCCGCCCCTCCTGCTCCCTTGGCCTGCCTAGGCCCGCTGAAGTTCCCTTCCTAGCGTTCGATCTTCCAGACGGTGTCGAGGAGGGTGCCGTCCACCCACTTGACGACGGCCACCGGCGTACGGCTCCGCTTCGGGGGATGTGGCGCGCCGCCGCACATGCGGTACACCTCCTGCTGGATGTCGCGGATGTCGCGGATGGGTAACCCCTTACCCTTCACGGCGTCGAGCAGATCGCGGCGCCGGGGGTTGATGGCGATGCCGCGCTCGGTGACGACGACGTCGATGAGTTCGCCGGGGCCCGTGAGGGTCGTGACCTCGTCCACGATGACGGGGATCCGGTCCCGCACCGCGGGCACGGCGAGGATTGTGCAGCCCGCGAAGAGGCAGTTCTGCCAGCCGCCGATGCCATGGAGGAGGCGGCCGTCGGAGTGGGTCACCACGTTGGCGTTGAAGCGCACGTCCACCTCCGTGGCGCCCAGGACCACGGCATCCACGAAGGTCCCGAAGAAGCCCTTTCCGTGGTAGTTGTAGCTCGTGAAGGGGCTCGTGGCCACGTGGCGCGGGTTGTCCCGCATGCTCGCCACGGCGTCGAGGTCGAAGGTCTGGCCGTCGAGGATGTAGTCCGTGAGGCCCTCGTTCAGCATCTCCACGAGGTACTTCGTGGAGCCGCCCCGAACGAAGCGCGCCTTCACGCCCGCCTTCTTCATCATCTCCTTGAGATAGATGGCAAAGGCTAAGGCCGTGCCGCCGGCGCCCGCCTGGAAGGAAAACCCCTCCTTCATGATGCCCGCGTCGCGGACGAAGCGCGCCACGAACTCGGCCAGCAGGAGGCGGTCGGGGCTCTTGGTGATCTCCGTCGTGCCCGAGACGATCTTGCTCGGATCACCCACCCTGTCCACCACCACCACGGCGTCCACATGGTTTCCCTGAATCTGCCAGGGGATGGCGGGGAAGGGCACGAGGTGGTCCGTTACGACGATGACCTTGTCGGCGTAGAGGGAGTCGGCCAGGGCGAAGTTGAGGGAGCCGCACGCCGCCGGGCCGTTCACGCCGTTGGCGTTGCCGAAGGGATCGGCGCAGGGGGCCGCGATGACGGCGATGTCGACGGGGACCTCGCCGTCCTGGATGGCCTGCCATCGGCCCCCATGAGAGCGCAGGACGCCCATGCCCCGCATCTTCCCGTCGGTGCAGTAGTCCCCCAGGGGGCCGTTCATGGAGCCCTCGATGTGGTGGACCACGCCCTTCTCCATGTGGCGGATGACGGGCTCGTGGCACGGGAAGGAGGCCGAGGGGAACCACATGAGGTCCTTCCTGCCCATCTTCGCGGCGGTGTCGATCAGGAGGTTCCCCACGAAGTCGCCGTTGCGGAAGTGGTGGTGGGTGGAGAGGGTCATGCCGTCCTTCAGGCCGCAGAGCTCCAGCGCCTCGGTCAGGGACTTCACGCGCTTGTCCCCGTTGCCGGGGTAGTTCGCGGCGCTGGCCACGGGCGGCGCCGCCTTGTGCCCCCTGGCCACGTGCTCGTCCACCCCTTTGAAGGGCACCTGCTTGGCGCCGTTCACCACCGTTGGCACCATCCGCCCCAGCGCGTTCTTTTTCAAGCTCACCTTCGCCATGATTCAGCCCCTGTTTCTACCGCGGAGACGCGGAGGCGCGGAGTAAGACCCTTTGGAAGATTCTTTCAAAGGTCCCCGGGCAGGCCGCCCCTTCACTGCCCGCGCCACGCCGTCTCCCTTTCGAAGACCTTCTCTTGTCAGAGCGCCGATCCTCCTCCGCGTCTCCGCGCCTCCGCGGTTGAGACCCATCGCTCTTGACTCTCGTCGCGTCTGTGCGGTCAAGCCTTC
>JBFLVU010000099.1:1476-10895 GCA_040758175.1 Acidobacteriota bacterium | reverse complement strand
CCGTAAAAATGGGCCGATTCTAGTGGAGTGGCGTAGAAATTGCAGAGTAAAAAAAGTCCCTGCAATCGCTGAAGAATCCTTATGGTTCAAGGGGTTGCGAGAGGGCGTTTTGCCGTTCTCGAAAACCGCTGTACCCCGAAAGGGTACCGGGGGTTCGAATCCCTCTCTCTCCGCCAGAGGGCTTCTTCGAAGGCATCCCGCACAGGACGTGGTTGGAGAGGGATTCGAAGGGTGGGCCATCCGGCCGTCCCTCGAAGGGCCACCAGCCGGGGCTGCTTCGAAGCAAGGCCCGGCGGTTTCGAAGGCCGTACCAGCAAACCGTCCGAATGGAAAAATTCATCGAACCCCTAAGGCGAGGCGCCAACGGCTTGGCGCCGAGCCGTAGAAAACAAGGAAGGGGACCCGCCCCGGGTTTCGAGGCTGCGGATGCGCGGCGAGGCGCGAAGGCATGGAGCGTCGAGCCGACGCAACCGTCCGAAGAAAGCCCGGACCGGCGCCGTGCTGGCGAAGGGCTCCTTCCGGGCCGGGCCGGGAGGGCTCCTTCGAAGAAGCCCCTGGCCTTGAAACGCAGGGGCCTCTGGCCCCGAGGCTTCTAGGCCGCGTAGGTTCGAATCCAACCTCTGGTCTCTCCGCCAGAAGGCTTCTTCGAAGGCATCCCGCACAGGACGCGGTTGGAGTGGCATTCGAAGGGCGGAACCGCCCAGCCATGTTTCGCGGGCTCATGGCGTGGGAGCCAGGGGGGGCCCCGCGCATGGCCGGGCCAGGGGACAGCGCCGAATCTTGTGTTCTGAAGGAGAGGATTTCCGATCGGGTGGGTCTGCAGCCACACGAGAGGAAGGGGTACGCCATTCCTCGAACGGGGCATATCGCGCACATCTTGGAGAGTCGCGGCTGTAAGGCGAAGGGACCCGGCCTCAGGGCTGCAGGGAATGAGCGCTGTGGGTCCAGGCCACCACCTTTGGGGAAATGCCCCAGGTGGAACGCCGGCTTGCATTTCCAAGAGAAGCCGGTTACACATACTGTCATACTAGGTGTAAGCCGGTGGACCGGCGGCGGCATAAGGAGCACGGCGTGGGCAAGAAAGACCGTCTTGGCGTTGGTTTGGGCCTGGTCGCCCTCGTTTGCGGAGCGCTACAGGTGGGCGCCCAGGGTCTCTCGGGCGACGTGGCGGTCGGCCACGCGTGGCTCGACGAGGGAGGTAGCCTATCCAGCTTCCGCACCCAGTACAACCAGGGTGAAGGTGCGTACCTGGAGGGCCTTCTTCTCGAATGGCGCCCGGGCGCCAACGCGGCGCCCCGTTTCTCCTTAAGGGCCTGGAGTGTGGGCGATCCGGAGCCGGATCATCACGGAAGGCTCGTCTTCGCTCCATCCGCCGCCTGGCGATTCAAACTAGGATACGACGGGCGCGCTTCCTTCTACTCCCTCCAGAACCCGCCCGAAGACCACCGCGCCGACCGCTGGACGATCGAACGCTGGAGCGCCGAAGCGGTCTACGACGGCTGGGCGGCGGCCCGGCTCGCGCTGGGTCTGCGCCATTCGAAGCGGGACGGGCAAGTGGACCGGGTCCTCTACGGACTCAACGAGCTGTACCCCATGCGGGTGGACCTCGACGAATCCTACCGCGAGGTCTCCCTGCGCCTGGAGACCCGAACCCTCCCCGTGCGCCTGCTATTCGAGCAAAGTCTGGGAACCTTCGAGCGAGAGAACCGATGGCGCCCTCTGGGCGGCCGAGATCTTTCGGGCACGGACCCCGACCTCCTCTCTCGGCTGGAGACCTCCCGCACGGACGAAATCGAGGTTCCCACCTCCCGGCTGGGCGCCTTCTACCGCAACGACCGGTGGGATCTGGCGGGGACCTTTCTGTACAGTCGTTCGGATTTGGACGCCGCGGGTTCAACCTGGCGGACCTTCGACATCGCCGGCGGGTCCACGGGCCAAATCGCTTACCTCGACGAACTCGTGGGATCGGCCTCCCAGGACACCCTTGCTGGTGACCTCCGGGCGGCATACCGGCTTACCGACGCCTGGTCCCTTCGCCTTCGAGGGGCCTACCGGAAATCCCAGGCCGATTCCGATCTGGTCGGGCGGTCGCTGCTTCACGCGGGCTTTCCCGGAACCCCCGGGCTGGATTTTTCTGTTCCCGTGGACGAGCGGGGGTTCTTCGACGTGACGGATCGCTCCGCGTCCTTGGAGGCCTCCTACGAAGGGCCGCGTTTCGGAGCCTGGGGGGGAGTCTTCGGCGGGAGCCGAGCGGTGGACTGGCGGCGCACGACCGACGGCGGCCTTCGCTCGGCGGACCGGGATTCTGCGGGATTCCGCCTCGGGGCCTCCTGGCGCGCCGGCCGACGCCTGTCCCTGAGCGGAGAATGGGAGCGGGGGACCTTCGAGAGGTACGTTCTGAGGGTGGATCCCGAAACGGTGGACCGCCTCACCCTGCGCCTGCGGTCCAGGTTCGACGGCGGATGGTCCTTCTCCCTCCACGGGCGTTTCGAACGGACCGATGCCCCCGCCTCCCAGAGCGGCCTCGACGGTCGGAGCGACGCCTTCGGGGGCGCCTTGGCCTGGGACGACCCCAAGGGCCGGGGAGGGATGGCCCTGGAGGTGGACCGCAATCGGATCCGATCCAGGACCGACATCGTCCTGCCCGACCGTGCGGCCGACCTTTCGGTGTACGACCTGGGTCTTTGGACCGTGGGCCTGAGGGGATACGTTACCGCCGGGAGGCTCTCCCTGGACGGGTCCATCCTCCGCGTGAAGGATTCTGGGGGCACATGGCCGTCCTCGTCCTGGATCGGCGACGCGCGCGCCACCGTCCAAGGTCCCAAGGGCACTCGCGTCTCGGTGTTCGCCCAGCGGCGCTCCTACGATGAAAAGAGGAATGTTTTGGACGATTTCCAGGTCACCCGCTACGGACTCGTTCTCGGCTGGAGGTTCTGATGAGGGCCCTTCGTCTCGCCTGCCTGATCGGAATGGCGGCCGCCGCCCTGGCGGCGAATCTCCCCGCGGCCCAGGAGAAGGCGCCCTCCCTGGAGGACTGCGCCGCGTGCCATGAGGAAGTCACCCAGGCCTTCGCCGGAACGGCCCACGGCGCCGCCATGGCGACGCGCTCTCCCAAGGTTCTCGCCTCGGCCTGCGCCGCCTGCCACAATCCCGCACCCGCTCACCTCGAGGATCCTTCCGCCGAGAACGTCCGCCGGGTACCCGACCCGTCCGCCTGCCTGACCTGCCACGGGGACCGCTTGGGGTCCCTGGCCCTCGCCACGCCGGGCCACGAGAGAACGGACGTCGCCTGTTCGGACTGCCACCAGGCAGGGCACATGAATCCGGCCCCCGCCGAGCCCCTCCTGGCCGCCCAGCCCAGGGAATTGTGCGCCTCCTGCCACCAGGCCGAGGCGGCGGCCTTCCGGCTGCCGTATGCCCACCGGGAGGGTCCTGGGGCCATGGACTGCACGGCTTGCCACGACGTGCATGGGCTTTCGGCCCGGGGCCGCTACGTCCAGGGCCGGGACGGCGGAGTCTGCCTGGACTGTCATTCGGAGAAATCCGGCCCCTTCGTCTTCCCGCATCCGCCCCAGCGTCTGGACGCCTGTCTCTCCTGCCACACCCCCCACGGCTCCGCGAACCCCCGGCTCCTCCTCCGCCGGCAGGCCGCGGACCTCTGCCTGGAATGCCACACCCGCGTGCCCTCCTTCCACAACTTGACCCGCCCACGGTATCGAAACTGCCTCAACTGCCACACGGCGGTTCACGGTTCGAACCGCAATCCGGTGCTCTTTGACGAATAGTGTTGTTCGGTTTCGGGAAAGGAGGTCCCCCGATGAAGGCATTGCAGACAGTGATCATGGCAGTAGCCGTCGCCCTTTCGTGGACGTGTCCACAACTGGCGGCAGGCGGGAAGGATGCACCCCTGCCGCCCGTAGTTGTCCCGGCTCATCCGGAGTCGAGCCTCACTCGATCCCTGTTGCGCCACTACACCAAGGCTCAGCTCCAAGCGGGAACCTACGTCGGATCTGAATTTTGCATCGCATGCCACGGGGACAAGGCAGGATGGCGGGACAGCAAACACGCTCAGGCCCTTCGAAGACCCTTGGCGCAATACAGCTTGGTCGCTGGAAAGGGCATCGTGGCGGACTACGACCAGAATGGAATGGATGACTTCGCCCAGGGTCTCGATTTCAACTCCATTTCTTCCGTATTTGACGCCTACAAACCCAACGCTCCTGTTCTGGGGTTTTCCGCCGGCACGTACCAAGTGACGATCGGGCAAGTTGCAATGCCCGTGCTGTTTACACAGGGCGGGACCGGCGATTGGAAGCAGCGCTTCGTCCTGCGCATACCGGTTTCCGACACGCTCGATGGGCTCTCGGTGGAGAACTACGTCTCCCCGGTCCAATACCAGGAAAAGACCCACGAGTACGTGCTTTACAATGTGTCGGCCTGGTATGATGGCAGCAAACAACCCAAGATCCTGCCGGGAATGACCTCCACCCAGGTGGCCGCTCTTAACACCAACACCTTCTCAAAAAAATGCATCGGCTGTCACACGACCGGCCAGCGCGATATTGGCCAGAATGCTGCAGGGGAGTGGTTCTACAAAGGGTATCCAGCAGTACTCTACGACGAGAATGACCCTTCCTACTTCGATTATGATCACGATGGCCTGGCGGAAATCGTCAACGTAGGTTGCGAAGCGTGCCATGGACCTGGATCGCGCCACATTCTCGCCGGAGGGGACCCTACGAAGATCTTCATGCCGGAAGACGACCAAGTCTGCGCACAGTGCCACGTCAGGGTCAAGTCTGTTCCCAACGGGACCTTTGAATGGGCCATGAAGGACGATACTCGGACGCCCTGGATTCCGGGCGTTTCAACCGACCCGGTCGAAAGTTTCTATTCAAACGCCGCTGGATACTGGCCCGACGGCATGCATCCCAAACAACACCACCAGCAATACCACGACCTCATGCTTTCCGCTCACAAGACCAACCCCTATCTGAAGCTCAACTGCTTCACATGCCACGATCCTCACGGCCCGACAACCAACGCCCACCAGCTCGTGACTTCCATTCAGAGTGGGGGGCTTGTCATTCCTACATCCAACGACAATGACACGCTATGCCTGGCCTGTCACGCCACCCATGGACCCTTTGCCTCGATTACGAAGCAGCAGGTGTTGGACTATGCGGCCAACCGGCAGACCATCGGCGACACCGTGGCCGCGCACAGCAGGCACTATTACAATCCGGAAGGCGCTATCGGTGTCTCTCGATGCAGCGCCTGCCACATGCCGAAAGTGGCTGTTACCGCTTACGCGTATGATATTTCCGCACACACTTTTGAGCCCGTCGCCCCGGAGAAGACACTGGCCTACCAACCTCAAGCCGGCATGCCTAATGCCTGCCAGGCCTCCTGTCACCAGGGCCGGCCATTGAACTTCAGCCGATCCGTCCTCCAAAGTGACGATTTTGGCAAATGGAACGAGGCTCTCGATGTGAGCACAGCGGAGATTCTGCTGCATGCTTACGGCCCGGGGGGAATCTGGTGGGACACCAGCCAGCCAACCTCGATGGCCAATTCGAGCCGCCGGCTGTCCAACCCGCCCGATAAGCCCCTTCCGCCTGTGCTCAACCCGTTGGACGACTAGAGAGCTCACGCTCTCCTTTTTAGGATTGGCAAGAGAGGGGTCTTCATCGACCCCTCTCTTGCTTTGCATGGACACCTCTCAAGGGGAGCAAGGAGCCAGGAGAGGGTATGAAGCAGGGGCTCACAGGGGCAAATGCCCCACCATGTAATGCGCCGCACCCGAGTCAATTATTAGCGTTTTGCTATATAATGGCACAACTGGTTCACTGGAATAATATTGCAGATCCACTGCTAATTGGGCGAAATGCCCCTTCACGTGCGCTGTTGTGCTTTCCGATATAGCCTTCGAGGTCATTTCACAGTATTTTGCTATTTGTTTAGCGCGGATTGGATTCCGATCCGTATTTCTTGTTCGTAAGGAGGGTTGCATGAAGCACATCCGCACATGGTTCGCTGTCGTCGTGGCCGCCTCCGCGGTGGCCGTTTTGGCTGGCTCTCGGGCCAAAGGCGCTTCGGGGCCCGTCCAGGTCCCCCCGCAGCGGGACGGGAGTCTCGAGAAGACCCTCCTTCGGTACTACACGAAGGCCCAGCTCCAGGCCGGCACCATGGTGGGGGCGGAGTTCTGCCTGGCCTGCCACGGATCCTACGGAGATTCGGCGGAGTGGCGCCACACGAACCACTCCCACGCCCTCCGCAAGCCCATGGGCATGTACTCCCTCCAGCCGGGCGAGGGCATCCTCGCCGACCACGACAAGAACGGCGTGGATGATTTCATCCAGGGGCTCGACTTCAACGCGATCTCCTCGGCTTTGGATTCCGCCAAGCCCAACGCGCCCATCCTTTCCTACAACGCGGCCAACGACACTTACTGGATCCAGCTCGGTCCCGGAGGGCTTCAGGTCCAGGTGGTGGCCACGTGGGCCGGGATGTCCGCCACGAACGGGCAGCGCTACATGGTCCGCATCCCCGTGAGCGACAGCCCCACGGGCTTCAGCAGCGCCATCTATTTCGGCCCCTTCTCCTGGTCCGGATCGGCCTACTCGAGCAACCTGTCGAACTGGTACACCGGGAGCACCCCCAAGTACGCTCCCGGTCTGGCCAGCGCCGCCCTGGTGCCCCTCCAGGGACAGAACTACCTGAAGAACTGCTCGGGGTGCCACATTACGGGCGTGAGGGTGGCCCGCGTGACCGCCGCCGGCGAATACGTCGTGAATCCCTACCCGGCATCGCTGGTGCCGGAGAACAGCCCAAACTACCCGGACCTGGACGGTGACGGCCTGCCCGATCTCGCCAACATCGGGTGCGAGAGCTGCCACGGCCCCGGGTCGGCCCACGTTCTCGCCGGCGGGGACCCGTCCAAGATCGTGAACCCCAAGGACATCGCCAACAACCAACAGCGAAGCGTCACCTGCCTCCAGTGCCACGTTCAGGTCACGTCCGCTCCGAACAAGGTGTGGGGCTTCCCCTTCGACGAGGTGAACAACAAGGGCTACTTCATGAGCAACCCGCCCGCCGCCCTCTCCAGCTACCAGATTTCCAAGGCCGTCAAGTGGCCCGACGGCGTCCACTACCAGTACGAGCGCATCGACTCCTACATGAGCAGCGCCCACTACACCGGCAGCCACGGCATCGCGTGCAACGACTGCCACAACTCCCACGCGGAGACGAGCAACCCGGCCCAGGTCCGGGACAAGATCACGCGAAGCGGCGTCACCGACATCCCCGCCAGCGTCCACAACCCGAGCTTCTGCTTGTCCTGCCACGCGGGCTACGGCGACTTCGCCGGCATGACCAAGCAGACCATCAAGGACTACGACGCGAATTTCGAGCTCATCCGCGCCAAGACCGAGGAGCATTCCCGCCACCCCTACCTGGAAGACCGCGACATGGGCCTGGGCAACTGCGTTTCGTGCCATATGGCCCCGCGCATGGGTCACACCTTCGAGCCGGCCCGGCCCGAGGACACGCTGACCTTCCAAGGCTCCGTCATCTCGGCCACTGCCACGGGCAACCCCAACGCCTGCGCCACCGCGTGCCACCGCGGCAACGTCCGGATCTGGCAGGACACGCCGGTCATCGGCGACTGGACCAATTCCCTCTTCGGAACAGCCGACGAAGTGAAGTTGGCGGACCACCTCGTCAACTACTTCGGTCCGGGCGGGACCTGGTGGAACACCACCCCGACATCCGCTCCCTCCTCCGACGAGAAGCCCTGAACGCACCTCCTGATTCTGACTGTACGGGGCCCCTGCGGGGGCCCCTTTTTTTTGCTCCTCTGGAGAATCCGTGCAGGCCGGTGGGACCTGGGCCTTCCGCTCCAAGGCCGGACGGGGAGATACTGACCGGAGGGTCCCATGAGAACCGTGCGCCTGGAGTCCGGGGAGCCCCCGGCTGATTTCGAGCTGGCCCGCCGCCTGGCGGGCTCGGTGGCCGAGTCGATCCTGGGCGAGTGCACGTGCCTCTCCTGGTCCGACCGGAACACCGGCAGGGAGTCTCCTTCCAACGCCTCCGACTGCCACGGCTCCTGCGAAGTCCCCGGATACGTCGAATATGCCCTGACTCGAGGCGCCTCCCTGCGCGTGCGGGTTGACGGGGAGACCTTCGACTTTCTCTTCCGAGCCCTCGGAGAATTTGGCTCCGACGCCGTAGAATAAGGTCCTTTCCTCGCCGTTTACATGAGCAGGCACACGCCGCACAAAGGAGACAGGACATGAGACCGATGTTCGCCCGACTTGCCGCCGCTTCGATTCTCGCCGCCGCCCTTTTCTCGCCCCCCTTGCGGGCCCAGGAGAAGGAGGGCCAGCCCACGCCCGCGCCCTCCCAGGAAATGCAGGCCATGATGGAGGCCTACGCGAAGGCCGCCCAGCCAGGGCCGGGGCACGCCTTCCTCGCCCAGCTGGCGGGCACCTTCAAGGCCACGGTAAAGACCTGGATGGGCCCGGGGGAGCCCGAGGTCTCGGAGGGAGTCTCCGAAAACACGATGATCCTCGGGGGGCGCTACCTCCATCAGAAATACACGGGGACGATCATGGGCCAGACCTTCGAGGGCCTTGGCCTGACCGGGTTCGACAACACCTTCCAAAAGTTCACGGGCCTTTGGATCGACTCCATGAGCACGGGGATGATGAACAGCGAAGCTTCCCTCGACCCCACGGGGAAGGTCTTGAACTCCGTGGAATCCTACCCCGACCCCCTGACGGGCAAGGTCAAGCGGACCCGGAGCGTCCTGAAAATCGTGGACGCCGACACCCACGTCATGGAGATGTTCGACCTGGGTCCCGACGGAAAGGAATTCCGAATGATGGAGATTACGTACCGCAGGAAGTAGGTCCCGAAGAGATCCACCGCGACGAAACAGGGGCGGCCAAAGGCCGCCCCTCTCGTTTTCGGAGGCCCCGCCCCCCGTCACTCCACGGTCAGACCCGGGATGCGAACCTCTCCGAGCACCAGGGTGACTCGGCTGCCGGACTTCACGACGCGGCCGCCGTTCGCGAAGAGCATGAAGTAGACCTTTCCCGCCTGGATCCTCTCAGACCGCTGGCGGAGCGGGCCCACATAGGCGGGGCTGGGGACCTTGAGCACGGAGTTCGTGGTCTCATCGATGAGCGAAATGGTGAGGCCCTTCTTATGGACCGCCTGGGCCTTTGCGGCATCGAGGACGCGGTACCTCATGTCCACGACCATGTCGGCGGCGCTCAAGCGAAGGGACTCCACCTCGATGCCCAGGAGCCCCCGGTAGTCCGGCGCCTCCGCCGGAGGCTTGCGGGCCCCGCAGGCGAGGGCCGTCGCCAGGGCAAAGAGGAGGAGAAGAAGCGCGGCGGGCCGGCAGATTAGAA
>JBFLVU010000099.1:0-1466 GCA_040758175.1 Acidobacteriota bacterium | reverse complement strand
CCACGTTCAGGGGCTTTGGGCGTGCGGTTCATGGGCCTCCGTCGGGATTACTTTTGGGGGCCTTCGGCCCCGCACGTCACGCATCCCGTCACCTGGAAGAATACCAGCGGCTCCGGCGGAAGCGAAAGGGTCGCTCCCACCGCGCCCGACGACGCGACGGCTTGAAGATTCGTGAAATCCGCGGGACCCGGAGTCGTGCTGGAGTAGACCCGATAGAAGTTGGCTTCAGGAATGTCCGTCCACGTGAGGGTGACCGTTCCGGTGCCCTGGGCGGCCATGAGGGTGTCCCCGACGCGCGGAGGCGCTGGGCCTCCCGCCGTCAGGCTCAGGTAGGTAAGCATTCCACCCCCCGTGGCGGCGGCGTTGGTCAGGTTCATGGCCCGGTCGAAGACCGGGAAGTTGCATCCCCCCAGCTGGCTGGAGGGGCCGAGGAGGAGGGCGTCCGCCGTCGCGCCGGCCCCCAGGACGACGCTATAGGTTTCGCGGGGATAGGTCAGCTTGTTGGCGGCTTCCGCAACCTGGCGCACGTAGAGGCCCTGGAAGAGCGGGATGTGCGTCTCGATCCCCGCGTTGACCAGCCGGAGAAGGACCTGATCCCCCGCCGCGAAGGCCGGAACGGGAGGGACCTCCGGAAAAGGCTTCCCGTTGATCAGGAAATAGGAGGGCTTGTAATACATGGTGCTCGTGGGCGCGGGCGCCGTGCCGTACGTGCCTCCGTCCACGGCGGCGTGGAGAGTCAGGTCCACCTCGCTGAAGAGAAGGAGGAGGTCCTGGTCGTAGATCACTCCCGGGTAGGCCTCCCCGGCGGCGCTGTCCTTGGTAACGGCGCCGTAGAGCCCCATCTGGACCTGGACCTGAGGGTGCGTTCCGCTGTGGTAGAGGTACGTGCCGGGCGGAAGGTTGGTCCACGTGTAGGATCCGTTGTTGCCGGGGGTGGTCACCTGCGTGAAGGACGTGATCCTGCCCCCCGCGTTTCTCACGGGATCGAGGTCGGCGTCCGGAACGGCCCCGGGGATGATGAGGGACACGTCGGTGGTGACGCCCGGTATGGAGGCAGGCAGACGGTTCTTCAACACGACCGTAAGGGCTTGGCCGGGAGACACGGTGAGCCTCGGACCGGGCACCGCGACGGTTCCGTCGTCCACCGCGGCTCCACTATCCAGGGCGAAGCCCCACATGGGGGTCGTGGCCCCTCCGGGAAGGCTCAGGGTGGTCTGGGCGGCCCGCAGGTAGTAGGTCTCGGCGCGGACGGCCTGACTTGCGAGGGCCAGCGCGCACAGAGCGGCCCAGGACAGCGTTCGGGAAAGGGTCCGTCTCTTCATTGGGTTCATCTCCTCCCTTTCTCTCGCCCGCTCAAGGGATGGCCACGCCGGGGGGCTCGACCACGGCCATGGTGAGCATGCCTCCGGGGAAGAGGTCGAAGTTCACGATCTCCCTCTCGTTGTGGGAGTGCCACATGAAATAGA
>JBFLVU010000098.1:0-11072 GCA_040758175.1 Acidobacteriota bacterium | reverse complement strand
CTCCGCACCGCACTCGAGGAAGGCGGCCACCTGCGCCCGCGCCGCTTCCAGGGCCGCGCGCGCGGCCCGGCCCTCTGCGTAGGGGTTGGACGGGTTGCCGAAAAGGGAGGTCTGGGCCCCGGCTAGGATCTCGGCCACCACCGGATCCAGGGGGGTCGTGGCGTTGCAGTCCAGGTAGATTCGTCCGTCGGGCAGGCGCATCGGTTCAGGCCCCGTGGTCCGTCGGGGCGCCCGGGGCGAATCCCCGGCGCCCCGGACCCTCAGTTGTCCTGGTAGAAATACCGGTCGAGAACCTCTTCGATCTTCTGGATGTGGTGCTTCTCTTCCTCGGCCATCTCGAGGAGCGCGTCGCGCGTGGCGGGGATCTTCACGAGCCCGGCGGCCTCTGTGTAAAAGGCGTAGGCCTCCTTCTCGCGCTCCAGAGCCATTCGGAGGATGTCCACGGGCAGAAGGTTCGGATCGATCGTCGGCATGGTCGGTCCCTTTCTCACGAGAGGTGCCTTATTGTACAGGCCCGGGCGCGGGGGGGGCAACGAGGGCAGCGGCCCGCGTCAGGGCCCGCCCTCCCCTGGATCGGGCCGAAAGAAATCCGCCACGTCCTCCTCCCGCCCGGTCACCCGGAACGGGGGGAGGGATCGCAGGAGGATCTTCCCGTAGGCCTTCGTGCGGAGCCGCACGTCGAAGCACGCCACCACCCCGCGGTCGCGCTTCGACCGGATCAGCCGGCCCGCCCCCTGCTGCAGAAGGATGGCGGCCGTCGGCACCTGGTACTCGAGGAAGGGCTCGCGCCCCTTCCTTCGCAAGTTCTCCACCCGGGCCTTGACGAGCGGGTCCGTTGGCACGGCGAAGGGGAGCTTGTCGAGGACGACCAGGGAAAGGGCCTCTCCCTGCACGTCCACCCCTTGCCAGAAGGACGAGGTCGCCACGAGCACCGCGTCGCCCGCCTCCCGGAAGCGGTCCAGGAGCACCCCTTTGGGCTCGTCGCCCTGGACCAGGACCGGATGGTCCAGGTCCTCGAGGTCCTCCGCGAGGGCGCGCATGGCGCGGACGGAGGTGCAGAGGACGAAGGCGCGCCCCCGCGAGTACCCGATCAGGCGGCGCACGGCCCCCTTCAGCTCCCGGGCAAACTCCTCGGAGTTGGGCGCCGGAAAGGCCGCCGGCACGTAGAGGAGCCCCTGACTTTCGAAGTCGAAGGGGCTGGGCAGGCGCAGTTCCTGGCACCCTTCCGGAAGGCCGAGCCGGTCCCGGAGGTACCCAAACTCCCCTCCCACGGTCAGGGTAGCCGAGGTGAGGACCGCGGCGTCCAGCCGAGAAAAGAGGTGGCCCCGCAGGATGGGTCCCACCTCGATGGGGCTTGCGCCGAAGGTGACGTTCCGGGGTGTCACCTCGAGCCACCGGACGTGTTCCTCGTCGCCCTGCCGGACCACGAAATCGAGGGCCTCCCGCCAGGCGTCCAGGCGCATGAGCAGACCCTCCGTCTCGCCCGAAAGATCTGGAACCCCTTCGAGGGCGAGGGCCGCCGCGTCCAGGGCCGCGCCCATGCGGGCCAGGAGGGAGGCTTCCCGGGGAGGCCATTCCCCGGGCCGGACCTCCTCCCTGCGCTCGGGTCCCTCGAAGACCCCGAAGAAGAGCCGCGCGGCCTGGGACGCCTCCGCCAGGCGCTGGGAGGCCGCGCCGCCCGGATCCGAAGCCGCCGCGGGGGTGGCGTCCCGCACCCACTCCTCCAGCATCCGGCGGCTCGCGGATACACCGAAGAAACTGGTGGCCGCGTCCTCGGCCTCGTGGGCCTCGTCCAGGACGAGATGGCGGTACTCGGGGAGGGCCGCCGTGTCCCACCGGCCCTTGAGGGCCAGATCGGCGAAGAGGAGGTGGTGGTTGGTCACGACGAGCTCGGCGGCCTCCGCCTCGCGACGGAGAAGAACGACGAAACACTCGGCGTAGAGGGGGCATTTGGACCCCAGACAGCGCTCTCCGCGGGCGTTCACGTCGGCCCAGAGGGGGAGGTCCTCGGGAATCCCCTCCCACTCGGCCTTGTCCCCCGTCCCCGTCTCCGAAGCCCACCGCTTGAATCGCCCGAAGAGGCGCGCCTCCTTCTGGGACCTCAGGAGGGGCTCTTTCAAAAAGCGCTCGAAGTAGTGCCGGCAGAGGTAATTGGCCCGCCCTTTGACGACCACGGCGCGGATGCTTCGGCCCAGGAGCCGCTCGCAGAGGGGGATGTCCTTCCGCGCGAGTTGCTCCTGCAGAGCCTTGGTTCGGGTGGAGACCACGACGCGTCGGCTCTGGAGGAGGGCGGGCAGGAGGTAGGCAAGGCTCTTTCCCGTGCCCGTGCCGGCCTCGGCCAGGAGCACGCCTCCCAGACGGAGAGTCTCGGCCACAGATTCGGCCAGGGTGACCTGCCCCGGCCGGAATTCGTAGAAGGCCTCGCGGGAGAGGGGGCCGTCGGGGCCGAGGAGATCCCCCACCGCCGGACCCGGCGCGGGTCGCTTCACCGCCGGGCCGCCGCCCAGGCTTCGGCGCGGTCTCGGAACCACCGGGCGAGGGCCCGCGAAAAGGGAGACCGAGGGGTCCTCTCGGGGTGCCACTGGACGCCCAGGACGTGGGGACGGGCGGCGTTTTCGATGGCCTCCACCACCCCGCCCGGCCCCCACGCGGTGGCCTCGAAACCCTCGGCGAGGAGCCCGACGGCCTGGTGGTGGGAGGAGAGCACCCTCACGTCCCTCGTGCGGTAGAGGGCGTGCATGAGGCTGCCGGGCTTGGTTTGGAGCCGGTGCCGGGGCGAGGGAGAATCGGGGGTCTTCCGCCGGTGCCGGCGTTCGGGGTCCTCCAGGTGGCGAACGAGTGATCCTCCCAGGGCCACGTTTAGGGTCTGACATCCCAGGCAGATGCCCAACAGGGGCAGGCCCATCCGGACCGCCCGCCAGACGAGGGTGAATTCGAAGGCCGAACGGTCCGGGTGGGAATAGCGCTCCTCCGGGGCCGGTTCCGGGTCGCCACCGTACAGAGCGGGGGGGATGTCCCCTCCCCCCGTGAGCACCAGGCCCGAAAGCCCTTCTAGGGATCCCGCTTCCTCCCCCGGCAGGCTTGGAAGGACGACGGGATGGAGTCCCGCCTCCCGCAGCCACTCGACGTAGCCGCGGTTCAGAACGAGGCGAAGATCCGAGGGTCCGGCCTCCCAGTCCGCCGTGAGCCCGACACGCCGCATCGCTCTCACCCCCTTGCCGCCCGGTCCCGGGCGCCCCTCATTCCCGGGCCAGCTTCTCCACCACGGCGGGCACTCCGCCCGGCTTCCAGTTGGCGGCGCCCTGGGCGCGGTAGGCCACCCGCCCCTTCTTGTCCAGGACCACCGTCGTGGGAATGGCGGTCACGTCGAGTTCACCCGCCAGTCCGGCGGAATCCATGTACACGGGGAATCCACCGCCCGCCTCGTCCAGGAACGGGCCCACGGGATCGGGGGTCTGATCAAGGGAGATGGCGACCACCCGGAAGGACCCCCGGTCCGCCGACTCGCGAGCGTAGCGGGCGAACTCGGGAAACTCGGCCCGGCAGGGGGGGCACCAGGTGGCCCAGAAGTGAAGGACCACCACTTTTCCCTGGACGGCCGCTGGGAGAAGGGGCGGCCCGGCCGTGGCAGGTTCCAGGATGGGAACCGTCACCGCCTGGCCCCGCTCCGCGGGCACTTCCGCGGGGGTGCCGGTCTTCCCCAAACGCGCCACGTACAAGACCAGAAGCGCGACGGCAAGGCCGACGACGAGGAAAAAGGGTTTCAGGGACCCCTGGGTGGGCTGGCTAGCGGCCATTCCGGACCTCCTTGGACGGTGATTCTAAGGGCCACGGCACGCGGTGGCAAGCCCTGGAGGGGAAAGCGGAACGACGAACGGACCGGGGAGACCACCCCATCCGACGCGGCACTCCGCCCCTCGTCCAGCGTTCCGGACCGCCTCGGCCGCCATCCTGCCGGGGGCCGATCCCTTCCCTCCGACCCTTTACCCCTTGCACGCCACTGGATTATGATTGAGGGTCAAGAGAGGGGCACGACCATGGCCGTGACGCGGTTGAGGGACCTGGACTGGATTACGATCAAGTACAAGGACATCGTCGCGCTGATCGCCATCCTGGTCCTGCTCGTGATCGTGGGAGGGGGCGGGTTCCTGTATATGCGCTGGAGGGGGAATCCGCAGGTCCAGGCCGAGCGGGCCATCAGCCGGGCCCAAAAGCTCGTGGACGGCCTCGACAGCCCCGGCCTCGATCCGGCCCTGAGACCCACCGTCAACCAGTCTCGGACCATGCTCTCCCAGAGCCGCGCCGAATACGGCGCCGGCCGGTACCCCAAGGCACGCCAGATCGCCACCGACGTGATCCAGACCCTGAAGGACCTCCAGGGCGCCTCCCCCGCCTCCCAGAAGTTCGCGACCCTCGTGGACATGGAGGGGAGCGTGGAGGTCAAGCGCACGGGCCAGCACCTCTTTTCGGGCGCCAAGGAGCAGATGATTCTCGAGGACGGCGACATCGTCCGGACGAGCCAGGGCAGTTATGCCAAGATCAAGTACCACAACGGGCAGTTCCAAATCATTGCCCCCGATTCCCTGGTGGTCATCCAAGCCCTGTCTTCCTCCCCGGACGGCGCCAGCCGCGTGGAAGTCGCCCTCAAGCAGGGCTTCGTCGAAACCCAGACTCCGGAGACCATGACGCCCAGGGACGAGAGCATCATCGCCACGGACTCCACGCGGATCCGTCCGGCGCCGGCCTCCCGCGTCGCGGTGGCCCAATCGCCCACGGGGGACGTGACCACGTCGATCTTCACCGGGTCCTCGCAGATCGAGGCGGGAGGCAGGTCCCAGCGCGTGGACGCCGGCCTCACCGGCGTGTCGGTCCTCACCACCCCTTCGGGGGCGGCCACCACCGAGGCCCTGGTCGCCCCGCCCGTGGCGGAGTATCCGAAGGACCAGCAGATTCTCCGGGTGGAGGACCCCGCCCGCACCCCCCTGACCTTCCAGTGGAAGGGCGGGAGCGGCGGCCCCGTGCGCTTCCAGATTTCCGCGCGCCCCCTCTTCTCCTCCCTCCTGACGCCCGAGCAGGTGATCCGGGAAAGCCGCCTCACGGTGGAGGGGCTCCCGGCGGGGACCTACTTCTGGCGCGTGAAGTCCGAAGGGGAGGCCTCCAAGACCTATTGGTCCCCCATCTACCGCTTCCGCCTCCTGCAGATCTACCAGAGGCCGAAGATCCAGCGGGACCTGAAGCTGATCGTGGACGCCACGGCCATCGGGGACGGCGTCATCCTCCAGGGCTCCACGGATCCGGGCGTTTCGGTCTCGGTGAACGACCTGGAGATCCCCGTCAACGCCGACGGCTCCTTCAGCAAGATCTTCCTCTTCTCGGACGTGGGAACCCAATCGGTGCAGGTGCGCGCCTTCGACGACGAAGGCAACGAGAAGTTCTGGCGGAAGCAGTTCCAATCCGTGGCCTACTGAAGAGGACCATGCCCCCCCGCACCCCCCTCGGCCCGCGCCACGAAGCGCTCGAGAAGGCCTACCGCCTGAAGTCGGAGCAGTTGCGCCTCCTGGCGGAGGTGGTGAGGACCGCCAACTCCATGCTGGAGCCCGAAGCCCTCATCTCCTACATCATGGAGCGAATCCAGCTCCTCGTCCGGTCGGAGGCCTGGAGTCTGCTCCTGGTGGACGAGACGGGGGAGCACCTCGTCTTCAAGGAAGCCCTCGGCACGAAGGCCCAAGGGCTGAAGGAACTCCGGGTCCGGGTCGGGGAAGGCATCGCGGGGGAAGTGGCCGCAACGGGACGGCCGATCCTGCTCAACGACGTGAAGACCAGCCCCCTCTTCAATCCCGAACTGGACAAGCTCACGGGGTTCACGACCCGCTCCGTCCTCTGCGTCCCGCTCCGGAGCCGGGGACGGACCCTCGGCGTCCTCGAGGTGATGAACAAGGCCGGCGGCCAGAGCTTCGACGAGGAGGATCTGGAAACGGTGCTCCTCTTCGCCGAGCCGGTGGCCGTGGCCCTCGAGAACGCCTTCCTGTTCCAGAAGGTGCGCCAGCTCTCCCTCGTGGACGACCTCACCCAACTTTACAACTCCCGCCACCTGCGCCAGGCCCTGGACGTGGAAATCACCCGCGGGCGGCGCTACCGCTACCCCGTGGCCGTGCTTTTTCTCGACCTGGACGGCTTCAAGCAGGTCAACGACCGCTTCGGGCACCTGGTGGGAAGCGAGACGCTTCGGGTCGTGGGCGACATCCTCCGGCACGGGGTCCGGAACGTGGACGTGGTGGCCCGGTACGGCGGCGACGAGTTCACCATCGTTCTCCCCAACACCGACTCGGAGGGCGCCCTCCTCGTGGCCGAGCGCCTGAGGGAGGCCATCCTATCCCACGACTACGGGTCCAACCCCGGCTTCGACTTCACCCTTTCCGCCTCCTTCGGCATCGCCTGCTACCCGGCCCACGGCGAGACGCCCGAACTGCTCATCCAGCGGGCCGACCAGGCCATGTACGAAGTCAAGGAATCCACCAAGAACCGTTGCGCGATCTACAGTCAGGAGCCGTGAATGCCATTCAGCCTTCGGTCGCCCTTCTCTTTCCTCTCCAACGATCTCGCCATCGACCTGGGCACGGCCTACACCCTGGTCTACGTCAAGGGCAAGGGAATCGTCGTCCAAGAGCCCTCCATCGTGGCCGTCAATCAGAAGACCGGCAAGGTGGAAGCCGTGGGGACCGAGGCGAAGGAGATGCTCGGCCGCACCCCCGGCAACATCCACGCCATCAAGCCCATGAAGGACGGCGTCATCGCGGACTTCGAGCACACGGAGCGCATGCTCGACTACTTCATCAAGAAGGCCCACAACCGGAAGGTTATCGTCCGGCCCCGCATCGTGATCTGCATCCCCAGCCAGATCACCCAGGTCGAGAAGCGCGCCGTGCGCGACTCGGCCTACCGCGCCAAGGCTTCCTACGTGGCCATGGTGGAGGAGCCCATGGCCGCCGCCATCGGGGCTGGGATGCCCATCACCGAGCCCACCGGCAACCTCATCGTGGACATCGGCGGAGGGACCACGGACGTGGCCGTCATCTCCATGGCGGGCATCGTCTACTCGCGCACCGTGCGGGTGGCGGGCAACGAGATGGACGAGGCCATCGTCCAGTACATCAAGAAGAAGTACAACCTCCTCATCGGCGAGCGGACCTCCGAAGAGATCAAGATCCGCATCGGATCGGCCTACCCGCTCGACAAGGAGGAGACCATGGAGGTCAAAGGCCGCGACCTCGTGGACGGGATCCCCAAGACCCTCGCCATCGCCACCGAGGAGATCCGCGAGGCCCTGTCGGAGACCGTCTCCATCATCATCGACGCGGTGAAGCAGGCCTTGGAGCAGACCCCCCCCGAGCTGGCCGCGGACATCGTGGACCGGGGCATCGTCCTCACGGGCGGCGGGGCCCTCCTGCGGAACCTGGACAAGCGCCTGCGCGAGGAGACGGGCCTCCCCGTCCTCATCGCCGACGACCCCCTCTCCTCGGTGGTCCTCGGCGCCGGCAAGATGCTGGACGACTTCGACCTCCTCAAGCGGGTCGCCCTCGACTGATGGCCTCTCCGCCCCTCGCCCGCCGGCCCGTCGCGCTGATGCTCCTGCTGGTGGGTGGCTTCGTGGCGGGGTTGACCCTCCAGGTCCGGCGAGGGGAGAACACCCTTTTCAAGGACGCGGCCATGGTGGCCTTCAGCCCCTTCCTGTCGGCCTTCGACGCGGCCTCCCGGCTCACGCGGGAGGGCGCCCGCGCCTACGTCCTCCAGCGGGACGCCGCCCTCCGCGCTGAACGCCTGGAGGCCGAGAACCGCATCCTGCGCACCCAACTCCTCCTGGCCCAGAACCTCGCGCGCGAAAACCTCGAGCTCAGGAACCTCCTCAAGGCCCCCCGCCCCGAGGGTCTGGAGGTGATCGGAGGACGGGCCCTGACCCAGTTCGGGGCCCCCTTCGGGAGGTACCTCCTCATCTCCTGCGCCTCGCCCCTCTCCGACGACACGCCCGTGATCTCCAGCCGGGGCGTCGTGGGCCGGGTGCGAGGGCGCGCGGGGGACCTCTACCGGATCCTCGCCGTGACGGACCCGAGCAGCGCCCTGGGCGTCTGCTCCGAGCGCACGGGGGCCCGGGGCGTGGCCGTGGGGAGCGGCGACCACCTGGCGGTTCGCTACGTTTCCAACGAGGCCGACGTGCAGGTGGGCGACGTCTTCGTCACCTCCGGCGAGGACGGGGTTTTCCCCCCCGGCCTTCGCGTGGGCACCACAGCCGAAGCGGCGGACGGCGGCGACTACCTCAAGCGCGTGCGGCTGGACCCCTCCGCGGACCTCCGGGACCTGGCCTGGGTCCTGGCCCTGAGGCGCCGTGCGTAGCCGCCTCCTCGCTCCGCTGATCCTGCTGGCCCTCGCCGTGGGCCTGCAGGCGCTCCTGCCTCTGGCCAGCGGGGACCTGACCATCGCGAACCCCTTTCTAGGCCTCCTTACGGTCCTCGCCCTGCGCCAGGGAAAGGTGCCCGGCACCCTCTGGGGCGCCGGCCTCGGCATCATGAGCGACGCCTACACCATGCCCCACCTGGGCTTCCACGGCGCCGCTTTCACCCTCATCGGCTACCTCCTCGGGTGGATCGGCTCCAAGGTGGTGATCCAGGGCGTTCTTCCCCTTTTCTTTTTCTCGGTCGGGGCGTATGTTCTGGACTCCGCGGCGGTGGTCCTGCTCTACCTCCTGCTGGGCCTGCCGCTGCCCTCCTCGCTGTGGGTGTACGTGGCCGCGGGAAGCCTCCTGACGGGACTCCTGGCTGCGGGCCTCGAGGCCGCCGCCCGCCGCCTCTACCCCCGGGAGTAGCCGTGGACCGGACCGACGACCCCACCTTCGAGCCCAAGGTCCTTTTCCTCCAGTTCGTGGCGGCGGCGGTCTTCGTCCTCTTCGCGTCCCGGCTCTTTCTCCTCCAGGTGATGGAGGGCAGTTCCTACCGGACCCTCTCGGAGAACAACTACACCCGGACCATCGTCCTGCGGAGCCCTCGCGGCGTCATCGCGGACCGGAACGGAAAGGTCCTCTGCCGAAACCGCATCTCCTTCTCCCTGGTCCTCGACACGGCCAAGGAGGGCTCCTTGGAGCGAACCGTGGACTCCGTGAACCGCATCCTCGGCCTTTCCATGACCCTGGAGGAGGTCCGCGCGGCCATGAAGCGCAGCGCCGTCCCCAGCCTCGCCGTCCTGGCCCGCGACGTGCCCCCCGATTGGGTACAGAAGGTGGAGGTCCACCAGGACGAGCTCAAGATGCTCCGGATCGAGATGGAGCTGAGGCGTGAGTATCCGTACGGCCCCCTGGGAAGCCACGCCATCGGCTACGTCGGGCTCCTCTCGGAGAAGGAGGCCGAGACCCTGCGGATCCGCGAACTGGACCCCTTCATCGAGGTGGGCAAGGCGGGCGTGGAGAAGGCCGCCAACGCGCTCCTCATGGGCGAGAACGGCCGGAGGACCGCCCAGGTCAACGCCATGGGGCGTGAGGTGGAGGACCCGCGGCTGAGGCTCCCGGGAGTCGGCGTCCAGCGGGAGCCCGTCCCCGGCCGGAACATCCGCCTCAACCTCGACGTGGAGCTCCAGCAGATCCTCACCTCGGCCTTCGGGGAGGAGACCGGGGCCGCCGTCTTCATGAACCCCTCCAACGGCGAGATCCTCGCCTGGGTCAGCGTCCCCGACTACGACCCCAACCTCTTTTCGCACACGATCTCGGCCAAGGACTGGCAGGCCCTCTCGGAGGACCCCCGGCACCCCCTCCTCAACCGCCCCATCCAGGGGGCCTACCCGGCGGGCTCCACCTTCAAGCCCTTCGTGGCCCTCGTGGGGATGGAGGAGGGGCTCCTGACCCCGGGGACCACCTTTTACTGCCCCGGCGCCTGGGAGTTCGGCGGCCACGTCTTCCACTGCTGGGCCCGCGGCGGCCACGGCGGGGTAGACCCCCTGACGGCCATCCAGAACTCCTGCAACGTCTTCTTCTACCGGGCCGGAGACCGGGTGGGCATCGAGCGCCTCGCCCGGTGGGGCGCCCTCTTTGGCCTCGGCCAGCGGACCGGCGTGGACCTTCCCTCCGAAACGGCGGGCAGCATGCCCTCGGCCGAGTGGAAGAGGGCCCGGGGCCTGGGCCCGTGGTACCCGGGAGAGACCCTCTCGGTGAGCATCGGACAGGGCTACCTCACGGTTACCCCCCTCCAGCTCCTCAGTTTTTATTCGACCCTCGCCACCGGCGGGAAGCGCTACCAGCCCCGGCTCCTCCAAGGGGAGCCGAAGCTCCTCAGCTCCGTGGACGTGTCGGCCTCCTCCCTGGAAGTCCTCAAGGAGGGCCTCCAGCGCGTCGTCACGAGCGGCACCGGCCGGGCCTGCAACATTCCCGGGCTGACGGTGTGCGCCAAGACCGGGACGGCCCAGGTGGTGGCCGCCAGCGCGGGGGTGGACACGAGACTCCTCGACAAGGCCATCCGGGACCACGCCTGGTTCGCCGGCTTCGCCCCCCGCCAGGACCCGCAGGTGGCCTTCGTGGTCCTTGTGGAGCACGGCGGCCACGGGGGGGACATGGGCGCCAAGATCGCCCGCGCCGGGCTGGAGTACCTCTTCTTCGGCAAGAAGCCCGGCGACGAGGCCCCCGCCACAGAGCCCTCCGCCGCCCCTCCCCTGGAGGCCCGCGCTTCCACCCCCGCGGAAGGCGCCGGGTGAGGCGGCCGCCATGAGACAGACCCTACGCCAGTCCCTCCTCTTCGGCGACCAGGTAACCCTCTTCCTCTACCTGGCCCTCCTGGCCTTCGGCACCGTCATGGTCCGCTCCGCCACCTTCGCCACGAAGTACGGCGCCCTGGGGGACCGGCAGGTGGTCTACGCCGTCCTGGCCGCCGCGGTCTTCGCCCTGGCCCTCCTGGTGCCGTACCAGATCTGGGTGGACTACGGCTACCTCCTGTATGCCGCCGCCCTCGCGGCCCTGGTCCTCGTCCTGGTCCTCGGGCGGACGGTGGCCGGGTCCAAGTCCTGGCTCTACCTGGGGCCCTTCGGCTTTCAGCCCTCCG
>JBFLVU010000097.1:0-11107 GCA_040758175.1 Acidobacteriota bacterium | reverse complement strand
TACTACCACCACGACTATGTGGACCTCAGGGCCGCGGCGATCATCGCCGTGACGTGCATCCTGGGGGCGTGGGTCGGCTCCGTCTTCGCGGTCCGGATCTCCGGACCCGCCCTGAAAATGTCCTTCGGCGTTTTTGTGGTGCTCATGGGCGCCTACATGATCTACGAGGCGTGGAAGGCGGGTTGAAGGAGGTACAATCCCGTCCGCCGCGTGGCTCGTGACCGCCGGGAGGGGCTCGCCGTGTCTAGACCGGGCTAGATAGAGAGCGGGCGGTGGTGCGGCGAGGCCAGGGTTCTGAAACCTCAACACCTGATCCACCATCGGAGTGCGATGTGATTCTTCGAAACGAGAGGCCGGCGGACGATCCGGCGATCACCGAAGTCACCGTGGCGGCGTTCAACACGCTCGCCATCAGCGGGCACACCGAACAGTTCATCGTCCGCGCGCTTCGCGCGGCCGGCGCGCTGACCCTGTCGATCGTGGCGGAGGAAGACGAACGGGTGGTGGGCCACATCGCCTTTTCTCCCGTCTCCATTTCCGACGGCACGTCGGGCTGGTACGGACTGGGGCCGGTTTCGGTCCTGCCGGACCTGCACCGCCGTGGTATCGGGAAGGCCCTCGTCCGCGAGGGGCCGGACCGGTTGAGGGCCTTGGGCGCCCTCGGGTGCGTCCTGGTGGGAGAGCCGGGGTATTACGGGCGCTTCGGGTTTCGCCGCTTGCCGGATCTCGTCCTCGAAGGGGTCCCGCCGGAGGTGTTCCTGGGGTTGCCGCTGGGGGAAGGCCATCCACGGGGCAGGGTCACCTTTCACCCGGCCTTTTCCGCCAGGGAGTGAGAGGGGGGTGCCGTGAAGGTGACGACGCTGATCGAAAACCGGCCGAGCGCGACGGACGCGCTCCTGGCCTCGGAATGGGGCCTGTCGCTCCACGTGGAGCGGAGCGGGCGGACCCTGCTTTTCGACACGGGAAGTTCCGGCGCCTTCGCCGACAACGCGAGGCGCCTTTCGGTGGACCTCGCCTCCGTGGAAGCGGCGGTTCTCTCCCACCACCACTACGACCACGGCGGGGGGTTGAGGCGCTTCTTCGAGGTCAACGGACGCGCGAAGGTTTACATGGGCGCCCCGCCGGATGGAGAGTGCGTGGGCCGCCTGTACGGCTTTCTGAAAAAAAGGGTGGGCCTGGACGCGGCGCTCGTGCGCGAGCACCCGGAACGCTTCGAGATCGTGAGGGAGCCCGCCGAGGTGCTCCCCGGGGTCCACCTCCTGCCGCGGATCTCGGGGCGGCACCCCCGGCCCAAGGGGAACCGGCTCCTCTACGTGGAGAAGGACGGGGCCCTTCGGCCCGACGACTTCGCCCACGAGATCGTCGCGGCCGTGGAAGAGGAGGGGAGCCTCGTGGTCTTCACCGGCTGCTCGCATAGCGGGATCCTTAACATGATCGAGACCGTGGCCGCATCCTTTCCCGGAGTCCCCATCCGGGCCGTGGTCGGCGGTTTCCACCTCGTCTCCGCTCCTCCACTGCGGCTTCTGGCGGGGACCCGGCGCGAGGTGGAAGGTTTGGCCCGTGCCGTGCTCGACCATCCGGTCGGGACGACCTACACCGGGCACTGCACCGGAGATCGGGCCTTCGAGATCCTCGAGAAGACGATGGGCGGCCGGATTTCGGACCTGCGGACGGGTACCTGCTTCGAGGTGTGACGGCCCGCCCTGCAGGCAGGAGCGAAAGAACGGGAGGGCAGGGATGAGCACACTAAGGAGCTTTCATCGGGGCGCGGCGGCGGCGCTGGTTCTGGCCCTGACGGCCGTGTGTGCGCCGTCGCGTCCGGTCCCTCCGAAGGAGGAGGCCAAGGCGAAGACGGCAGTTCGCGTCCCCGCCGTCGAGGCGCGGCCCGGCGACGTGTCCACCCTGGATGGCGTCATCGGGGCTTTCTACGAAGTCATCAGCGGGCCCGCCGGAAAGCCCCGGGAGTGGGCTCGCGACCGGACCCTGTACATCCCCGGTGTCCGATTTGTGGCCATGACCGCGGACCGGGACGGCACGCCGGTTCCCGAGGTGACCTCGCACCAAGAGTACGTGGACCGCACGGATGCGGGGCTCGTGGAGCGGGGCTTTTACGAATCGGAGATCCACCGGGTGACGAGGCGCTTCGGAAACATCGCCCACGTCTTCTCGACCTACGAGATCAGGCGGGCGAAGGACGGGCCCGTCCTGGGCCGGGGCGTCAACTCCATGGAGCTCTTCTGGGACGGCTCCCGCTGGTGGATCGCCGCGGCCGTGTGGGAGACGGAGCGGGAGGGCAACCCGATTCCGCCCGAACTCCTCCCTCCGGGTTGACGGCGCCCGGATCACCGAGGGGGACTTCCGCGGCTCCGAAAGAGCCGGAAGCCATTCCCCCTTGCCGCTCTCCAATCCTGCGGCCTTCGCGCCACCCTCCGCTTCACCCCGGGCGTCGTGCGAAGGGGCCGTGTTTAAATGACCGCACGCAACGGCGGCGCGCCCCGGAGGGCGATGACCGGGCGCGATGCGAAGGAGCACCCATGAGCCGGATCGTTTGTCCCTGGTGCGGCACGGGCTATGCGGAATTCCGCTCGAACTGCGTCCAATGCGGGGGACCCCTGGCCGAGCCGGACGCTTCTCTCCCCGAGGGGCCGGGCGGGGACCCGCCGATGCCGCCTCCCGCCCCTCGGGCCATCTCGGACCGGTACGCCTGGCGCCTCATGGCCTCGGACGGCTGGGCCCTCGGGGCGGGGATCTTCACCCTCCTGGGAGGGGTTTTCGCCTTCGTGGGCGCGCTCCTGACGCTGGCCATCCTCACGGCCTTCGTGGGCCTTCCTTTCCTCGCCATCGGCATCCTCCTCCTGGCCGCCGGCCTCGCGGGCCTGTCCTGGCGCCATCGAGAGGCGGGGCGGGTGGTGGAGGTCCTTCGGGTCGGGGCGCCGGGTCTCGGCCGCGTGGAAACGGTGGAAAGAAATCCCATGGTGCGCGTGAACCGGCGGCATCCGTGGTTGATCGCCTACGGGTTCGAAGTCGGCGGACGGCAGTACGAGGGCCGTGTGGCGACGCTGAATCCGCCCGCCCTGCGGCCGGGATGGCCGGTCCGGGTGCTGTATTTGCCGGAGGCCCCACGGCACAACGCCCTTTTCCCCCATCCCTAAAGTCCGCCGGGAAGACGCGAGGAGCCGGCCATGGAAAGCCACGGGATCCGATGAAGGCGAGCATTTGTTCCGCACGCGAGTCCGACTGGGGTGAAGTGGCCGCCATCTTCAACGAGTACGTGCGGGACTCCTTTGCCGCTTATCCCGAGGAGCCCGTGGATGCGTCCTTCTTCCGCCAGAAGGCCGCCGCGTCCCCTTCCCATCCCTTCGTGGTGGCGGAGGCGGAGGGGCGGGTGGCCGGATTCGCCTTTCTGGCGCCGTTCCACACCGCCTCCTCCTTCCGGCACACCGCCACAGTCACCTACTTCATCCGTCCCGGCCACACGGGCCGGGGCATCGGCTCCGCCTTCTTGTCCCACCTGGAAGCTGCCGGCCGCCGTCTGGGCATCACGATCCTACTGGCCCACGTGTCCTCCCTGAACGGGGGGAGCCTCCGCTTCCACCTGCGGCACGGGTTCAAGGAATGCGGCCGATTCGAGCGGGTCGGGCGGAAGGCGGGACGCGAATTCGACGTGGTCTGGTTCGAGAAGGCCCTGTCCGCGGGAGAGGAGGGGACGCGTTCATGATTCCAGCGCGCCTGGCCTTGGGTAGGCTTCGGGAGGGCAACCTCAGGTTCGCCGAAGGGCGGGCTGGACGGTGGCTGGAGAGGTGCGGGGACCGGATCCGGGACGTGGCGGAGGCCCAGGAACCCTTCGCGGTGGTGCTGGGCTGTTCGGACTCCCGCGTGCCCGCGGAGATCGTGTTCGACCAGGGTCTCGGAGACCTCTTCGTCGTTCGGGTGGCGGGAAACGTGGCCGCCCCGTCTCAGGTGGGGAGCGTCGAATTCGCCGTGGAGCGCTTCGGCGTGCGCCTCGTGGTGGTCCTCGGACATTCCGGATGCGGGGCCGTCCGCGCCGTTCTCGACGGAGAAGTCCCCCGGGCGGCGGAGGAGTCCCTGCGCGCCATCCTGGACCGCATAAGGCCCTGCGTGGAGCATGTGTCGGTCTCCCTGTCCGGTGAACCGCGGGAGGCGGTCGAAGAGGCGGTCATCCTCGCGAACGTACGGGCCGCAGAACGGGCCTTGCAGACCGGTTCCAAAGGCATCGCGCGGGCCGTGCGGGAGCGCGGCCTCCAGATCGTGGGGGCCGTGTATCGGCTGGAAACCGGCCTCGTGGAGTGGCTGGACGGACCGGTGGAAAACCGGGCGTGAAGGTGCGGTGGAAGGAGGCCAATCGGTGAGCGCAAAGGTGAGAATCGTCCTGCGCTTCGCGGAAGCCGTGGAACAAGCCGACGCGGCCGCGCTTTCGGACTGCCTGACGGAGGACCACGTCTTCGTGGACTCGGACGGGGGACGCATCGAGGGGAGAGGGGCGGTCCTGGAGGCCTGGAGCGGTTTCTTCCGAATGGTCCGTGATTACCGCCTAGGCATCGAGGGGACCTTCTCCGACGGGGACACGGTGGTCCTCCTGGGGACGGCCACGGGGATCTGCGGCGGGGAAACCGGACTCGGGAGGCCCTGGAGGGTTCCCGCCGCGTGGAGGGCCGTAGTCCGCGGGGACCGCGTGGCCCTCTGGCAGGTCTTCGTCAACCCAGAACCCATCCGGACGGCGCTGGCAGGGAGTGAGTAAACCCAACCGAGCCGCCCCCTGTCCGAGAAGAAGAGGAGGAACGACGATGAGACGACGGCGCTTTCTCATGACGTGGACGCCTGCCCTTCTGTTGGCAAGCTGTGTCCTTCCGGGCTTCGCCCAGCCGGCGGCCTACGATCCCTTGGCCGTGGAGTCCCGTGCGGTGGACGACGTGCGGGACGTCACGATCCGGGACGAAGGCCGAAAGCGGGAGATCCCGCTGAGGATCTACCTGCCCGATGCGCCGTCGCCCGCCCCGGTCGTCCTCTTCAGCCACGGTCTCGGCGGCTCCCGCGAGGGGTCGGCCTACCTCGGCCGGCACTGGGCGGACCGGGGGTACGCGGCGATCTTCCTCCAGCATCCCGGAAGCGATGAGGCCGTTTGGAGAAGCCAGCCCCGGGCCCGCCGGATGATGGAAATGAAGCGGGCGGCCAGCGCCCAAAACTTTCTTCTGAGGGTGCAGGATGTGACCGCGGTCCTCGACGAGTTGGAACGGTGGAACGGGGCCGAGGGTCACCCCATGAGGGGGCGCTTCGATCTGAGCCGGGTGGGGATGGCGGGCCACTCCTTCGGGGCCGTGACGGCCCAGGCGGTGGGCGGCCAGTCCTTTCCGGGCGCGCGCGGCTCCTACGCGGACCCGCGCATCCGGGCGGCGGTGCTCATGAGTCCCAGCGTGCCTAGGCGTGGCGCCGACCCGGACAAGGCCTTCGGCTCGGTGAGCATCCCCTGGCTCCTGATGACGGGCACCCGCGACGACTCGGTGATCGGAGGGGCGGACGCGGCCTCGCGGCGGAAGGTTTTCCCCGCCCTTCCCCCGGGTGGAAAGTACGAGCTCGTGCTCTCCGGCGCGGAACACAGCGCCTTTGGGGACAGGGCCCTCCCGGGGGACCGGGAGAACCGGAACCCCAACCACCACCGCGCCGTCCTTGCCTTGAGCACGGCCTTCTGGGACGCCTGCCTCAGGCAGGAGGCCGCGGCGCGGGCGTGGCTCGACGGCGGCGGCCCTTCCGCGATCTTGGAGAAGGACGACCTCTGGCAGAAGAAATAGGGACTGGCCCCCGCTGGGGACGGGAAAAGCCGGTACAATGGCTCCGGGAGGAAGCGGCCATGAAGGACCGGGGAAACGCGTGGGTGTGCCTGGGGGTCCTCGCGCTCGCGGCGGCCTTAGCGGGATGCTCGCTGGCGAAGGATGCGGCCCGGACCCGGGTGGAGAACGTCTTGAGCGGCCTCTCGAAGGACGACCAGTCCATCGAGTACCAGACCGCCATCTGCCAGTGGTTCGACGGCACGTACGCCATGAACCAGGGCGATCTCGAAGTGGCGATGGGGGAGTTCGAGGCCTGGCTCGGCCAGAAATCCTTGAAGGCGCCCATCGGCGCCTGGAGCGTGGACAAGGTCACCGCCCTGCCCGATGCGGCGGCTCCCACGGCGCTGGTGGAGGTCACCGTGGAGGGCCGGCCCCTCACCGTTTGGGTGCGCAAGGACCAGCCGATGCAGTGGCGCTGAGGGCGGTTCCCGGGACCTCCTTCCGATGAAGACCTTCCTCATTCTGTCCTGTGGCGCCGCGGGGGCGACCGCCCTCCTGCTCCTCTTGGATCGGCTCCTTCTGAGAATGGAGGATCGCGGCTGGATTTACTACCGGAAGCGCCGGGGCCATGCGGACCGCTTGGGGGATGCGGCCTTCCGGGTCCAGACCCTGTTCGAGCCCGGCAAGCAGTACGTCCTCGAGGAGAGGGAAAGGGCGAAAAAAGAGGAGAACGGTGTCGGGGCGCCGCCCGATTGAGGGGGGCCGAAACGGCTCCCCAGGGAGCGAAGCATGATGCGTTCGCTGGAGGCCTGGCTCCAGGGGCACGCCGCACCCCCCGTCGCGTCGTGGCTGGGGATGCGGCTCGTGAGCGCGGGGGAGGGGACCGCGGAAGCGGAATTGCCCGTGCGCGAGGACCTGTACAACGCGATGGGGACCCTCCACGGAGGGGTATTCTGCGACCTCGCCGACGCCACCATGGGCGCCGCCATCGCCTCGCGGGCCGCCCCCGGTGAGACCTTCGCGACGACGAACCTGACGGTTCATCTCTTCTTGCCAGTGCGCGACGGCGTGATGAGGGCCCGGGCCCGGCTGGTGCGAAGGGGGCGGCGGACGGGGTACGCCGAATGCGACATGTTCACCGCGTCTGGGGACCTGGCGGCGCGGGCCGCGAGTTCCTGCCTCTTTTCGAATCCGCGAGGCGAAGCAGAATGAAAGGAGTTCCGCAATGGCGCGCGTGAAGGGAATCGGAGGCGTTTTCTTCCGTGCCCTCGACCCGGTGGCGATGAACGAGTGGTACTCGCGCCACTTGGGCGTCCCCATCTCGGCGGAGGGTTGCGCGGTCTTGAGGTGGAGGGACCACGAGGCGCCGGATAGGGAGAGGTACACGGTGTGGTCGGCCTTCCCCGGGGACACGGACTATTTCGGCCGGCGCGAGCAGTCCTTCATGGTGAACTACATCGTGGATTCCTTGGATGAGGCGCTGGCGGACCTCCGGGCCTCTGGGGTGCGGGTGGCGGATGAGACGGAAACGTCCGAATTCGGGCGCTTCGGGTGGTGCTACGATCCCGAAGGGAACCGCGTGGAGCTGTGGGAGCCCCCGAGATAGCGGCGCGCCGCCGACCCAGGCGAACGTGAGGAGCCGGCAATGGAAATGAAGGGATTCCCCTTTCGAACCACGGACTGGGACTCCGTCGAGCGGACGGAGCACCCTGGCGCACCGGGCACGGCCTTCTGGCGCACCGTCCAGTGCGGCGCCATCCGGACGCGGATGGTGGAGTATACGCCCGGGTATGTGGCCGACCACTGGTGCTCGAAGGGCCACGTGCTCCTCGTGCTGGAGGGGGAACTGGTGACGGAATTGCGGGACGGCCGCTCCTTCGTGCTCGGCCCGGGCATGGGCTACGGGGCGGCGGACGGGGACGAGCCCCACCGGTCGAGGACGGAAACCGGCGCCCGGCTCTTCATCGTTGACTGAAGGCGGCCATGAACGGACAGGCGTTGAAGCCGGGCCGCCGCACGCGGGCGGCCATGGGCCTCCTCTCCCTGTGGAGCCCGCTCTTCGTCGCCGGGTTTGCCCTCTGGCTGTGGAGATCGGCCGCTGTAACTGCGCCCGCGCGCCTTGCGCTTCTTTCCGAGGAGGAACTCTGGCGCCTCGTGGGAGAACTCGCGATTCTGGCGATCCTGAACGGGGCGACCCTGGTGGCGCTGACGGTGACCACCCTCTATTTCGAGGTGCATATCTTGAAGAACCCGGTCTTGTCCGAACGGAGGAAGGTCCTCTGGTCCCTCCTGAACGTGACCGTCGGCGTCTTCGTCATGCCCGCTTACTGGTTCCTGCACGTGCGCGGCGGGAAGGCGGATCCTTGATCCGGTACGCCGCGTTCCTTCGCGCCGTCAACGTGGGGGGTCGCGCCTCCGTCCGGATGGCGGACCTGTGCCGAGTGTTCTCGGAGGCGGGTTGCGGGGAGGTGAGGACCGTCATCCAGAGCGGAAACGTCCTCTTCGAACCCCCCGGGGGGCTGACCCCTCCTCTGGAGCGCGCGATCTTGGCGGGCGTGCGGGGGCTGGTCGGGCGGGAGGCCGCCGTCTGTTTCCGGAGCCTGAAGGCCATTCAAGACCTCGTTTCCGAGGCGCCCTTCTCAGGGGTGGACAATCCGTCCCAGGCCAAGCTCTACGTCACGTTCCTCGCGCGGCGGCCCCGGGTTCTGCCTTCCCTTCCCATCTCCTCGCCGAAGGAGGGCCTGGACGTTCTGGCCCTGAGAAACCTCGACGTGGTCGTCGTAAGCCGCCCCCTCCGCAAAGGAATGTGCGGGTTCCCCAACGCGTTCGTGGAGTCGGTCTTTGGCGTGCCGGCCACGTCGCGCAACTGGAACACGGTGCGGCGCATGGCCGGTGGAGTGTCGGCGGCGAGGAAGGGATCTCCAAGATGATCTGGATCTGGGCGGGGTTCGTCGGATTCGTGCTCCTCATGCTGGCCCTCGACCTGGGAGTGTTCCACCGCCATGCCCACGTGGTCTCGGTGCGAGAGGCCCTCCTCTGGTCGGCGCTCTGGATCACCCTGGGCCTCGCCTTCTCGGTCCTGGTCTATTTCGGCTACCAGGGCCACTGGTTCGGGCTGGGGCTGACCCCGGACGCCGTGGACGGGCTGGTCAACGACGGCCCCTCGGCGGCGGTCAAGTACGTGACGGGTTACATCGTCGAGAAGTCCCTCAGCGTGGACAACATCTTCGTCATCGCCATGATCTTCGGCTTCTTCGGGGTCCCCGCCCTCTACCAGCACCGCGTCCTCTTTTGGGGGATCCTCGGGGCCCTGGTCATGCGGGGCCTCATGATCGCCGTGGGAGCGAGGCTCATCGCGCAGTTCCACTGGATCCTCTATCTCTTCGGCGCGTTCCTCGTGGTGACCGGGATCAAGATGCTTCTCATGAAAAGCCACGCCGACGACCTGAGCCGGAACGTGATGGTGCGGTTGGCGCGGAAGCTGTTCTCCGTGACGGCGAAGTACCACGGGGAGCACTTCCTGGTCCGCGCCGGTTCGGCGGCCTCGCGGCAGGCGGAACTGCCGGGAGGGCTGGAGGAGGCGGACGAAGTGGTGGCGGCGGCGCGCCCGGGGGCTCTCCTCCTCACGCCCCTGGCCCTGGCGCTGATCCTCGTGGAGACGACGGACCTCATCTTCGCCGTAGACTCCATCCCCGCCATCTTCGCCATCACCGCCGACCCTTTCCTCGTCTTCACGAGCAACGTCTTCGCCATCCTGGGGCTCCGCTCCCTCTACTTCGCCCTGGCGGGTCTCATGGACCGTTTCCGGTATCTCAAGGTCTCCCTGGCCCTCGTGCTCATCCTCGTAGGCGCAAAGATGCTCGGGGCGACGTGGCTCAAGTCGTTCCTCGGAAAAGCCTTCAACTTCTATCTGCTGGGAGCGGTGCTTCTCCTCCTGGCGGGCGGCGTGGCGGCCTCGCTGCTGTTTCCCTCGAAGAAGGAGGCGGCGTGATGGGGGTTCCCGGCAATCCCGCGGCCGCGCCGGCCTCCCCTTCCGTCGCCTCGTGCCTCGTACCCCTACTTCGAGACGGCGAAGGGGAACTGCGCGTGGTCCTGGTCCGGCGCGCGCCGCACGGCATACACGGCGGACAGCTGGCCTTTCCGGGGGGGCGGTGGGAGCCCGCGGACGCAGACCTCTTCCACACCGCCTGCCGCGAAGCCTGGGAGGAGGTTGGGCTCCCCTCGGAATCCGTCTCCCTCCTTGCGGTCCTGCCGCCGATCACCACGCTGGTGAGCGACTTCAGGGTCCATCCCTTCCTGGCGCGCATCGTGCCTCCCCCTGCATGGAGACCTGATCCGAGTGAGGTATCTGAAGTACTCGAGGCTCGTCTTCGGGATCTTTCGGACCCCGGGGCGCAGGGTGAGGAGTGGTTCCCGTGGCCAGGGTGGCCCGAGCCCCGGCGCTTCGCCTTCATCCGCATAGGCCCCCACAAGCTCTGGGGCGCCACCTACCGGATCCTGGAGCCCCTCCTCCCCCGGCTCCAATCCGGGGAGTGGGAGGTCTGACCCCTAAGGTCCGACCCGAAAGGAGGCGTGGGTGTTCTGTCGGAAATGCGGAGGTCCCGTCGACGACGAGCTGGGCGGGTGCCCCCATTGCGGGGCGGAGCCTTTCTCGCGCCGCGACCCCGGCGCGCCGCTGGTCCTGGTGTCGGTCCTTAGGGCCGCGGACCCGGTCGTCCTCGGCTTGGCCAAGACGCTCCTGTCCGACGCGGGCATACCCTTCGCCGTCCGAAACGAAGGGGTCCAAGGTCTCTTCGGCGCGGGGGAACTGGGCGGCTTCAACCTGCTCGTGGGACCGGTGGAGGTCCAGGTGGAGGAGAAGGACGCGCCTTTCGCGCGGGAGGTTTTGGGGGACATGGCCTGCTAGCAGCCCCCCCGGAGATGGGACGGACGCGCTCCGCTCCCCTCGTCCCAGGCGACGACGGGTCCTCGGAAGACCCAATGAGATCACGGAGATGGTCAAAGTGAAACCTTTTGGTGCCGGGTGTTCCCGAAGATTTTCACATTCGGGTTGGAGGGCGGTTGCGCTGCGGGGCCGTTCCATAAACGGCCATATTTTTCCTCCGTCTTTATCAAACTGCATTGAATGTAAATGCAATTATTGGTGCGTGCTGAACCGCCGTGCAAAGCGCTCGATGGCCTTTCTATTTCAAGACCTTTATGGATTTTGCACAGGGCTTTCCACAGGACTTTCCACAGTCTCGGTGGAAAAGGGACCGTTCCACGAATCCCGGTTTCAGTGGGGTTTCAGCTCCGAATAGTGGGAGAAAGGTGTGAACCCG
>JBFLVU010000096.1:0-11108 GCA_040758175.1 Acidobacteriota bacterium | reverse complement strand
GGAAGGAGACGGGCGTTCGAGAACCCGACCGCCAAGGGATCGTGGCGGTCCCGCGGTCCACGGATGAGTGGCAGGAGTGGGCGGACCTCCAAGGAGTGCCCGAAGTGATCGACGACGGGATCGAAGCCATCGCTGGAGACGAGCCAAGACCGGAGCGGCTCAAGGAGGCGGAGCCGCGGGAGGAGGCGGGCAAGGACGAGGGCTGAGGGGGTGCGGGTCCCCAAGCACGTCTGATAAGATATATTATGTTAAATCTATCGATGGCACAGGAGGCACTGAGGGCCAACTGAGACATTCTTGCCACGACGAGCGCGGTCGCGTACCCTAGATCTGCCATGGATGTGTTCAGGGGCGTCCAGGTTGCGCCAGGGATCCGCGGAATACCCGTCCTTTGTTTGCGGGGAGCGAGGTGGAACCTGTGGAGCGGTTGATGGTTGCGAGCGTCGCCTTCCCTGCCAGCGAGGCGGGTCGGGTGGAGTTGCTTTGCTGTATTTCAACGGAATTCCTGCGCCTTCACGGAGCCTCCACCAGCCAAACCGTTTCCGTCGAGGCCCTTCTGAAGCCGGATGCTAAAGGTATCCTTGGTGGCACGGTGGTGGAGTGTGTGGACCTCGAGCCCCGGGGAACGGGCCTGGGGTTGCGCCTCTCGCCGGCAGAGTCAGGCAATTTCGTTTTTCTCGAAGGCCTTATGGCCAAGCCTCTCCCCTAGCCTGGCATCCCGGATCCCGTTTGGCCCCCTTCCCCCTCACGTTCCAGGGACTCTCCAGAGCCGCTACGCGGCCGAGGCGCCCCTCTGTGAGGATGGTCCACGCGCCAAAAGGAGAGTTGCCTCCACACGCGATACCCCTGCACATGCAGCGACATAGCATACAGATACTCGCGTTCTAAATGAATATGCGGCTCTGGAGGGTCGCCATCCTGACGGTTCCGTTCCGTCATGACAATGAGGCCGTTTGCTGGATAGTCATAACCTGATATAGGAGACTTGTAGACATAAACGCCTATTGTAACGGCACTACTTGCTCAAGTGGGAGGCCCCAAAGCGCGGATCTGCTCGAGAACCTCTTCGCGTTATTTGGAAAGAATCATGCGAGACTGGTCTGCAACAGAACGCACTCTTCTCAATCGGCACGCGGAAGGACTCAGGGTCTCGAAGCCTCGGCCATTTGGAGCAAGACGGAAACGAGGGCACGGATGCCCCTCCGCAGATCGGGCAGGGACGATGGAATCAGATGCCCCGGTGCGAGGGCGAGACGGCGAACGGGATCCGACCAGACGGCCCCGGCATCGAGTTCGAGGCTTCCGGGTTGATCTGGGCCGGGCTCGAAGACCGCGTTCAGAACAAATTCGCCGAGGGAAAGGGCGCCGACGGCGCCGCCGGCCGAGTGGAGAGACTCAAGGAAGCCCCGGATGTCGGGGGGCACCCGGGGAGACTCGGGCGCTCCGAAGTTCGAAAGCAGGTTCTTGACCGCCCCCTGACCGCCGGGAATCACAATAGCGTCAAGAAGCGATGGCGCCAAGTCGTTGATATAAAACAATCTTCCAAAGGCGAGGCGGCCGGACTCCTGGGCCATCCGGCGGGTCGGGCCTGGAAGCTCGTCCCCCGAGTTGTGGTCCACCACGTGCATTTGCTCCAGATCCGCCACGACCGGAACGGCTTCGTGGCCCAGTTCTTGGATCGCCTCGAAGGTGAAGACGGCTTCGAAGGGGTCCGTCCCGTCCAGGGCGCCGCACCCGGCAAGGAGGACGCCCACGCGGCGCTTCACGCGCGCTCCTCGAGGGCTTCCAAGGCGGCGGGAACGAGGGTGTCGACGGCCTCGGAAAGGGGCAGGTCGAGGCGGACGCCGGCAGCGTTGGGGTGGCCTCCCCCGCCCCAGCGGGAAACGAAGCGATCGATGGGAAAGGCCCCCCGCGAGCGGCAGGATACCTTGGTGGCCGCGGGCCCCAGCTCCTTGAAATAGAATCCGGCGGAGACGCCGTCGATGAGGAGGGTGTAATTCACCAGGTCGTCCGCGTCTTCAAAGGACGCACCCGTCTCGCGCAGCATCCTCTGCGTGACCTGGATCCAGGCCACGCGGCCTCCGGGCGAGAGCCGCAGGGTGCTGAGGATTTCGCCCGTCAAGCGGAGGCGCAGGGCGCTCACGCGTTCGTAAAGCTCCGTGTAGACCCTTTGGGGATCCACGCCGGCCTCCAGGAACCCTGCCACGAGCCGGTGCGTGGCGGGTGTCACTCCGGGATACCGAAAGCCCCCCGTGTCCGTGTGGATGGCGACGTACAGCGGCTCGGCCAGGTCGCGGCTGAGGGGAATCCCAAGGTCCTCCAGGATCCTCGCCGTGACCTCCCCCGTCGCGCAGGCCGTGGGGTCGAGGAGGTAGCGGACCCCCTCCACCCGCTCCATCCGGTGGTGATCCACCACGAGGATGCCGTCGCTCGCGCGCGCCAGGTTTAGCATGCCCCCCAGTCGGTCGAAGGCGCCCATGTCGAGCACCACCGTGAGGGCCCCCGCGAAGTGGCGCTCTGGGTCTCTGAGTTCCTTCAGGATCCGGATCTCCTTCGGGTGCCTCAGGAGAAAGTGGAGGTTGGCGGGAAGGGGGGTCGGGTTGATCACGGCCACGTCGCACCCCAGGGACCAAAGGCCGCGCGCAAGGGCCAGTTCGCTTCCCACGCCGTCGCCGTCGGAGGAGATGTGGGTGGTCAGGACAAACTTCCGGTGGCTCCTGAGAAGGTCGATTTCGCCGGGGGAACGGTGCATGCGGGCTCCTCGGGTGACGCATCAGCATACCCGAGAGTTCCCCCGTTCACAAGGCGGGCGGGACATTTGCGGCCGGGGGTGGAGGGTCTGCTAGCCGATGTGCCGGGTCAGGAGCGCCTGCAATTCCGACAGTTCGAGGGGCTTGAGCAGATAATCGTCCACGTGGAAGACCTTGAGTGCCTCCACGCGGTACTTGGCGGCCGTGTAAATGCTCGTCATTACGGCGACACGGATGTGCCGCGTCTCGGGATCGTCCTTGAGGCGCCTGGCCATTTCCCGCCCGTCCATCTTGGGCATGAGGGCGTCCGTGATGACGAGGTCGGGCTTGTAGGCTCTGGCCAATTCGAGGCCCTCGAGGCCGTTTCGCGCCATGATGACGTTGTAGCCGAGCCGCTCCACGGCCATGACCGCCATGCGGCGAACCTCCGGATCGTCTTCCACCACGAGCACCAGAGGGTGAAGGTCGTTGCCGGGCTTGGGCTTCTGGACCGGAGTGGCCTCCTCGGACAGGACGGCGAGCCGGCGCTTCCAGAGCTCCTGCGGGGCCCGGGACCAAAAGCTCTGCTTGTAAGGTCGCGGCGCCTTGCAGAAACACCGCAGACAGTGGGGGCAGACCAGGGAGCGGGAAGCCACCACGCAGGAACACCACGCGCTTTCCATGGCGTTGAACGGGTTGCTGCACGTGGCGCAGTGGACCGCGTATTCGTCCAAGGGCCCTCTTTCCCTGCCCCGCCCGGGACCAAGACCGACGTGCCTCGAATGCGCTGAGGCGAATCTACCTCACCCGCCCGGCCACGGCAAGACCCGGCGCATCTCCTCAGGGTCCGAAAAAGTCGCTCCCCGCTTGCCGGATGGCCGCCCATGCCGATTCGACGTGCCTGAGCTCGGTGCGGGTCTGCCCGACGCTGAGGCGCAGCGTGAGGGCGCCGCCCACCTTCGTGTGCGTCAGAAAGATCCGTCCCTCGCCGTTGACGCGGTCGAGGATTGCCTGGTTGGCCGCGTCCCCGCCCCGGTGGCGGAAGCAGACGAGGTTCAAGGGGGGATCCGCGACGAGCTCAAAATCCTTCGAATCGCGCACCCAGCCCGCGAAACGGCGGGCCATATCCACGTGGTGGCGCACCAGGGCCCGCAGGCCCTCCACGCCGTAATGCCGAATCACGAACCAGAGTTTCAACGCCCGGAACCTGCGTCCCAAGGGCACCTGCCAGTCGCGATAGTCGAGGACCGCTCCGGACTCCGTGGCCCGGTTGCGCAGGTATTCGGGCAGAATGGACAGGGCGTGGATGAGGGCCGCCCGGTCGGCGACATAAAAACAGTCGCAGTCAAAGTTGGTGAAGAGCCACTTGTGGGGATTGAAGCAGTAGCTGTCGGCGAGTTCGATTCCCTGAAGGTGGGTGCGGAACTCGGGGCAAATGGCGGCCGAACCCGACATGGCTCCATCCACGTGGAGCCACAACCCCTCCGAGCGGCACACCTCGCCGATGGCCGCCAAGGGGTCCATGGCGTTCGTGGAGGTAGTGCCGACGGTGGCGGTGACGAAGAACGGCCTGAACCCGGCGGCCCGGTCCCCACGGACGGCATCCCGGAGTGCGCGCGGGTCCAGCCTCAACGCCCCATCCGGGGGAAGAAGGCGATGGTTTTCCCTCCCGATGCCGGCAATGCCGGCCGCCTTGTGGAGGGACGAGTGGGCCTCCGTCGAGGCGTAGGCCGTCAGGCGCCCGTCGCACCCCCTGAGGTTGGAGGCCCCTTTGGTGGCCTTCTCTCTCGCCGCGATCATGGCGCAGAGGGCGGCGCTGGAGGCCGAATCCTGCAGGACGCCCCCGCCCGTCCCGATGGACCGGAAGGCTTCGGGTAGGGCGGTAATTTCGGCCAGCCAGTCCAGGACGTGGGTTTCCAGCTCCGTGCAGGCCGGACTCGTGGACCAGAGCATCCCCTGAACGCCCAGGCCCGCGGAGGCCAGTTCCCCCAGCACGGAGGGCCCGGACGCATTCGCTGGGAAATAGGCGAAGAAGTTCGGCGACTGCCAGTGCGTGATCCCGGGTAGGATGATGGAATCCAGGTCAGAGAGGACCGACTCGAAGGCTTCCCCTACCAAAGGGGGATGGGGGGGGAGGCGCTCGCGGATCTCGCCGGGACGGACCCGGGAAAGGACGGGGAGCGTCTCCACCCGATCCCAGTAGTCGGCCACCCAGTCCACGAGGGCGTGGCCGTGCCTCCTGAACTCCTCCGACGTCATGTGCAGGTCCCTCGGTTCATCCATCCACGATTCCTCCGCAAAAGCGGCTCAGCGGCGGACCCCCACGAGAAGCCCGTCCCCCGTCCCGATGCAGACGGTCTCGAAGCTCGTCCGGCTCTCTTCGTGGAGGCGGCGCACGGATACCGCCTCCTTTCCGGCTTCCATCAGCCTCCCGAAGAAGAACGCGTTGTCCGCCAGGAGAAGCCCGCCGGGCCGGACGTGCTTCGCCGCCCAGGCCCCATAGGGGGCGTAGTTTTCCTTGTCCGCATCGAGAAAGACGGCGTCAAAAGGCCCGTGGCGCTCGATCGTGGGAAGGACGCGCAGGGCCTCCCCCTGCAGGACCGTGACGCGCTCGGCGAGACCTGCCGCTTCGAGGTTGGCCCGGGCGGCGCGGGCGTGACGCGCCGACACCTCCACGGACCACAGGCGGCCGCCGGGCGGAAGGGCCCTGGCCATCCAGATGGCGGAGTAGCCCGCCAGGGTGCCCACCTCCACCACCTTGGAGGCTCCCGCGAGCCTGAGAAGAATCTGGAGAAGGCGCCCCTCCGAGGGGGCCACTTGGATGGAGGGGAGCCCCTCCCGCTCTGGCGACGTGAAGGCCCTTTCCAGGGCGCCGTCGTGGGATGCATGAACGCCCGTGACGTACTTCAAAATCTCGTCCGACAGGTAAGAGACCCCGGCGCGGGACCGTTGGTCCGCCATTCTGCGGGTTCCTCCATCAGCGCCGCTCGGGCGGCGTCATCCTCCTGAGCGTCCAGGCCCCCAGACGGACAAGGGTCCTCCTGGGAAGGGCCCGCCCCAGCAGGGCAACGGCTTTGTTGTGCAGGCCCGTTACGATGGAAGCCCTCCGGCCCAGGGAGCGCAGGGCCGCGGCCACCACCCCGGGCGCCTCCATGGAATACCCTCCCCCCGTGGACCCGGAGACGGACCCGAACTCGGTGCGGGTGGATCCCGGGTTCAAGACGAGAACGTCCACCCCGAAGTCCCTCCACTCGTGATGAAGGGCCTCTCCCAAGAGAAGATCGAAGCCCTTCGTGGCTCCATACAAGCCCATGTAGGGCGTTGCCTGGAATCCCGCAAGGGAGGCCACGACGATCATGCCTCCCCCGCCCCGCGCCCGGAGCCGCCGGCCGAACCGGTGGGCCACTTCCGTCACGGCAAGGCAATTGAGGCGAATCATCTCCCCCAGGCGATCGAGGTCCTGGTCCAGGAACCGCCCCATCCCGCCGAAACCGGCGTTGTTCACGACCAGGCCCACGTCCAGACTCGCCGTGGCCAGGTCCAGGGCCTCCGCCGCGCCCGGGGCGGCGAGATCCAGGGGGAGGAACCGGACTTCCACGCCGGAGGATTCGCCGATGGCCCGTCCCAGGGCCTCCAAACGATCCCCCCGCCTGGCCGTGAGGAAGAGATTCATTCCATGGGAGGCGAGCTGGAGCGCGAACTGCTCGCCCAATCCGGCGGAGGCTCCCGTAATTACCGCCCAGGGCCCGTACTTGGATAGATTCATGGCACCTCCCGAATGGAGGCACCATCCTAGCGCAGGAGACTCGGGCGCGCGAGGAGGTCCACCCAAGGTCAGGCGGGGGGCGCCAAGCCCCGGGCCACCTCCATGGCCGCCTGATAGACGATTTCGATGGCCCCTCCCGTTCCCAGCCGGCCCGTATCCAAAGACAAGTGGTACTGGGAGAGGTCCAGCCACGGAAGGGCGGCGGCCGCCCGGATGAAGCGTTCGCGGTCCCGGTCGGATTGGAGGATCTGGTCTCGGGCCTCGTCGGCGTTGGCGAGATGGTAGATCTTCTGGATCCTGCGGATGCGGTACTCCATGGGCGCGTGCAGGAAGACCGCGAGCAGGCCCGGCCCCCCTTTCAGGACGGCGAAGCCCGCCCTTCCCACGATCACAACCGGTCCCCGGGAGGCGGCCTCCCTCATGATCTCGCGTTCCGTGTCGAAGAGGTTCATGTCGTCCAAGGTTACGGGTGGAGGCGCGTACGGGGATTCGGGGGTCCCGAAGGCGTAGGCCATCCGGGTGCGCTCCCAGAACGTGAGGTGCCGTTCGTCAAAACATTCAAGGGCTTCTGGGTCCCGTTTGAGGCGACGGGCGGCCTCGAGGAGGATTTCCCGGTCCAGGTATCGACACCCCAGACGCATGGCCAGCCGCCGGCCTACGAAACTCCCTCCCGCCCCCATCTGGCGGGCCAGCGTGACGACCAAAAAGGAACGTCCGACTTCGCCCATGTCCCGCCTCCCGGCGCGTCTGCGCCGATCTTGTGCCTCGGGGTTCTGGGGGAAATATAGTTCCACCTGGGCCGCTTGGCATCCAGGTCTTCTGGTTTGAAGGCGGCGGCTCTATACTGCGCCTCCGTCCCGTGACAGGGAGCGGCGGAGGGCGTGACTCATGAAAGATCGGATCGTCGTGGTGACGGGTGCGAGCGCGGGCATCGGAGCGGCGTGCGCGAGGGCCTTCGCGCGCGAGGGGGCCCGCGTCATTCTCACGGCCCGGCGCGAGGACCGCGTCCGGGACCTCGCCGACGAGCTGACCCGGGAGCACGGAACGCCCGCCCTGCCCCTCAGGCTGGACGTTCGGGACAGGGCCCTTGTGGAGGCCGTTTTGGGAGGTTTGTCTCCCGAATGGTCCGGCGCCGAAGTCCTGGTCAACAACGCGGGCCTGGGGAGGGGGCTCGACAAACTCCACGAGGGATCCCCCGAGGAATGGGACGAGATGGTGGACACAAACCTCAAGGGGCTTCTGTACGTGACCCGGGCCCTCCTGCCTGGAATGGTCGCCCGGGGCCGAGGACACGTCATCAACCTGGGATCCGTGGCCGGTCGGGAGGTATACCCGGGGGGCAACGTCTACTGCGCGACGAAGTTCGCCGTGAAAGCCCTCTCCCGGGCCATGAAGGTGGATCTCCTCGGTACGCCCGTGCGGGTCTCCACGGTGGACCCCGGAATGGTGGAGACGGAATTCTCACAGGTGCGGTTCCGGGGGGACCACGAGCGCGCCGCCAAGGTCTACCAGGGCCTTACGCCCCTGACACCCGAAGACATCGCCGAGATCGTCGTGTGGGTGGCCTCGCGGCCCGCGCACGTTGACATCACGGAGGTGGTCGTGATGCCCACCGCCCAATCCTCGGCCATGCTGGCCCACCGGGACTCTTAGGTTCCCCCAAAAAGGCGGTTCACCGGCCCTTTTCGTACCCCTTGAGCGCCACGATACCCGCCCGATAGTCGATGTACACGTCGAAGAGGTCGAGGACGTTCCGCCCGAGGATGCCGGAACATTCCACCCCGCAGTCCGGGCAAAGGTCCGCCGCATGCACCGTGGGCAGGTTGATGCGCGTGGTCCCGAGGTTGAGCGCGACGTTGTCCGCGATGCCCGAGAGAATAATGCCGAAATGGCCCCGGGACTGCTGGGTCCCGTACTTGGAGGTCTGGAGGGTCACGCCCAGGTCGTCGAGGCGCCTCTCCTCCAGGTAGGTGGCGATCACGTTGTTGGCCAGCAGGAGGTAGCACATGGGCTTGTTCTGGATGCGCGTTTCGACGTACGGCTTCCGATCCAGCCAGAGCACGTTTAGCCTCGTCGCGCCTGCGCCGAGGACCTGCTCCGGCGCGGTGCCGGAGTCCAGCAGTTCGATTTTTCCGTGGCGGCGGTCATAGTGGATCCCGTACCCGCGAAAGAGCCAGAGCGGGAGGATTCCCCCCGTTTCCTTCCAGAATTCCGTCTTCTCGTCCATCACGAGGGCCGGAACGTCCTTGAAGGTCAAGGGGCCCACCTGGATTTCTTTCACGAGGTACCACTTGGAGGAGACCGGATGCTCCAGACCGGTGCCAGAGTACTCCCCAAGGGCCACGGGCTGGAGGCCCAGCTTCTTGACCACCCGGGCGGAGAGAAGGACCGTGTCCATTCCCGAATCCAGCACCATCGGTTCGGACCGCTCCCCGTTGAGCCGGGCCTCCACCACGACCCGCGGGTGCGAGGAGAGGGTCCCCGCCTTTCCACCCTCCTTGGAACTCGTGTCCTTGCTCCCCGCTCCGTACCCCTGCTGGCCGCTACTCGTGGCCACGCTCCCTGCCTGCGCAGAGCCTAGAGGGGTTGCCCCTCCGCTCCCTCCCCACTCGAGGGTGTTCGCCTCTACGCGCTCGGTCTTCTCCTTCAGGGCGACCTTCAAGGGCACACCACCCTGCGCGTCCGTGCGGCAGAGATCTCCGCCCGCGGCGGCCCTCAGTTTGAGCCAAGCTTGGCGCGGGCCCGAGTCCCCGAGCCCAGCGCCCTGGATCTTCTGCGCCAGGATGGCGTTCCCCTCGGGGCCCAGGTCCAACTGCAAACCGAGATCCAGAAGGGAGGCGCCCGTCCCGCCGGCCTTCGAGAGAGCCTCGAGGTAAAGGGCCCGGGCGGCGTCCTCCCTGCCCGACGCCAGGAGCGCCCGCACCGACTCGCGGCAGGCGGCCTCGCCCCACTGGGACTCCGCCAGAATAGGCTTCCAAAGGTCCAGCGCCTCCTGGATCCTCCCGAAGCGCATGGAGCAAACCCCCGCACGATAGCGGAGTCCCGCGCCCAGCGAGGCGTTGGCGAGGGAGACCTGCCGCGCTTCCAGTGTTCTGTTCATACCCAGAAGGGCGTCCACCTTGCCCATGAGCAGGTCCGGGTCGCCGGGCGCCGACGCGAGGGCGGCCTCAGCCCGCGCAAGGGCCTCCGCATACTTTGCTTTGCCGATCAGGGCGCGCACCTCGTCCCGGGGCAGATCTTGGGCGGAAAGGGCCCACGCAAGGACGAGGGCTGCGAGGGCGGCAACGAACCGGCGGATACTTGTGGAGCTTTTCATGATCGCCTCCTGGGTTGCGTCGGAACGGGCCTGCTTCGAGAGCCTTATGACGATCTGCAAGCGAGGTCCCGACTTCGGTTACTATAGCCCTTGCGCCCCCGTCGGCTCAATGGCCCACCCCCCGCGTGGTGGGGCAGGGACACGGCGAGGGTCGCCCAGGGGAGGGCCCATGCGGGTGAGAGTGGGGATCATCTTCGGGGGCAGGAGCGGCGAGCACGAGGTGTCCATCCAATCGGCGAAGAACATCTTCGAGGCCCTCGACAGGGAAAAATACGAGCCCATGCTCCTGGGGGTAGACAAGAAGGGCGTCTGGCATCTGGGATCGGACGCCGCCTTCATTCTCAACGACCAGAACCCGAGACTCATCGCGCTGAACGCTCTTGCGCCCGCGGTCCTACCTGTTGACACGGGGGGAGGCGAACTGGCCCTTGTCTCCCGTGAGAGCGGATCGGGGTTGGCCACGCTGGACGTGTTCTTTCCCATCATGCACGGCACCTTTGGAGAGGACGGGTCCCTTCAGGGGCTCCTCCGCCTTCTGGGCGCGCCCTTCGTGGGGGCCAGCGTACTGGGCTCGGCCGTCGGAATGGACAAGGACGTGATGAAACGGCTGCTTCGCGACGCGGGGCTCCCGATTCCCCGGTTCGAAGCCGTCCGAGCCCACACGAACACCCCGGAAAGACGGACGGCGGTTCTGGAAAGCCTCGGGCTTCCCGTCTTCGTGAAACCCTGCAACTTAGGCTCCTCTGTGGGCATCTCCAAGGTGAAACGCGCCGAGGATCTGGGCGGGGCCATTGAGGAGGCCCTGGGCTTCGATTCCAAGGTCATCGTAGAGGAGGCCGTCCTGGGGCGCGAGATCGAGTGTGCCGTCCTCGGGAACGAGTCGCCCGAGGCCTCCGTCCTCGGGGAAATCGTCCCCACGCACGAGTTCTACTCCTACGAGGCGAAGTACATCGATGAAAACGGCGCGCGCCTCAAAATCCCGGCGGATCTTCCCCAATGGATGTCCGACCACATCCGCGGACTGGCCCTGGAGGCCTTCAAAGTGCTCGAGTGCGCCGGCATGGGCCGGGTGGACTTTTTTCTCCGGGAGGACGGAACGGCGCTCATCAACGAGATCAACACCCTGCCGGGTTTCACGCGCATCAGCATGTACCCGAAGCTCTGGGATGCCTCAGGCCTTCCCTATTCCCGCCTCCTGGACCGCCTCATCCAGCTGGCCCTCGAGCGCCACCGAAAGGAAGGCCTCCTGCGCCGCGACTCGGGATTGGGAATGTGAAGGGTGAGTAGGTCAGTAGGT
>JBFLVU010000095.1:0-11124 GCA_040758175.1 Acidobacteriota bacterium | reverse complement strand
CGGCCTTCGGGGCCTTGGGGGCCTTGGGGGTCTTGCCGGCCTCCTCGGTCTTGCCCTTGGCGGGGGCCTTCTCGGTCTTGTCGGTCTTCTCGCTCTTGGGGCTCATCTCGGTTCCCTCAGTCCAGAACTGCGTTGCACTTGCGGCACACGCGGGCCTTGCGCCCACCTTCCACCACCTTGAAGGCGGGGCGGACGGGCTGCTGGCATTCCTTGCAAACCAGCATCAGGCGCCCCATCGGCATGGAGGATTCCTTCTCGAGAATCCCCCCCTTGATGTTCCGCTGGGGGTTGGCCTTGGTGTGGCGTTTCACGAAGTTCACGTTTTCGACGACGGCGCGCTCCTTCTCCGGAAGAATGGAGAGGACCCGTCCCCGCTTGCCCTTCTCCTTGCCGGAGAGGACCACCACCTGGTCGTTCTTCTTGATTCGGTTACCCACGGGCCGCCCCCATTTCAGATGACCTCGGGCGCGAGGGAGACGATCTTCATGAAGCGCTTCTCCCTGAGCTCCCGGGCCACGGGACCGAAGACGCGCGTGCCGACGGGTTCACCCTTGTCGTCCACCAGCACGGCGGCGTTGTTGTCGAATCGGATGTACGAGCCGTCCCTGCGCCGGGTCTCCTTGACGGTCCGGACGACGACGGCCTTGACGACCTTCCCCTTCTTAATGGTTCCCTGGGGCGCCGCCTCCTTCACCGCGCAGGTGATGATGTCGCCCAGGCCCGCGTACCGGCCCATGGACGCACCGCCCTTGAGGCGGATGCAGGAGAGCTTCTTGGCTCCCGAGTTGTCGGCCACATCGAGAATGGTTCCCATCTGGATCATGGCGTGCTCCTACCCTCGGACCTCAGCGGGCCTTCTCGAGGACCTTCTTCACGGCCCAATGCTTGTCTCGGCTCAGGGGCCGGGTCTCCACGATGAGGACCTTGTCCCCCACGCCGCACTGGCTCCCCTCGTCGTGGGCCTTGAACCGGGTGGTCCGGTTCACGACCTTCTGATAGGTCTTGTGGAAGATCTTGCGCTCCACCTTGACCACGACGGTCTTCTCCATCTTGTCCGAAACCACCACGCCGACTTTGGTCGCCCGGTGGCGCCGGGGACTCTGGGTCTTGGTCGCGTCCATTCTCAGTTCCCTCCAGCCGGCCGCTGCTTCTCGGCCAGGATGGTCTTGACCCTCGCCAGCCCCCGCCGGTAGGCCCGGATGAGCTGGGGGTTCTCGATCTGGCCCGAGGCCATCTGGAAGCGCAGCTTCATGAGATGCTCGGTGATCTCGCTCTCCTCACGCCTCAACTCGTCCAGAGAGAGGTCGCGGATCTTCTGGGGCCGTTTGAGCTCCTGCGGCTTCATCATGGGGAAAACTCCTGGTCCTTGCGGGAAACGAACCGCGTCTTGATGGGCAGCTTCTGGGCCGCCAGGCGGAAGGCCTCCTGGGCGATGTCCAGGGTGACGCCTTCCAGCTCGAAGAGGATGCGCCCGGGCCTCACCGTGGCGACCCACCCCTCCAGGTTGCCTTTGCCCTTGCCCATGCGGGTTTCCAGGGGCTTCTTCGTGTATGGCTTGGCGGGGAAGATCCGGATCCACATCTTCCCCCCGCGCTTGATGTAGCGGTTGATGGCCACGCGGCCCGCCTCGATCTGGCGGTTCGTGATCCAGGCGGGTTCCAGGGCCATCAGGCCGTAGTCCCCGAAGGACACCGAACTCCCGCGCACGGCGATCCCGCCCCTGCGGCCCCGCTGCTGTTTCCTGTACTTGACCTTCTTCGGCATCAACATGGCGCGTACTCCCGGTGGCCTACTTGCTCACCTTCTGGCCCTTGTAGATCCAGACTTTCACGCCGATGACCCCGTAGGTCGTGTGGGCCTCGGCGAGCCCGTAGTCGATGTCGCTCCGAAGGGTCTGGAGGGGCAGCCTGCCCTCCAGGTACCACTCGGAGCGGGCGATCTCCGCGCCGTTCAGGCGCCCGGCCACCCGGATTCGGATCCCCAGCGCGCCGAACTTGCCGGCCATTTCGATGGCGCGCTTCATGGCCCGGCGGAAGGCCACGCGCTTGGTGAGCTGGAGGCCGATGGACTCGGCCACGAGGCGCGCGTCGATCTCGGGGCGGTGGATCTCGTCGATTTTGATGTAGACCTCGCGGTCAAGGCGGCGCTGGATCTCCTCCTTGAGGCGGTCCACCTCGGCGCCCTTCTTCCCGATGATCACACCCGGGCGGCTCGTGGCGATGGTCACGGTCAGCTTCTTGCCGGCCCGCTCCATGTCCACGCGAGAGACCCCCGCGTGCTTGAGGCGCTGAAGGAGCTCCTTCCTCAGGACGAGGTCCTCGTGAAGGAGCGTCTTGTACTCCTTCTTGGAGAACCAGCGGGACTCCCAGTCCTTGTTGAAGCCAACCCGGAAACCCACGGGATTCACTTTCTGGCCCAATGCTCACCTCCAAACACGGTGCTACGCGCCAATCAACGCCGGCCGTTCCCGGCGGGGGGCGTCCCCGCCCGGCCCTTCTCTAAAGTCCCGCCTACTTCCTCACGTCCAGGCCGATGGTGATGTGGCACTGGCGGCGCTGGACCCGGTACGCCCGCCCCATGGGGGCCGGCAGGGTCCGCTTGCGCATCTTGAGGGAGGCGCCGTTTACTTGGATGCTCCGAACCACGAGCTCGTCCACGTCCACCTGGCGGCCGGGCCGGCTCTCGGCGTTGGCGACGGCGGACTTCAGGAGCTTCTGGATGTCCCTCGCCACGTGCTTCTTGGCGAAGCGCAGGATGGAGAGGGCCTCGTTCACCGAGCGGCCCCGGATCATGTCCGCCACGAGGCGGGTCTTCTGGGCCGACGTGTTCACGTAGGTGATCTTGGCTGTGGCGATCATTTCGGGCTCCCGGCTCACTTCTTCACCTCGGCCTTTTTCTTCTCGCCCGAGTGGCCCCGGAAGGTGCGCGTGGGGGCGAATTCGCCCAGGCGGTGGCCGATCATGTTCTCGGTCACGTAGACGGGAACGAACTTCTTCCCGTTGTGGACGGCGATGGTGTGGTTGAGCATGGAGGGCACGATCATGGACCGCCGGCTCCAGGTCTTGATGACGGCCTTCTTGCCCGAAGCGTTCATGGCCTCCACCTTCTTGTCGAGGTGGCCGTCCACGAAGGGGCCCTTCTTCAGCGAGCGCGTCATGCTACTTTCTCCTCTTCAGGATGAACCGGGCCGTGCGCTTGTTGCGGCGGGTCTTGTAGCCCTTGGTGGGCACGCCCCAAGGGGTCACCGGGTGTCTCCCGCCCTTGCTCTTGCCCTCGCCGCCGCCGTGGGGGTGGTCCACGGGGTTCATGGCCGTCCCGCGGACCTTCGGCCGCCGGCCGAGCCAGCGGGAGCGCCCGGCCTTGCCCAGGGTGACGTTCTGGTGGTCCACGTTGCCCACCTGTCCGACGGTGGCGTAGCAGCGGGCGCTCACGTAGCGCATCTCCCCGGAGGGCATGCGGAGGGTGGCCATCCGGCCTTCCTTGGCCATGAGCTGGGCCGAGGCGCCCGCCGAACGGGCGATCTGCCCGCCGCCGCCTTCGTGAAGCTCCACGTTGTGCACCATCGTGCCCACCGGAATCTTCTGCAGGGGGAGCGCGTTCCCGACCACGACCTCGGCCTCCTCGCCGGCCATCACCTTGCCGCCGACGGCGAGCCCGTCAGGGCAGAGGATGTACCGCTTCTCCCCGTCCACGTAATGCAGGAGGGCGATGCGGCAGGTGCGGTTGGGGTCGTATTCGACCGCCGCCACGCGCGCCTCGATGCCGCGCTTGTCGCGCTTGAAGTCCACGATGCGGTAGCGCCGCTTGTGGCCTCCGCCCCGGCGGCGCATGGTGACGTGGCCGTCGGCGTTTCTTCCGCTGAGCCGCTTTTTCGGCGCCAAGAGCCGCTTCTCGGGGGCCTTCTGGGTCACCTCGTCGAAGGTGGCGGTGGTGATGTAGCGCCGGCTGGCTGTGTATGGCTTGTAGGTTTTGATGGCCATGGCTCCGATCCCCTTACACGCCCTCGAAGTACTCGATGGGCTTGGCGCCCTTGGCGAGTTTGACGTAGGCCTTTTTCCAGTCGGGTTTCTTGCCCTCGGACCGACCCACGCGCTTATTCTTGCCGAGGACGTTCACGATGCGGACATCCTCCACCTGCGTATTGAAGACCTTCTCCACGGCGTGGGCGACCTCGAGCTTGTTCGCCCTGGAGTCCACCTGAAACGCCACGGTCCTCGAGCGCTCCTTGGCGATGAGGTTCTTCTCCGTGAGCAGGGGCCGGATGATGACGGTGTGCGGATTTCTCATGGCCGCAGAACCTCCGTGAGCTTCAGGAGAGCCTTCTCGGTGAAGACGGCCATCTCGAACCGGGCCAGGTCGTACACGCTGACCTCTCCCACCGGCGCCACCTTGACGCCCGGGAGGTTCCGGCTGGCGAGGCGCACGGCGTCGGAGACCTGCTCGTCCACGAAAAGGACCGTCTTGTGGGGGTCCAGAATGGCGGCGTACTTCTGGGCGAAGGACTTGGTCTTGGGGGCCTCCACAGACAGCTCCTCCACCACCGACAGAAGGCCGCGCCGCAGCCGCTCGGAGAGAAGGCTCCTCATGGCGCTGCGACGCACCTTTCGCGGGACGGAAAAGGAGTAGTCGCGGGGCTTGGGCCCGAAGACGATGCCGCCGTGGTACCAGAGGGGCGAGCGAATCTCGCCCATGCGAGCGCGGCCGGTGTGCTTCTGCTTCCAGAGCTTCTTGCCGGAGCCGGCCACCTCGTCGCGCCGCTTGGTGGAGTGGGTCCCGAGCCTCTGGTTGGCCAGGAAGCTGCGGACCGCCTCGTAGACCAGGTCCCGCCTGTATTCGGCCGTGAAAACCTCGTCGGGAAGGCTGACTTCCCGCTGGGGTTCTTTGGCTGCGTTGATCACGGAAACGTTCATGGCCCGCCCCTTAGTGGATACCGTGGATGAGCAGGAGGCCGCCCCGGGGGCCGGGAACGGCGCCCCTCACGAGGAGGAGGCCCTTCTCCGCGTCCACGCGCACGACCTGCAGGTTCTTGACGGTGACCCGGCCGTTCCCCGTCTGCCCGGCCATCTTCGTCCCCTTGAAGACCCGCGAGGGGTCTGAGGAGGCGCCGATGGATCCCGGGGCCCGGTGGAACATGGAGCCGTGGGTGGCGCGCCCGCCGCGGAAGCCGTGGCGCACGACGACGCCCTGGAAGCCCTTGCCCTTGCTGGTGCCCACGACGTTCACGGCGGACACCCCCTGGAACTGCTCCAGGGTGAGCGGACTGCCGGGGGCCAGCTCGGGGAACTCCCCGCGGAGTTCGCGGACGGCTCGCACGGAGGCCGTTCCGTACTTCTTGAGATGCCCGGCCATGGGCTTGTTCACCGCCCCGCGACCGACCTTTTCCACGAGCCCGATCTGGATCGCGTGGTAGCCGTCGGTGTCCGGGGTCTTCTTCTGCAGCACGACGCACGGGCCCGCCTGGATCACGGTGACGGGCACCACGGCGCGGGTCTCGTCGAAGACCTGCGTCATGCCTACCTTGCGTCCCAGAATGCCGATCTTCATGTCCTCTCCTCGGGCAGAGGTCGCCCGCCGGCGACTTGCCCAGCCTACGGGCCCGCGGTGCGCCCGCGCCGTCCGGACGCGGCTACTTCGTGAAGGCCTTGATCTCCACGTCCACGCCCGGGGGCAGGTTCAGCTTCATGAGCGCGTCCACGGTCTGCGGCGTCGGGTCGTAGATGTCCAGGAGCCGCTTGTGGGTGCGCATCTCGAACTGCTCCCTGGACTTCTTGTCCACGTGGGGCGACCGGTTGACGGTCCAGACGGAGCGGTCGGTGGGGAGGGGGATGGGGCCCCTCACCCGCGCCCCGGTCCGCTTGGCCGTCTCCACGATCTCCTTCGTGGAGCGGTCCAGGATGCAGTGGTCGTACGCCAAAAGGCGGATTCGAATCTTCTCGTTCAGCATGTGCAGGCTACTCCAAGACCTCCGCGATGGTGCCAGCGCCGACGGTGCGGCCACCTTCACGAATGGCAAACCGGAGCCCCTTCTCCATGGCGATGGGGGAGATCAGCTTGACTTCCACACTGACGTTGTCCCCGGGCATGACCATTTCGCGGTCTTCGGGCAGGGTGACGTCGCCGGTGACGTCCGTCGTGCGGAAGTAGAACTGCGGGCGGTAGCCCTTGAAGAAAGGAGTGTGGCGGCCGCCCTCTTCCTTCGTCAGGACGTACACCTCGCACTTGAAGCGAGTGTGGGGGGTGATGGAGCCGGGCTTGGCCACCACCTGGCCGCGCTCGACCTCCTCTTTCTTCGTGCCGCGGAGCAGGAGGCCGATGTTGTCGCCGGCCTGGCCCTGGTCCAGCAGCTTTCGGAACATCTCGACGCCCGTGATGATGGTCTTGAAGGTGGGCTTGAAGCCGACGATCTCCATTTCCTCGCCGACCTTGACGATGCCGCGGTCCACGCGGCCCGTGACGACGGTGCCGCGCCCCGAGATGGAGAAGATGTCCTCGATGGGCATCAGGAACGGCTTGTCGATGTCGCGCACCGGCTCGGGAATGAAGGAGTCGCAGGCGTCCAGCAGGTCCTGGATGCACTTGGCGTCGGGGCCGTTCGGGTCCTCGGCCAGCCCGGCCTTGAGGGCGGAGCCGCGGACCACGGGGGTGTCGTCGCCGGGGAACTGGTACTGGCTCAGGAGGTCGCGGACCTCGAGTTCGACCAGGTCGAGGAGTTCGGGGTCGTCCACCTTGTCGCACTTGTTGAGGAAGACCACGATGTAGGGCACGCCGACCTGACGGGCGAGGAGGATGTGCTCGCGGGTCTGGGGCATGGGGCCGTCCTCGGCCGAGACCACCAGGATGGCGCCGTCCATCTGCGCCGCGCCCGTGATCATGTTCTTCACGTAGTCGGCGTGTCCGGGGCAGTCCACGTGGGCGTAGTGCCGGTTCGTGGACTCGTACTCCACGTGGGCGGTGGCGATGGTCAGGATCTTCGTGGAGTCGCGGCGGCCCTGGGACTCCGAGGCCTTGGCCACTTCGTCGTAGGAAATGAACTTGGCGAGGCCCTTGGCCGCCTGCACCTTGGTGATGGCCGCGGTGAGGGTGGTCTTACCGTGGTCCACGTGGCCGATGGTCCCGACGTTGACGTGCGGCTTGGTCCTCTGGAACTTTTCCTTCGACATACTCTGCCTCCTTGGCTAACGGCCCTGTACGCGGGCTACGATCTCCTCCGCGATCTGCTTGGGCATGAACTCGTATCGCTCGAACTGCATGACGTAGTTGCCCCGGCCCTGGGTCAGGGACCTCAGCGCCGTGGCGTACCCGAACATCTCTGCCAGGGGGACGATGGCGTTGATGACTTGGAGGTTGGTGCGGGCCTCCATGGCCTGGATCTTCCCCCGGCGGGAGTTGAGGTCCCCGATGACGTCCCCCATGTAGTTCTCGGGAACCGTAACCTCCACCTTCATGACCGGCTCCAGCAGGGCCGGGCCCGCCTTGGCGGCGGCCTCCTTGAAGGCCATGGAGGCGGCGATCTTGAAGGCCATTTCCGAACTGTCGACCTCGTGGAAGGAACCGTCGTACAGGGTCACCTTCACGTCTTTCACGGGGAAGCCCGCGAGGACGCCCATTTCGGTGGCTTCGGCCACGCCCTTTTCGACGGCCGGGATGAACTCCCTGGGGATCGTGCCGCCCGTGATGGCGTTTTCGAAGGCGAAGCCGTCGCCGGCTCCCAAAGGCTCGATTCGGATCTTCACGTGGCCGTACTGCCCATGGCCCCCGGTCTGCTTGATGTACTTGCCCTCCGCCTTGGCCTCGGCGGTGATGGTCTCCCGGTAGGCGACCTGGGGGCGCCCGACGGCGGCCTGGACCCCGAACTCCCGGGTGAGCCGGTCCACGATGATCTCCAGGTGAAGCTCGCCCATCCCGGAGATGAGGGTCTGCCCCGTGTCGGGATCCACACGGAGCTTGAAGGTGGGGTCTTCCTTGGCGAGCTTGAGGAGCGCCCCCGAGAGCTTCTCCTGGTCGGCCTTGGTCTTGGGCTCGATGGCCACGGAGATGACGGGCTCCGGGAAGTCCATGGACTCCAGGATGACGGGCTTGTCACGCCGGGCGAGCGTCTCCCCCGTGACCACGTCCTTGAGCCCCACGATGGCGGCGATGTCGCCCGCCCGGACCTCCTCGATCTCCTCGCGCTTGTTCGCGTGCATCCTCAGCAGGCGGCCCACCCGCTCCTGGCGCTTCTTGCCGACGTTCCACACGTAGGAGCCGGCCTCGAGGGACCCGGAATAGACGCGGACGAAGGCCAGCTGGCCCACGAAGGGGTCGGTCATGATCTTGAAAACCAGCGCGCAGAAGGGGTCCTCGTCGCTGTGGCGGCGTTCCTGGACTTCGCCCGAGGACGGGTCCAACCCCCGCACCGGAGGGATATCCAGGGGGGAGGGCAGGAAGTCCACCACGCCGTCGAGCAGGGGCTGGATGCCCTTGTTCTTGAAGGCGGAGCCGCAGAGCACGGGCGTGAAGTGCATGGCGATGGTGCCCTTGCGGAGGGCGGCGCGGATCTCGGCGTTGCCGATGGCCTTCCCGTCGAGGTACCGCTGAAGGAGGACGTCGTCCTCCTCGCAGGCCATCTCCACGAGTTTCTCGCGCCACGCGGCGGCCTGGGCCCGGAGGTGTTCGGGGATCTCCTCCACCACGAACTGGGCGCCGAGGGTGTCGTCGAGCCACCGCACGGCCTTCATCTCGACAAGGTCCACGATGCCCTGGAAGGTGTCCTCCGCCCCCCAGGGGAGGTGGACGGGGACGGGACGGGCGTGAAGGCGCTCGTCCATCATCCGCAGGGCGCGCTCGAAGTCGGCCCCCTGCCGGTCCATCTTGTTCACGAAGGCGATGCGCGGGACCTTGTACTTGTCGGCCTGGCGCCACACCGTCTCCGACTGCGGCTCCACACCCGCCACCCCGCAGAATACGCCCACGGCCCCGTCGAGCACGCGAAGGGAACGCTCGACCTCGGCCGTGAAATCCACGTGCCCGGGGGTGTCGATGATGTTGATGCGGCAGTCCCGCCAGAAGCAGGTCGTGGCGGCGGAGGTAATCGTGATGCCCCGCTCCTGCTCCTGGACCATCCAGTCCATGGTGGCCGTGCCCTCGTGGACCTCGCCCATCTTGTAGTTCACGCCCGTGTAGAAGAGCACGCGCTCGGTCGTCGTGGTCTTCCCGGCATCGATGTGGGCCATGATGCCGATGTTTCTCTGTAGGGCGAGGTCGACCGTGCGGGGCATTCCCGGATCCTTTACCAGCGGTAGTGGGCGAAGGCCTTGTTGGCCTCGGCCATCTTGTGCGTGTCCTCGCGCTTCTTGATGGAGGACCCGCGGTTGTTGTACGCGTCCAGGACCTCGCCGGCCAGGCACTCGGTCATGGTCTTCTCGCCGCGGGAGCGGGAGAACTCGATGAGCCAACGGATGGCCAGGGAGAGGCGGCGCTCGGGGCGGACCTCCACGGGGACCTGGTACGTGGCGCCGCCGACGCGGCGCGACTTGACCTCGAGGACGGGCTTGACGTTCTCAAGGGCCTTCTGGAAGACCTTGAGCGGATCTTCTCCGGTCTTCTCCTTCAGGATGTCCATGGCCCCATAAAAAATGGACTCGGCCACGGATTTCTTGCCCTGGTACATGATCTTGCTGATGAACTTGCTGACCAGGACAGACCCGTAGACTGAGTCCGGCGCGATCTCTCGCTTTCTGACAAAGGCTTTCCTCGGCATGACCTGCTGCTCCTTACCCTCTTTTTCAAAGAGCAACGGCCCCCCTGTGGGGCCCGGGCGGAAACCAGGATCAGGACTTCGGCCGCTTCGCTCCGTACTTCGATCTGCCCTGACGGCGGGCGTCCACGCCCGTCGTGTCCAGCTTGCCGCGGATGATGTGGTAGCGCACGCCCGGAAGGTCTTTGACGCGCCCGCCGCGGATCAGCACCACCGAGTGCTCCTGGAGGTTGTGCCCGATGCCGGGGATGTAGGTGGTGACCTCCATCCCGCTGGTGAGGCGAACGCGCGCCACTTTCCGGAGCGCGGAATTGGGCTTCTTGGGCGTGGTGGTGTACACGCGCGTGCACACGCCCCTCTTCTGCGGGTTGGAGCGGAGGGCGGGGCTCTTGGTCTTGTACTGGACCGCCTTCCGTCCCTTCCGCACGAGCTGATTGATGGTCGGCACTCCCTGCCTCCTTCCGTCGCCCTTGCGCGGAGACTTTCTCCCCGAGGGGGGAAAAAGCCGCATCATCTTACACGGCGCCGGGCCGGGTGTCAAGACCTATGGGTCGGCAAATGAAGGAGATCGGACCCAACATCTTGGGGCGTTTCCTCGCAGCACCCCCACGGACACCCTGGCCCTTCGGCCCGCGTGCTATCCTTCCCGGAGGGAGGCCGCCCTTGGAAACACGGCACTGGATGGACCGGGCCCTCTCCCTCGCCGAGGAGGCGGCTCGCGACGGAGACGTGCCCGTGGGCGCGGTGCTCGTCTGTCCGGACGGGTTCCGCGTCGAGGGGAAAAACCGGGGCCAATCCGAGTCCCCCCTGGCCCATGCCGAAATGGAGGTTCTCGCCGCCGCGCTGGCGGCAAGACACCGCAACGACCTGCGGGAGTCCATCCTCTACGTGACCCTCGAGCCCTGCCTCATGTGCCTCGGGGCCATGGTCCACGCCCGAATCGGCGGTCTCGTCTACGCCGCTCCCGAGCCCCGCTTCGGCGGGGTGGCTCACCTCCAGGCCCTCTGGAAGGAGGGCCGCTACCCGCACCGCTTCCCCGTGGCAGGGGGCCTGATGGAGGAGGAGGCCCTTGCCCTGTTGCGCGACTTCTTCGCCGCCCGGCGCGGCGGCCCGATCCCCTCGGCACCTTAGGGGTCTGGTCCTCTCCGGCGATTTCCTCTATAATCGGCCCCCGCGGAGAGATGGCCGAGTGGTCGAAGGCGGCGGTCTCGAAAACCGCTGTACCCCGAAAGGGTACCGGGGGTTCGAATCCCTCTCTCTCCGCCAAAACAAAGGACTTACGGGCGATCATGGGGCACCGCCTTTGGTGGCGGTGGGGGCCATGTTTACCGATTGTTTACCGAATCGGTCCAGGGCCGTCACCGCCTCTTCGAGGAATCCGGGGGCAA
>JBFLVU010000094.1:10045-11153 GCA_040758175.1 Acidobacteriota bacterium | reverse complement strand
GCCCCGCCTTCGGGCGGGGTCTTTTTTTGGGGGGGGAAAGGGCGGGAGGGGCTCCTGCACGTTCGCGGCCCGCCCCCTTCCGGGGAGCGGAGCCGTGGGAGACTCAGGACGGGCTTTCGGGGGAACGGTGTCAGGGGACGAGGAAGAGCCGCTCGAGGAGAAGCCGGGGGTTTGCGTTGCGCGCGAGTTGCGAGGGGGCTTGGGCCAGCCGCTCGGCCACTTCGTCCAGGCCCGCCGCACCCCGGGCCGCCAGAGCCGACGAGAGGTGCTCCACCACGTCCCGATGACGGAGTGGCTCCCCTCCCGACGAGATCCGCTGGGCATCCCGCACGAGTCCAAGGGCCATGGATACGACCTCGCGGGGATCATCCTTCGCCAGGTCGCCGAGAAGGGGAAACAGCGAAGTGTAGGAGGTCAGGGATAGCCCCTCGGCCAGGAGCCGGAGGAGTGCCTCCCTGCGGGCCGCACCCTCCCCTCCCCCCAGGGCCAGGAGCTGTCCGGGGGACCCTCCGGCGGCGGCCAGGGCCGGCTCTCCGACCCCCTCCAGACCCGTCCTTTTGCAGTAGGCGCGCATCTCATCGGGGGTAAGGGAGGAGAAGACCACCTCGTGGCACCTGGATCGCACCGTGGGGAGCAGGCTGGACACGTTGGACGCGATCAGGATGAACTGGGCGTAGGGAGGGGGCTCCTCGAGCGACTTGAGAAGGGCGTTCTGGGAGTTGACGTTGAGGGCCTCGGCGGGATCGAGGAGGAGGACGAGCCGCCTCCCTTCGTACGGAGGCAGGGCCAGGGGCTGGAGCACCTGGGTCCGCACTTGTTCCAGGACGATCTGCGTCCGCGTCTTGCCCGTCTCCTCCACGAGTTCCAACCCGACCTCGCGCACGTCCGGATGGATTCCCCGGGAAACTTTCCTGCAGGGAAGACATTCCCCGCAGGGTCCCTGGTTCTCCTTCTCGCAGAGGAGGCCCGCCGCGGTCATCACGGCCGCCGTTGCCTTCCCGATTCCCCGCGGACCGGAAAAAAGCAGGACCTGGGGGAGGACGCCCTTCCTGAGGGCCTTCCGGAGGAACCGGAGGGCGGCGGTTTGCCCCACGAGATCCTCGTAGCG
>JBFLVU010000094.1:0-10035 GCA_040758175.1 Acidobacteriota bacterium | reverse complement strand
CCGGCAGGCTTCGGGTGCCGGCCTGGGGTTCCTCTTCCCTCTCACGCTTGCGCGCCATGGCTGCTCCCGGTACTCGGGCGCCCCTCCGGGGCGAGGCGGGGAGTCCCCCGCCGGGATTCTTTCTTTCCTCTGGCCGGAGGCCCGCTACGCCTTCCGGAGGGCCGCGATGCTGGATTGTTGGGCGACGCGTCCGGCGAGGTCTCGAAAGGCGCGCGCCACCGGGGAGTCCGGCGAGCCGAGAACCACCGGCGTCCCGCCGTCTCCCGCCTCTCGCACGCTCGGGTCCAGTGGAACCTCGCCGAGGAAGGGCACGCCCATCTCGCGGGCGCAGCGCTCTCCCCCCCCGCGCGAGAAGATGTCCGAAACGCCCTGGCAGTGCGGGCACACGAACCACGACATGTTCTCCACGATGCCCAGCACGGGCACCTGGACCTTCTGGAACATGGCGAGTCCCTTCCGGGCGTCGATGAGGGCAACCTCGTTGGGCGTCGTAACGATGACGGCGCCCGTGAGCGGGACCTTCTGCGTCAAGGTCAACTGCGCGTCGCCGGTCCCCGGCGGAAGGTCCACGACCATGTAGTCCAGCTCCGGCCAGGCCACGTCCTTCAGGAGCTGTTCAAGGGCCTTCATCACCATCGGGCCCCTCCAGATCACGGGCATGTCGGGGTCCAGGAGGAAGCCGAGGGACATGACGTGCATGCCGTGGGCGAAGATCGGGAGCATCTTCTCCTGGGCTTCGTCCACCTTGGGCTTTTCCGTCACTCCGAGCATGATCCCCATGGAGGGCCCGTAGATGTCCGCGTCCAAGAGCCCCACCTTGGCTCCCGTCAGAGCCAGCGCGGCGGCGAGATTGGAGGCCACCGTGGATTTGCCCACCCCGCCCTTCCCCGAGGCCACCGCGAGGGTGTTCTTCACCTGGGGCAAGAGGTTCTCGATGAGGGGCCCCGTGGTCCCGGCGGCCACCTTGGCGTCCATGGTGACGGCCACCTCCGTCACCCCGGGGATGGCCCGGACCACCTCCTCGGCCTGCTGCCGGAACCTCTCCCGCACGGGGCAGGCGGGCGTGGTAAGCACGATGCGGAAGGAGGCGTTCCCTCCTTCGACCCTGAGGTCGTGAACGAATCCGAGTTCGACGATGTCCTTGTTGAAATCCGGGTCCACGACGGCCCGGAGGGCATCGAGGACTTGCTGTTCCGTCACAGCCATGGTGTCAACTCCCTTAGAAGGGCGACCCGGCGGTTCCGTCCCCGCCTTGGGATCGATCGCCCGATGGGTTGCGATGGACTCTCCCGCCGGCCTCAGTCCAGCGATCGCGTCGTGCTTCCCACGATCTTCTGTGCCATGGCGCGGGCCCGTTCGTACTCGCCCCGCACCAGCATGGACATGAGTTCCGGGTTGGCCAGCTGGGCCGCCACCTTCTGCCGGAATCCCTCCTCGCCCTCTCCGGCCAGGATCCATTGCCGGATCTCTCCGCAGAGCCTGAGGAATGAGCCCGCGAAGGACTCGTGGGCCCTTACGAAGTCCTCGGCGAGGTCCTTTTCCCAGCCCTTCAGACCCCCAGAAGACCACGCCGCAAAGGAGAGGACCTCGCCCGGCACCCACATGGGTAGAGCCAGGCTGGACCCCTTCGGGTCCGCCTCATCCCAGAAGGGGACGCCCGTCCCCTTGAGGTCGGACAGGGCCTGCTCCCGCCAGTCCGGCGGACACGCCGCGCCCAGCAGGACCAGGGAGGACTGGCGGAGCCCCGGGCCCGCCGGAGGATAGTTCACTACCTGGACCCCCGCCATGCCCGCGAACTGGGCCCGCCCTTCCGCCTCGTGGACGACCACCGGCCAGGAGGCGCGGACCAGCCCCTGCACGGCGGCGCGCAGGTGCGGCCCTCCCCCCAGGGCCCTCGCGGGCCGCCCGGACGGAGCCTCCAACAGCACGGGGATTTTCATGGGGACCCTCCGCGATCCATCTCGTCCAGCTTGGCCACCCGGCGCGCGTGCCGTCCGCCCTCGAAGGGGGTTTCTATCCACACCCGGAGCACCTCCTCGCACAGGCCCTTCCCCATGAGGCGCCCCGGCAGGCACAGGACGTTGGCGTCGTTGTGCAGGCGGGAGTACCGGGCGAGGTAGAGGTCCGGGCAGAGGACGGCCCGGATTCCCGGGAACCGGTTGGCCGCCATGCTCATCCCCACGCCCGAGCCGCAGACGAGCACGGCCCGTTCGGCTTCACCCGACAGGACCTTGGCGCACGCAGGGCCGGCGAAGTCGGGGTAGTCCACGGAGGCCTCCGAGAAGGCCCCCACGTCGGCGACTTCGTGTCCCGCCTCCGCCAGCCAGCGCCGGACGAACTCCTTCATCTCGAATCCCGCGTGGTCCGCGGCCACCGCGATGCGCATGGGTCGCCTCCCGAAGGGGGAGCATAGCAGAGAATCCTCCGTCGCGGCCATCGGCCGAAAAGAAACGGGGCCCGCCTTTCGGCGGGCCCCCTCTGCCGCGCGGATCCTGGGTGGGATTACGTGGTGGACGCGGCAGGTGCGGATGCAGCCGGGACCCGAAGCGGCTCGGGCATGGATGCATGAACTCGGGGATGGCTCGTGTCTCCGGCTGCGTGGGTCGATCGGCTCGGGAAGGCGCGGCGCCCGTGGGGGTGGGCTTCAAACTGTGAATTCATCCGCGAGGAGGCCATGAATCGGGAAGACCCAAGAAATGTCCCCGCGGGAGTCGCCGTGTGGTTTTTTTTCATGGCCCCACCTCCCGTCTCGGACCATTCGCCCTACGCATCGGCCGTGCCAAGTGCATGGCGATCTTCAGAAACCTTCGTCGGACCTGGGGCTGAGAGGAGAAGGCCGGCCCCGACCGAGGATGCCTCCCCGCGCCGCATTGGCGCGCCGCGCCGTTTCGGCCTGCCGATCGGGCCCGGGGGGAGGAGAGGGCGACCCGTTGCGCGAAGGACCCCCGCCGTGGAGAATGGGGCCATGACTGGAACGGGCCCGGACCCTTCCGTACGGCCCGCGGCCAAGGAGTGACCATGGGCGAATCCCGCAAGGCGGGCGGACGGGGGCGCTGGGAGAAGGAGACCCTCGAGCCGCACCTGAAGAAACACCCGGAGCGCGGGGTGGACTTCTCCTCGGTCTCCTCGCTTCCCTTCGACCGCGTTTACGGTCCCGAGGACCTCGAGGACCTCGACTACGACCGGGACCTTGGCTGGCCCGGCGAGTACCCCTTCACCCGGGGGGTTCAACCCACCATGTACCGCGGGCGCCTTTGGACCATGCGCATGTTCGCGGGAATGGGGACGGCGGAGGACACGAACGCCCGCTTCAAGTACCTTCTCAAGGAGGGCCAGACCGGCCTCTCCACCGCCTTCGACCTTCCCACCCTCATGGGCCGCGACGGGGACAGCCCCCTCGCCGACGGCGAGGTGGGCAAGGAGGGCGTGGCGGTTTCGACCCTGCGCGACATGGAGATCCTTTTCGACGGGATCCCCCTGGGCGAGGTCTCCACCTCCATGACCATCAACGCACCCGCCGCCGTCCTCTACGCCATGTACCTCGCGGTGGCCGAGAAGCAGGGCGTCCCCTTCCGAAAGCTCCGGGGCACCATCCAGAACGACATCTTCAAGGAGTACATCGCCCAGAAGGAGTGGATCTACCCGCCGGAGCCCAGCGTCCGACTCATCGTGGACACCATGGAGTACTCGGCCCGCGAAGTGCCCCAGTGGAACACCATCTCCATCAGCGGCTACCACATCCGAGAGGCGGGCAGCACGGCGGCCCAGGAGCTGGCCTTCACCCTCGCCGACGGCATCGGCTACGTCCAGGCCGGGATCGCCCGGGGCCTCCCGGTGGACGAATTCGCCCCGCGCCTGAGCTACTTCTTCAACTCCCACAACGATTTCTTCGAAGAGGTGGCCAAGCTGCGCGCGGCGCGGCGGATCTGGGCCCACCAGCTCCGGGAGCGATTCGGAGCGAAGGACCCGCGATCGTGGATGCTGCGGACCCACGTCCAGACCGCCGGGTGTTCCCTGACCGCCCAACAGCCCCTCAACAACATCGTCCGGGTCACGGTTCAGGCCCTCGCCGCCGTCCTCGGCGGTTGCCAGAGCCTCCACACGGACTCCATGGACGAGACCCTCTGCCTGCCCTCGGAGCAGGCCGTCACCGTGGCCCTCAGGACCCAGCAGATCCTCGCCGAGGAGAGCGGAGCGGCCCACACCATCGACCCTCTGGCGGGGTCCTATTTCGTGGAGTCCCTCACAAACGAGATGGAGCGCCAAGCCCTGGTCTACATTCACAAAATCGACGAGATGGGCGGCATCATCCGGGCCATCGAGCAGGGATACCCCCAGCGGGAGATCGCCGAAGCCTCCTACCGGTACCAGAAGCAGGTGGAGAGCGGGGAGAAGACCATCGTGGGCGTGAACAAGTACGTGTCCTCCGATGAGGTCCCCATCCCCCTTCTCAAGATCTCCCCGGAGGTGGAATCCCGCCACAAGGTCCGGCTCGCCGAGGTCAAGAGGACCCGCGACGGGAAGGCCGTATCGTCGGCCCTCCGGGCCCTCACGGCCAGGGCCCGCACCTCCGAGAACCTGATGCCCGCCCTCCTCGATTGCGCGCGCGCGTACTGCACCCTCGAGGAGACCTGCGACGCCATGAAGGAGGTCTTCGGCGAGTACCGGGAGGAGAGCGTCATCTGATTTCGGATTCGGGATTTCGAAATTCGAAATTCGAATCTCGAAACGAGGCCCGGACCTTCTGACTCCGGGTGCGAGGAGACGGACATGGAAGTGGCGCTGAGCGTCCTGCTGGGCATCGGGCTGGCGGCGGCCTGCGGTTTCCGCGTCTTCGTCCCCCCCCTCGTTCTCTCCATCGCCGCCCTTTCGGGCCACTTGACCCTCGCCAAAGGCTTCGCGTGGATGGGCACGTGGCCCGCCCTCCTCGCCTTCGCCACGGCCACGGTCCTCGAGGTGGCCGCCTACCACGTTCCGTGGCTGGATCACCTGATGGACACCATCGCCTCCCCGGCGGCGGTGGTGGCGGGGGCCGTCGTGGCGGCATCGGCCATGGGGGAAATGGATCCCTTCCTCAAGTGGACCGTCGCCCTCATCGCCGGGGGCGGCGCGGCAGGCCTCGTTCAAATCGCAACGGTGAAGGGCCGGATCCTGTCGGCCCTGACCACCCTCGGCATCGCAAACCCCCTGGTGGCCACGGTGGAGACCGCGGCCTCCGTCGCCGTGTCGGTCCTCTCCGTCCTCGTCCCCCTCCTCGCCGGCCTCTTCCTATTGGGCACCCTCACCTTCGCCGTTTGGCTCCTGCTCCGGAGGCGCACGGCCTGACGGCCGGGGTCACGGCCGCCCCTGGCCGTTCCGCCCGCGCGCGTTGTATACTCATGCTCTTGCGAGGTGGTCCATGAGCGAGCGGAAGCTTCGTCTCCTGATCGGGAAAGTCGGCCTCGACGGCCACGACCGCGGCGCCAAGATCATCGCCCGAGCCCTTCGTGACGCCGGATACGAAGTGATCTACACGGGCCTCCACCAGACTCCCGAGCAGGTGGTCGCCACGGCCATCCAGGAGGACGTGGACGCCATCGGGCTCTCCATCCTGTCCGGCGCCCACAACACGCTCTTTCCCAAAGTCATCCGGCTCCTGAAGGACCAGAACGCCCAGGACGTGGTGGTCTTCGGCGGGGGCATCATTCCCGACGAAGACATCCCCTTCCTCCAGGAATCGGGCGTGGCGCGGCTCTTCACACCGGGAACCCCCACGACGGAAGTGGTCCGCTTCCTCAAGGAGGAGGTGGAGCCCCGGCGGCTGGCCCTCGCCACCTGACCCCCACGGGATCCCAAGAAAAACAAGGCGGGCGCCCCGAAAGGCGCCCGCCGTTTTCTTTCCACGACCCGCTTCATCAGGATTCCCGAAGGCGGAAGTGCTCCGGGCGCTTCCAGATCCATGCCGCTCCAGCCAGCCAGACCAGTCCCAGGAGGGCGCGGAATCCTGTTTGATACCAAGAAGTCGGCCCTGCCGCATCCAACCCCGCGACGAGAAACCAAAAAATCCCGAGGCCCGCGTACAGCCCGACCAGGGTTCCCTTCCTGAAGCGGAAGTCGAAGGCCCTCCTCTTCCAAATCAGGCCCAGGGTCACTAGGACCGCCAGGGCGGTGACTCCGAATCCGATTCCCATGAGCGCCTTGGCCGTTTCCGGTTCCATGACGATCCTCCCCTGCGGGCCGGCTTCTCCCTCCCGGCCCGTTCATTGGGTTTCTGGAGGTGTTTTACGCCGGCGCACCACCGCCCGTCAAGCGGACTCTTCCGTGGCATGCGGCTCGCCCCCTGGCTCGCGAGGCCTGCCGAACCTCACGCCTTGACCACGAGCACGTGCACGGCCTTCACGAGCAATTCCACCCGGTCGCCGGGCTTGAGGTCGAGGGCATGCACCGACTCCGTCGTCAGGACCGACGCCATCTCCACGGGCCCATCGGTCTCAAACTTGGCCAGCGACATGACGTCGTCGCTTTGCACCGACACCACCTTCGCCAGAATCCGGTTCCGCGCTCCCGCTTTCATGGTTCGCCTCCCCCGTGCGTCACACTAGCGCGAGGCCGCCCACGCCGCCGCCAGGCTGGCGAGGGCCGTGACGGCCGCACCCCACGTCATGTCCACCACGGTCACGACCACGGGCCAGCGAGCCACCGTGGCCTGGTTGGTCAGGTTGTAGGCCCCGTAGGCCAGGAGTCCCAGGAGGGCCCCCTTGAAGAACGCCCCCGGAAGGTCTCCGCCGCGGGCGGAGGGTCCGGCGGTGAGGACGGCGATCCCCGCGGGATAGAGGGCGTAAAAGGTCGCCACGGCCCACCAGACGAGCCTTTCCCCCATTAGGTAGCCGATGTGCTTGACGTAGAAGGCGCGGGCCACCACTCCCAGCCAGAGCCCGTCGAGCACGAGGAGCACCGCGAGGGCTGAAAGGTAGAGGCGCAGAAACGGGGAAGTCATGGGCGATCTCCTTTTCGCGCGCCCGGGTTCCGTCGCGCCATCCGCACGCGGAGACCCGGGAGGTCCCGGTCGCCTAGCGACCGATCCTGGATGCAAGAACTTCGAAGTCTTCGCTCCGCGGCAGCCCGGCCACCAGAATCCGGAGCGCTTCTGGAGGGGCCGTCCAGCGCCGCGCTTGATGGTCCATCCAGCCTCCCGTGCTCGTCACGCGGGCCGCCGGCTGGCCGTCCTCCCGAAAGAACTCGTTCCTCAGCCTGAAGCGGGACCCGTCGTCGCTGGCCCCCGCCAGGAGGAGCGCCACCGAGAAGGGCTCGAGGAGCTTCAGCTCACGGAAGTACTCCACCTCGTCCCGCACGATGACGGGGCCCAGGCGGAGGCGCTCGAACTCCCGCATGGAGAACCCCCCCGATTCGAAGCACAGCATCCGCGCGTCGCCCGAGACGTCCAGGTAGGCCGTGTTTCGCATGTGGCCGTTGAAGTCCACGTCTCCCCAGCGGACGAAGAAGGACCTTTCGACGCTCCCGGCCATGCCGCTCCTCCAGTCAGATCCAGCCGAGCACGGCGCCGAAGATCAGGAGGCAGGCCGCGTCGAATCCAAGGATGCCCCCCGTGACAACCGCCTTTTTCCCGAGGCTCTCCATGTCGTGGACCCAGTAGGAGACGAGGAAGAAGGGAAGATACCCAAGGAGGAGGATGAGCCACGGAGCGCGGACCCCCCACCAGGACCAATCCCACGTGAGCGCGCCGGCGGCGTTGAGGAGAACTTCCACGAAGACGCAGAAGATCGAGTTCGCGACGGCGAAGAACAGGCGGTTGGGTACGCCGAGCACTTTCCATTTCCGGTCGGCGGGAAGAAGCTTGGCGAAGGCCACGCCCGCCACGGCGAACATGAAGCAGATCTCGATGTTCAACCCCACCAAGAGCAGGTAGGCGGTCTTTCCCGGCGCTCCCCAGACGGGGGCCCTGTCTGTGAAGTGAAAGACCAGGCCGTTCCAGATCTCGTTGAACCAGTCCATGCCCCAGTAGGCGAGGCCCGCAAAGAGCACGTTCCAGTTCCGGCGCTCGACCTCCGCGGCGTAGACGTACACGACCAGCGCGAAGAGCGGGATCACGTACCACTGGAATTGGCTGGGATCCCTGAGAATCGATGCGGCCTGGGCCGCGGCCTCCGTGTTCATGGTCCCTCCTGCTTCGGTGCGCCCCCCGGGCGCTTCACTCGTCCTCTTCCGCCCCTTCTCTCGCCAATTCCCGCTGCCACTCCTCCGACAAGGCGGCGTTCGGCCAGAGTTCGAAGCCCCCCACGAAGATGGCCTTGGGCGTCTTCTTGAACACGGCCGCCACCCGGACGCCGCCCTCTCCCTCCCGGAAAGGAGCGGTGGCCACCGGGTCTTCCTCCCCTTCTCCCTCCGCCTCAACCGGCGGCTTCAGGCCCATGGCGCCGTAGGCCTCCTCCTCGGTCACGAGGCCGCCGAACTGCACTCGCAGCGCCACGAGACCATCCTTCCAGAACACGGCCGTGACGGCGTAGTCCCCGCAGGAGACGGTCAACAGGGTATCGGCCACCCTCGCCGATTCCTCGACCTCCGACCCGCACGCCCCCTCCAGCAGCGCCCGCGCCTCGCCCGCTTTGGAGCGCGCCAGGTCCGCCACGGGAAAGGGTCCGGGGTCGGCGCCCAGAGCCGCCGTCGCGCCGAGGAGCGCCAGTACCGCCGCCGCCACCCAGGTCCCTACCGTCCTTTTTCGCATGGTCCTTCCCCCGCTTCTCTGGACCGATGTCCGGCCGCCTCTTTGCTCACCCGGGGCCGCCCGAATGCCCCTGACCAGCAGCGCCAGGAACACGGCGCTCGCCGAGGGGCCCGCCGCCCGGAACCTGCACTCCTCCCCGACATGGTCTCATGCTTGGGGAGCGCGGGGCGACCAGGTTCATTGCTTTTGCGCCAGGGCGAAGATCCTCCCCTCCGCGATCTCGAAGTCGTAGGGATCGCGCCGTTCGAGGCGCTCTACCTGAAATCCCACTCGTTCGAGGGCGCGGCCCACTTCCTCCCGGGTGAATCGGGCGAAGTAGACGGGGACGGAAACACCGAGCAGTTCCTGAGCGAAGCCTTCCTCGGTCCCCTCCTTGACGGCCAGGAGCAGGCGGCCTCCGGAAACCATCGCCCTTTGAAGTTCCTGGAGGAGGACGTGGAGGAACCGCTTCGGAGTGTGGATCAGGGAGTAGTACGCCACGGCGCCGGCGAAGGCTTCGGACGCGAAGGGCAGATGGGCCAAGTCTCCCGCGGCGAGGGGCATGCCGGGCTGGCACCGCTTGGCCGTGCGGACGCAGGAGACGGAAAGGTCCACGCCCACCACCGTCAGCCCGCGATCCCGCAGGTACCTCCCCACGTGGCCGGAGGGCCCGCATCCCGCATCCAGCACCCGCCCGCCCGCGCAGAGGGACGCGGCGAATTCGTCCAGGAGTTTCCGGTCGTACGCCTTTCCCTTTAGCTCGTCGTGGAACAGGGCGTGGTACCGATCGGCGACGGCGTCGTAGGCGCTCCGCGTTCGGCCATGGACCGCCTCCAGGGATTCCTCGCAGGCGTTTCGATTTCCGTTCAAGGCGCCCTTCCCCCCTTTCGGTTGATCGCTCTCCACTGAAAACGGCTCAGGTCCAACCGGCCGCCCTCACCGAAGGCCACTCCCTCGCACTCCAGGAGGTGCCTTTGAATGGCCCTCAAGGTGGGCCCCGAATGGAGGCTGATCCGCCCGCCGGCGTTCACCACCCGGTGCCACGGCACCTCCGATCCGTCGGGAAGGAGGCGAAGCGCGTAGCCCACCTGACGCGCGTGCCGCGGAAGGCCGGCGAGGAGCGCCACCTGCCCGTACGTGGCGACTCTGCCCCGCGGGATCCTCCTCACCACGGAGTAGATCCGCGAGTAAGCGTCCCCGGCCGCGGGTCCGCCCTTCACGGAGAGTCGCCCGCACCGGAGAAGTCGGAGGCCGTGAAACCAGCGGCCGCGTCCCCTCCGCAGCGGCCCCGACGATCGGACGCCTCGGAAGCCCTTTGAGAATCGGTCTGTTCC
>JBFLVU010000093.1:0-11169 GCA_040758175.1 Acidobacteriota bacterium | reverse complement strand
TGGGCGCGGACCTCGCCCAGGAACTCGGCGTGGGACTCGGGGATACGGTCCAGCTCCTGGCTCCGCGTCTCACGCTCTCGCCCTTCGGCAACATCCCCAAGCTCGTCTCCCTCAAAGTGACCGGGGTCCTGCGCACGGGGTACTACCTCTACGACACCGGGTTCGTCTACGTGGACCTGGGGCTGGCCCGGACGCTCTTTGCCGGACCCGGACGGGTGAGCGCCGTGCAGGTCCGCCTGTCGGATCCGGCGCGCATCGCGGAGGTCGCGGGGGACATCCAGCGCGCCCTCGGCCCCGAATTCCGCGTGTTGGACCTCATCGCCACAAACGAGGAGTTCTTCAAGGCCCTCCGGATGGAGCGGATCCTTCTCTTTCTCGCCATCGGCCTCATCGTGATGGTGGCCGCCCTCAACATCATCTCGACGCTCATTCTCCTGGTGATGGAGAAGGTCCGGGATATCGGCATCCTGAGGAGCATGGGCGCGTCGGCGTCGGACATCCGCGGCGTTTTCCTCTTCCAGGGAATGGTCATCGGCGCGGTGGGCACGTTCCTGGGAACCTGCGCCGGGGTCGCCTCCTGCCACCTCCTGGACCGGTTTCACGCCATCCCCCTGTCCCTGGACGTCTACCCCCTGCCCTACGTCCCCTTCATCACCTCCCCCGGACAGGTGGCCGCGGTCGGCGCCTTCGCCCTCGCCGTCTCCTTCCTGGCCACCCTGTACCCCTCCGCGCGCGCCTCGCGGTTGGACCCCGTGGAAGCCTTGAGGTACGAATGATGGTCCAGGTGGAGGGTCTGACAAAGGGTTTCCTTTCCGGCACGCGCCGGATCAGCGTGCTGAGGGAGGCCTCCCTGTCCGTAGCGCCGACCGAGATGGTGGCCCTCACCGGGCCCTCCGGAGTGGGAAAGAGCACCCTCCTGCACCTCCTGGCCGGACTGGACCGGCCCGACGCGGGCTCCATCCGCATCGGCGGGCGGGAAGTGACGTCCATGCAGGGGGCCGAGGCGGACTCCTTCCGCCGCCGCACGGTCGGCATCGTGTACCAGTTCCACTTTCTCCTCCCCGAATTCACGGCCCTGGAAAACGTCCTCATGCCCGCCGTCGTGGCCGGGGAGCGTCCGGCGGCCGCCGCCCCGCGGGCCCGCGACCTCCTGCGGGAGGTGGGCCTCGACGATCGGGCGGACCACATCCCAGGCAGGCTCTCGGGGGGCGAACAGCAGCGGGTCGCCCTCGCCAGGGCCCTCATGAACGGGCCGGGCCTCCTTCTGGCGGACGAGCCCACGGGAAATCTGGACGAGGAGACCGCGGCCCAGGTCTTCGACCTCCTCCTGGGCCTGCGGTCCCGGAGGGGGCTCACGGTCCTATTGGCCACGCACAATCCAAAGCTGGCCGCCGCATGCGACCGGACCCTTCGGCTCCACGAGGGGCAGGTCGGTCCGTGAGACCCTGCCCTCTTCGGCCCCCGAGCGTGGCACACGCCTCCTCCCGATGGTATACTCCCCCGGAGCGGGGCGCATGATGTACGAACGGTTCACCGAGCAGGCCCGAAGAGTCCTCTATTTTGCGCGCCACCAGGCGCATCGGGCGGGCCTGCCCGTCACAGACACGGAGCACGTCCTCCTGGGCATCCTGGAGTTGGACTCCCCCCTCCTGAGGGACATTCTGGAACGGGCCCGCGTGAGCGCCGACGAGGTCCGGGAGGAGATGGAGGAGTCCCTGGCCGAGGAGGCCTCCGCTCCCTCTGCGGCCCCTCCTCCCTGGTCCCGCGACGCCCGGTTGCTCATCGAAAAGTTCGCCCCCGAGGAGTGCGATCGGGCGGGCGGTCTGCGCGTGGGCGTGGAGCACCTCTTTCTCGGCATGCTCCACCTGGAGGATTCCATCGCCGGGAGACTGCTTCGGCAGCACGGGCTCTCGCTGCCCTCCGCCCGGGAGCGCCTCCAGTCCGGACCCAGGCGTCCCCCCGCCGAAGGCCGCCGGGAAGAGCGGCCGTCTCTCGAGGAATTCACGCAGGACCTCACGGCCCTGGCCGAGTCCGGCGAGTTGGACCCCCTGGTGGGCCGCGAGGAAGAGCTCGACCGAGTTATCCAGATCCTGGCCCGTCGCCATAAGAACAACCCGATCCTGCTCGGCGAGCCCGGTGTGGGAAAAACCGCCCTCATCGAAGGCCTGGCCCAGCGGGTCGCCCAGGGGCGCGTTCCGGCCACTCTCCAGGGGAAGCGGATCCTGACCCTCGACCTCTCGCTCGTCCTGGCGGGCACCAAGTACCGCGGCCAGTTCGAAGAACGCCTCAAGGGGATCCTCAAGGAGGCCACCGCGGACCGCTCCGTCATCCTCTTCGTGGATGAGATCCACACGATGGTCGGAGCGGGCAGCGCCGAAGGCTCCCTCGACGCCGCCAGCATCCTGAAGCCGGCCCTGAGCCGGGGCCAGGTCCAGTGCATCGGCACCTCAACATTCCGCGACTACAAGCGCTACATCGAAAAGGACCGGGCCCTCGTTCGGCGGTTCCAGCCGGTCAAGATCCTCCCCCCGTCCGAGGAGGCCACCCTGGAGATCCTCGAGGGCCTGCGGGAGAGATACGAGCGCTTCCACGGGGTGCGCTACCACCCGGAGGCTCTCCGGCAGGCGGTCCTGCTCTCCAACCGCTACATCTCCGACCGCTTCCAGCCGGACAAGGCCGTGGACGTCATCGACGAGGCGGGAGCCATGGCCAAAATCCTGGCGGGACCCAGGCCGAAGGCCTCCCCGGAAGTAGAGGTCGAGTGCTGCGACGTGGGGCCCGACGGCCGCAGGCGGTTTCGCCTGTGGGACGAGGAACCCCAGGCCCCGGGAGCCCGGCGCCAGAAGCGGGCCCTTCAGGGGCCGGACCCGGGACGTGAGGAAACCATCCCCGTGGGCCGGGGTCAGGTGGAGCAGGTCGTCGCGCTCTGGACGGGGATCCCCGTGACCGCCCTGATGGAGGACGAGAAGGGCAAGCTCCTGCGGATCGAGGAGAGCCTGCACCGCCGGGTCATCGGCCAGGGACAGGCCATTTCGGCCCTGGCCCGCGCCATCCGCCGCTCCCGGGCGGGAATCAAGAATCCGAACCGGCCCATCGGGTCCTTCATCTTTCTCGGCCCCACGGGAGTGGGCAAGACCGAGTCGGCCAAGACGCTGACCGAGTTCCTCTTCGGGGACGAGCGCGCCATGGTCCGGCTCGACATGAGCGAGTACGCCGAAAAGCACTCCATCTCGAAGATGATCGGGAGCCCGCCCGGCTACGTGGGGTACGAGGAGGGCGGACAGCTCGTGGAGCGCGTGAAGCGGCGCCCCTACGCCGTCATCCTCCTGGACGAGATCGAGAAGGCCCATCCGGACGTCCTGAACATGCTCCTCCAGATCCTGGAGGACGGCATCCTGACGGACAGCTACGGAGAGACCGTGGACTTCCGCAACACACTCCTCATCCTGACGAGCAACCTCGGCTCCCGCTTCGTGCTCGAGAAGGGTGTGCCTGGTTTCGGGGACGGGGAAGAGCGGGCCGTCTCGGTGAAGCGGGAGGAGGTCTTCCGCCTCCTGAGGCGCTCCCTCCTCCCCGAATTCCTCAACCGCATCGACGAGGTGATCGTCTTCGATCCCCTGAGTCGTGAGGACCTGCTCGCCATCGCGGCCCGGATGATCGGCGATCTCAACGAGGCCTTGAGGGTCAAGGGGCTTCAGGTGACGCCCGAGCGCGGAGTGGCGGAGTTTTTGGTGGAGGCTTGCTGCAAGGACCCGGCCTTCGGGGCGCGCCCCCTCCGGCGCGGCGTCCAGACGCTCATCGAGGACCCCCTGGCCGAATGGTTGCTCTCCCGCGAGGTCCGGGAGGGGACCCGGATTCGCCTCGAGGTGGAGGGTGATAGGTTGTCCCTGAAGGACATGGAGCCGGTGCCCATTCCCGGATAGGTGAGGCATGCGCCGAACGACGGTCTTCCTGATTCTGGCTCTCGCATCCATGGTCCTCCCCCTCCTCGCCCAGACGGCCGCACCGGGTGAAACCCGGCCGGTCATCGAGAAGATCATCCTGGAGGGAAACGACCGGCTCACACAGGACGCCTTTCTCGCCATGACCACGCTCCGGGTGGGCCAGGTCTACGACGAAGCGCTTGTAAAGGCACAGTTCCAGAAGATCTGGAGCTCCGGCCTCCTGGAGGACCTCTCCATCGACGTCCAGCCGGGGGAGCGGGGAGGCAAGATCGTCCTCTTCCGCATCAAAGAGCGGCCCATCGTGTCCTCCGTCGAGTTCACCGGGAGCAAGTCCCTCACGGGATCCACGATCCTCGACAAGCTCAAGGAGAACAACGCGGACCTGAAGACGGGGACCATCCTGGACTACCAAAAGGTCAAGAAGACCGAGGCCGCGCTCAAGTTCATGGCCGCGGAGAAGGGCTTCCCCGACGCGGAGGTCTCCTCCAAGGTGCAGTCCATGGGGCGCTCCCAAGTGGCCGTGACCTTCACGATCAACGAGGGGGCCAAGGCCCGGATCGAGAAGGTGCGCTTCTCGGGCGTGACCGCGTTCTCCCCGCGCCGCCTCAAGTGGACCCTCAAGAAGACCCGGTCCCACTGGTGGCTCTCCTGGGCCACGCGCCACGACGTTTACTCGGAGGGCCGCTATTACGAGGACGTGAAGCTGGTGCGGGAGCTGTACGAGACGGAAGGCTACCTGGACGTGGACGTGGGCGATCCCGTCGTGGAGAGCCGGTTCAACGACAAGCGCTCCCGGAAGTGGCTGACCCTCACCATTCCCGTGGTCGAGGGGGCCGCCTACAAACTGGGCGATGTGAAGTTCGAGGGCAACAAGGTCTTCACCGACCAGGAGCTCCGGAAACTCGTATTCCTCAAGCCGGGCAAGAAGCTCGACAAGGTCGGGCTGGGGCACATCCTGAAGGCCATCGAAGCCCGGTACGGGGAAAAGGGCTACATCTACGCCACGGCCACCCCCGTCTTCGACAAGCACGAGGCCCAGGGGATCGCGGACGTGACCCTCTCCATCACCGAGGACCAGGTCTACTACCTCAACCGGATCGAATTCGCGGGCAACATGGACACGAGGGACCACGTCCTGCGGCGCGAGATGCAGGTCCACGAGCAGGAGGTCTTCGACTACGTCCGCTACCAGCGCGGGCTCTTCCGCCTGAAGCAGACCGCCCTCTTTGAGATCAAGGAAGATCCGGTGGTCACGAAGGTGCCCAACACAAACACGGTGGACGTGACCGTCAAGGGCGAGGAGGCCAGCAAGAACGAGCTGCTCTTCGGGGGCGGATACGGGGGCGTCAACGGCTTCTACATCTCCGGGGCGTTCCGCACGTACAACTTCCTGGGGCTGGGGACCACCCTTTCCTTCAACGCCGACATCGGCAAGGTCCAGAAGCTTTACTCCATCAACTACTCGGACCCCTGGCTCTTCGGAAAGCGGATCGGGGGAGCCTTCCAGCTCTACAACTCCAAGCTCACGTACCTCCAGTTCGACCAGGAGGCGACGGGCGGATCGGCGAGCGTCACGTTCCCCCTTGGGCTCTTCGCGGGATGGTCCGTGGGCTACCGCAGGGAGCAGTCCAAGGTCACGAACCTGGACACATCCCTCCTCGATCCGGATTACCTTTCCCTGTACAACAACTCCACCACTTCCGCCGTCTTCACGAGCCTGTTCTTCAACACGGTGAACAATCCCTTCCGGCCCATGACCGGGATGTCCCTCAACCTGTCCTCCATCGTTGCGGGCAGCTTCCTCGGGGGGGACAACTACTTCGTCAAACCCTCCTTCGAGGGCTCCCTCTTCGTTCCGACCTTCCGGAAGCAGAACCTCGCCTTCCGGCTGAGCGTGGGTTACGTGCGGGGCTACTCGGGCCGAGAAATCCCGATCTGGGAGCGCTTCTTCCTCGGCGGCGAGGACACCCTCCGCGGGTTCGGGGTCCGCTCCGTCTACCCGCTCACGAAGGACAACCGCTACTTCGTGGACCCCGGGACCGGCACGATCCAAGGCGGCGACCGTGTGTTCCTGACCAACGCCGAGTACGTGTTCCACATCACCGAGCAGGTGGACGTGGCCCTCTTCGCGGACGTGGGCAACACCTTCCACGAGCGCCAGAAGTGGGAGCTTTCGAACTACCGGGCCGACGCGGGCGTCGAGTTCCGTTTTTTCCTTCCCACCTTCAACATCCCCCTGCGCCTCATCTACGCCACCAACCTCAAGTCCAAGCCCGGAGACGACTTCAGCAACTTCCAACTGTCCATAGGACTCACGTTCTAAACCCTCAGGAGGACCGGATGTTCAAGAAACTGTTCCCCGCCGCTCTCGTTGGCGCCCTCTCCCTGCTGACGGTCGGGCTCATGGCCCAGACCCGCATCGCCGTCGTGGACGCCATGAAGGTGGCCAACGAAAGCAAGGAGGGGAAGAAAATCCAGGGCGTCCTCAAGGGCGTCCATGACCAGAAGCAGAGCGAGATCAACTCCAAGGAAGCCGACCTGAAGGCCCTGGAGGAGAAGGCCAAGGACCCGAAGATCAGCCAGGAGAAGCGCGACGAGATCCAGAGCCAGTTCACCCAGAAGATGTACGAGTACCAAGCCTTCGCCAAGGCCGCCACGGACGAGATGGAAAACCGGACCCAGCGCATGCAGGAGGAGTTCCAGGAGAAGCTCAACCGGGTCTTGACCCAGTACGCGCAGTCCAAGGGGATCTCCCTGGTGATCGAGAAGGGCATCTGCCTCTACAACGCCGACGCGCTCGACATCACGTCCGAAGTCATCGCCGCCATGAACCAGGCCTATCCAGGCGCGTAGGACCATGAAGGCGTCGGCCCTCGCCGAGGCCCTCGGAGCCCGGCTCGACGGGAACCCCGACCTGGAAATCCTCGGGATCGCCCCCCTCGAGCGGGCCTCCGGGAGCGACGTTTCCTTCCTCGCGAACCCCAAGTACCGGGAGGCCGCGGAGGCCAGCGGCGCCGGGGCCGTCCTCGTGGGAGCCGGCGAGGGCCTCCCGGGCAAGACCCTCCTGGTATGCGGCGACCCCTACGTCGCCTTCGCCCGCGCTCTGGCCCTCTTTCACCCCCCGAGGGTTTTCGAACCGGGCGTCCACCCGTCGGCGGTGGTCGGCCCCGGATGCGAGATCGCCGTGGACGCCCACGTGGGTCCCCTCGCCGTGCTCGGCGAAGGCACGAGGGTGGGGCGTCGCTCGGTGGTGGAGGCGGGGTGCGTCGTGGGCAGGGGATGCGTCCTGGGCGAGGACTGCCGCCTCTATCCCAGGGTGGTCCTCTACGACGGAACCACCCTCGGGGACCGCGTCGTGCTCCACTCGGGCGTGGTCGTCGGGTCCGACGGATTCGGGTACGCCCACGAGAAGGGAAGCCACGTCAAGGTTCCCCAGGTCGGAACCGCCGTGGTGGAAAGCGACGTGGAGATCGGCGCGAACACGGCCATCGATCGGGGGACTCTGGCCGAGACCCGCATCGGAGCGGGAACGAAGATCGACAACCTGGTCCAGATCGGCCACAACGTCCGTACCGGACCTGGGTGCATTCTCGTGGCGCAGGCCGGCATCAGCGGCAGCACGCGCCTGGGGAGGGGCGTCGTCTTCGCCGGGCAGTCGGGGGCCGTGGGTCACATCCGCATCGGGGACGGCGTCAAGGTGGGGGCCAAGTCGGCCGTCACAAAGGATCTTCCGGACGGGGCCTTCGTCACGGGTCACCCGGCGCAGGATCACAGGGCGTGGCTCAGGGAGCGGGCCCTCTGCGGGCGGCTCGACGAGATGGCCCGCCGGCTCAAAACCCTGGAGGAGGTCCTGGCCAGGCCGGACACGGAGGGCTGAGGCATGATGGACGTGGTGGAGATCCAGAAGATCCTGCCCCACCGGTACCCTTTTCTTCTCGTGGACCGCATCCTGGAGATCGATCCGGGCAAGCGCATCGTGGGCGTCAAGAACGTGACGGTGAACGAGGAGTTCTTCCTCGGCCACTTTCCAGGAAGACCGGTCATGCCCGGCGTCCTCATCGTGGAGGCCATGGCCCAGGTGGGAGGCGTCCTGCTCCTCAAGGACATGCCGGACCGTGAACACAAGCTGGTCCTGTTCGCGGGGATCGACGAGGCCCGCTTCCGCCGTCCCGTCGTGCCCGGCGACCAGATCCGGTTCGAGGTGGAGGTGCTCCGCCTGAAGTCCTCCACCTGCAAGCTTCAGGGCAAAGCGTACGTGGACGGAAACCTCGTGGCCGAGGCGGTGATCCTATCCGCCATGGTGGACCGCTGAGGGCGGCGGCCGCGGGTCCGCCCTGGGAGCGCGAGAGATGACGACGAGCATTCATCCGACGGCGGTTGTGGAGAAGGGGGCGAGAATCGCCGAAGGCTGCACCATCGGCCCCTTCTGCTTCGTGGGGCCCGAGGTGAGCCTAGGGGAGCGCTGTTCCCTCGGTCCCCACTGCGTGCTCCACGGGAAGGTGACCCTGGGGTCGGGCAACACGCTGGTGTCCCACGCGGCCATCGGCGGCCCTCCCCAGGATATCGGCTACCGGGGCGAGCCCAGCGAGGTGATCGTCGGCGACGACAACGTCTTCCGCGAGTTCGTCACCGTGAACCGGGCCACCACCAAGGAGCAGCGGATCACGCGGCTCGGAAGCAAGGGCCTCTACATGGCCTACTGCCACATCGCCCACGACTGCGTCGTTTCGGACAACGTGATCTTTGCCAACAACGCGACCCTGGCGGGCCACGTCCACGTGGGCAAGCACTCCACCGTGGGGGCCCTCTCCGCCGTCCACCAGTTCTGCACGGTGGGCGACTACGCATTCATCGGCGGCGGCTCCATCATCACCCGGGACGTTCTCCCCTTCATGAAGACGGTGGGCGCCCGCGGCGAGGGGAAGACCTACGGCGTGAACACCATCGGCCTGCAGCGCAAGGGCTTCTCCGCGGAAGCCATCGAGGCCCTGAAGGGGGCCTACCGGACCCTCTTCCACTCCAAGCTCCTCTTCACGGAGGCGCTGGGCGTTGCGGATCAGAAGTTCGGCGCCGTGCCGGAGGTGGCGTATCTCCTGCGGTTCATCCGGGAGTCCAAGCGGGGCATCCAGAGGTGAAGTCCGGCCGCGGGAAGGGAGGCCCCCGATGGGCGAATTGAGGATCGCGGTGGTGGGCGTGGGGAGTCTGGGACAGCACCACGCGCGGATACTGGCCGACCTCGAAGGCGTTCGCTTGGCGGCCGTCGTGGACGCCGACCGTGCCCGCGCGGCGGAGATCGCCGGAAGGCACGGCGTCCCGGCCCTCGTCCCCGAAGACCCCCTCCCGCCGGTCGACGGCGTCGTGGTGGCGGCCCCCACGCGACTCCACCGGGACCTGGCCATTCGCTTCCTGGGTTCGGGAATCGGGGTCCTGTGCGAGAAGCCCATGGCCACCACTCTCGAGGAGTGCGACGCCATCCTGGAGGCCCAGTCCAGGTCCGGCGCACCCCTCCTGGTGGGCCACATCGAACACTTCAACCCGGGCGTGGAGGCCCTGTCGGCCCACGTCCGCTCCCCCGGTTTCCTGGAGGTCCACAGGCTGGGGGTCTTCGTGCCGCGTTCCCTGGACGTGGACGTGGTGCTGGACCTCATGATCCACGACATCGAGATCGCTCAAAGCCTGGTCCGGCGCCCCGTCTCCATAGTGGAAGCGGTGGGCGTCTCGGTTCTCACGCCCTACGTGGACCTCGCCAACGCCCGCCTCACCTTCGAGGGGGGGTGCGTCGCCAACCTGACCGCCAGCCGCATCTCCCGCGACAAGGTCCGGAAGCTCCGCCTCTTCCAGAAGGACGCCTACCTGAGCGTGGATTACGCCGAGCAGGCCGTCGAATGCTACCGCGTCGAGGACGGGCCCGGCGGGCGCGCCATCCAGAAGGTGCCCGTGGCCGTGGAGAAGAAGGAGCCCCTTCGAAGGGAGCTCGAGCACTTCGCCGCGATCCTTAAGGGCCTCGAGGCGCCCCGCGTGGACGGACGCGCGGCGCGGGACGCCGTGGCCGTCGCCCAGGCCATCCTCACATGCATGGCCCAGCAGACCCCGCTGGAGTAAACGCCCTCCTGGGCGGCCTCTGCTCCCCCGCCGCCCACGGCTTCGCCTGGTCGGTGGCCCGGGGCGGCCGGAGGCTGGCCTCCGGTTGGGGCGGCGGCGCGGCCTCCCGCCCGGAGCGACACGCCGTCGCCGAAGACACCCTCTGGGACCTGGCCTCCCTGACCAAACCCCTCGCCACGGCGCTCCTCACCCTGCGGGCCTCCCAGGTCGGCCAACTGGACCTCCTGGAGCCCCTTCCTCAGACGAATCCTCCCTGCACGCCCCTCGACCTCCTCCGCCACGAGGCGGGCTTCCCTCCCTGGCTTCCCCTGTACGCATTCTCGCGGGATCGCGCCGAGGCCCGGACCTGGCTCGCTTCCCGGTGCCCCCGGCGGCTCCCCTCCGGAACGGCCGAGTACTCCTGCCTCGGCTACCTTCTCCTGGGCCTCCACCTGGAGGAATGCTTGGGAGCGCCTTTCGACCGGCTCTTTCAGGAATTCGTCGCCGCCCCTCTGGGCCTTTCCGCGGAGGGCGCCCTGTTCCGTCCTCCCGGGTCGCTCCGCTTGAACACCGCCGCCACGGAACTCGACGGGGCCCACGAGGCCGCCCTGGCCCGTCCCCACGGGGCTCACCCTCCCCCCTTCGCCCGGGGCTTGGCCTGGGGGGAAGTTCACGACGGAAACGCCCGGTTTCTCGGAGGCGCCGCCGGAAACGCGGGCCTCTTCGCCTCCCTTGGAGCGGTGGAGCGCCTGTGCGAGGCCTTCCGCCCGGCTACGGGCTTCCTGGACGCCCGATCCCTCGACCTCGCCTGGACGAGCCCCCACGGGCGGGGCCAGCGCCGGACGGCCGGATGGAAGGCCTCGGATTCGGAGGGTTGGTCCGTGGCACCACTCTTGCGAGAAGGATCCATAGGCCACGAAGGCTTCACGGGCACCGCGGCCTATCTGGAACCGGGCGAGGGGAGGACCTTCATCTTGCTGACCAACCGGATCCATCCGGCCCATCCCGGAACGGACTTTGCGCCCGTCCGGTCCTCCTTCGTCCGATCCGCCGGGGACCTCGCATGAGGGACCGCTGGACCCGAAGCGCGGCCTTCCTTCTCGCCCTGGGTTTGCACCTCCTCCTCGTGCTGGTGGGAGGCCGA
>JBFLVU010000092.1:0-11197 GCA_040758175.1 Acidobacteriota bacterium | reverse complement strand
GTGAGAACGGCGTACGCGGGGTTCCAGGGTGAAATTTGGGTGAGAACCTAAACCGCTGATAATAAATAGAGTTAGGGCCGTGTCCGCAATTCACCCCGGAAAGTGTACGGGGTACACGGAAGGCCCTGAACCGCAATCCCGCGTGTGGAGCGGGACGGTGCCCGCGCGGATTACCCAGACGCGCCGTTCTTTCACTTCGCGATGGCGCAACCGCCTCCGCCGGCGCGGTCTTATCCATCGCGGGATTGGGGTTGGATCGTTTCCTTGTCAAAACGGGCCCGGCCGGGCAGAATCGGGGGCGCGGTCCGCCTTCCTTCGGGCCGTCTGGAGGAGCCCATGGAGGCCGCCCGCGCGCCCCTCGTCCTTCTCGTCCTGTCCGGGGACCTTGAAAAGGGCCTCGCCGCCTGCAACTTGGCGCTGGCGGCGGCGTCCTCAGGCCGCCCCGTGTGGCTCTTCTTCACCTTCTGGGGGCTGAACTTCCTGAAGCGCCCCGAAGCCCGTCCGGGCGGGCCGCTCCTCGCCCGCCTCCTGGGAAGGGTCAACCGGGATCACTCGGGGCGCCAGCGCCTGGGACGCTTTCACCTGGCCGGCCTCGGCCCGTGGGCCCTGGGACGGATCCTCGGTCGCCGCGGGCTCCCGACCGTGGAGGAGGGGCTTCGCGCGGCCCGGGGACTGGGGGCCCGGGTCGTCGCCTGCTCCGCGACCTTGGAGCTCCTGGGCCTGGACCGGGCGGCCCTCATCCCGGAAGTGGATGAAGTGGCCGGGGCGGCCGCAGCCCTCGACGCGGGCCGCGGCGGGCAGATCATCACCCTGGGGTAGGGGTCACACGACTCCGTTTCTTACCGAAAGGCCCCGCCGGACCAGTTCCCTGACGACGGCCCCGTACGCCGTGGCCACATCCTCGGGCCGATGGGCGTCGGAGGAGAGGACCACCTCCCGGCCGCCCAGCTCCCGGTAGACGTCCAGGATGGCCCATCCCGGGTAGGGCTCGCTGAATCCCTTCCGGTAGGCCCCGGTGTTCACCTCGAGAAAGACCCCCATGTCCAGGCAGGCCGTCAGAATTTCGCGGATGGCCCTGCCGTAGTGCTTCATCCAGAATTCCCCCGTTACGAGGTGCCTTCGCCGGGAGTACCCCTTGGGAAAATCCAGGTGGCCGAGGCAGTCGTACAGGTTGCTCTCCACGGTCCGGCGGCAGGCGCGGAAGTAGTCCGCCAGGCAGTCCTCCAGGGGGATCCCCTCGCCCTCCACCCGGGCCACGAAGGTCCCGATCTCCTCGCGCCCTACGTAGTGCACCGAACCGATCACCCAGTGGAAGCGGCGATCGTGGAGAAACTCGCGGATCTCGGGAAGGGTCCGATCCTGGTGGGTCACCTCGGCGCCGAAGCGGATCTTCAGGTCCGGGACGACGGCCACGATTCCCTCCCACGCCTCCCGTGCGCGCTCGTAATCGTAGGAACCGAAGCCCGGGTCGAGGGGGTCGAATTCAACGTGGTCCGTCAGCACGAAGCCGCCCACCCTCACGCGGCGCGCCGAGGCCACCAAGTCCGCGAGCCTCGATTCGCTGTCCCAGGAAAACCGGCTGTGGACGTGGTGGTCGACGAAGGCCTCGTACATGGCTTCGAGTATAGCGGCGAAGCCGGGCTCGGGGAAGGGAGCCGCGAAGAAATTTCCAAGGGCGGATTTCGGATTTAGGATGGAGAGGACAAACTGACAAAACGGGAAGGGCTCCGGAAGGGAGAATGCCCGGATCGGGCTTCCACCCGGATATTCCACCCTGACAGGCTGCTGAAAAACCCTTGCGACTCACAAGGGGTTTCTCAGCGTCCTGCTGAGCGCGACCGCCCTCGGCCGCCGGGGCGACCTTTTCTGAAATCAGCCCATGAGGCCGAAGGCGATGAGCATGGCGACGCCGATGCCCGTGAGGCTCTCCCCGGCGATGAGGCCCGAGGCGACGGGGACCGTGTAGGCCTCCCCGAAGGCCGGACGCCGCTTCTCGAGGATCCAGGCGATGAAAGCTCCCAGGAACATGCTTACGGAGTTGAAGGCCGGTATGACGAAGGCGATGCCCATGGCCGTCGGAGATGGCATGAATCGCCGGGCCTTGGGGAAGGCGCGCTCCAGCAGGGTCAGGACGATGCCCAGGAGACCTCCCCAGAAGAGTCCCCAGCGGGCGGATACGGGGAGGGCCTGGAGGCCGTTCGACAGCAGGAGCGCCACGCCCGCCCAGGTTTGGGCGGCAGGCGCGGGCAGTTTGTCCGTGCCCAAGACGTCCGCGCTCGGAATCAGGAGGTTGTAGACGGGGGCGGACACGAGCGACCCAACGGCCACCCCGAAGAGCATGCCCAGGAACTGCTTCCGCGGGCTGGCGCCCACCATGAATCCGCACCGCAGGGCTTGAAGCAGATCGGCGGAGGACGTGGCGGCGCCCGCCGTCACGTTCGCCGTCATGAGGTTGGCGCTCATGTTGCCGGGGGCGATGGCCCCGTACATGAGCTGGGTGATCTTTCCCATGGCCCCGACGGGGGTGATGTCCGTCTCGCCCGTGGCACGGCAGGCCACGATGGCCAGGAAGAAGGACATGACGACGGCGAGGGCCCCCATCCACCAGTGAATCCCGAAGAACCAAACTTGGAGCAGAACGGCCACGAGTCCGGCCCCGAGGAATCCCGTCGCGAACCAGGAGCCCGGGACCTCCACCGAGGCGAGGGGATCGGAGGGCCCCGAGGCCGCGCCCTTCGGCCGGAACATGGCCGCGAGCCCCGAGAAGGCCCTCAGGACCGTGCGCCACTGCATGAAGAAGGCGAGGAGGCCGGCCGTGACCATCATGGCCACCCCGGGCCACATGAGCCACCGCACGATGTTGCGGAACCCTCCGTAGGGAACGCGGTGGGCCTGTCCCGGCTCGAACCCGAGCAGGCGACCCCCGTCGGTGTCCAGGGCTTCGATGGAGGCGTCCCACGTCCGGAAGGCCGTGGCGCGGGCCACCAGGCGCCCCCGCTCCATCTCCACGGAGATCCTTCCGTGCAGGGGGTTGTCTCGGCCGCAGGGGAGGCGCTCGGCGTTAAGGTCCGCCGCCAGGGCCTCGCCGCTCTCGTAGGTGCGGTCCCGGTTCCAGCCGAAGGTGAAGGTCTCTGGGCGCACGGGATCTTCGGGACCGCTTGCCTGACCGGCGGCGAAGGAGAGCCTCGTATCGGCGGGCAGGGTCAGGGGGAAGCGCAGGACGCGCGCGTGCGCTCCCGGTTCGAAGGCGAGGGCCGGCCTTTCCGTCGCCGCGGCGACGGAAAGGACCGCGGGACCGGAGAGGTCGGACGCGAGGGACGCCCGAAGGCGGTTGGCGGTCCGATCCAGGGTCACGGCCACCACGCCGGCCAGCGGGTTGGGGCCCCCTTCGTCCAGGAGCGGGGCGGAGAGGTACGCTTCCAGGGCGCGCGCGTCGGCGAACTCCGCTGGGGCGGTCCAGGTCCGCGCCACCAGGAGGGAGGGGCGGCCCGGCTCCTCGATTTCGAAGGCCAGGGTCTGTCCGGCCTCCACCCGGAGGGGAAAGACAGCGTCCTTCGAGGCGAGCACGGAGGGGGCGCCCTCGAAGGCCGCCGCCGTCAGCGTCGGCGGATCGTGGGGGATGTCCCCTTTCGCGATGTACCGGGGCGCCAGGATTCCGTAGCCGACGACCGCCGCGAGCAGGAGGCTGGCCCCCGCCCGGATGCCCATGATCGCTCCCGCTCCGACCATGATGAGGCTTCCCTCAAAGGTCAGGGTAAGGCGGCTGAGGGGCATCCCCAGGATGGACCACGAGGGAGGGATCAGGGTCGCGGGGATGATCTGGGGCCAGCCCCGCCACTGCCACACGCCGAACTCCTTGGCCACGTGTCCGCCAACGATCTTGGGGAATCCCAGGACCCCGTCCCTCAGCCAAGCGATGATGACGCCGACCCCCAGCGCGCCGAACAGAGCCCGGGCCTTTTTCACGGCGTCGCCGCCCGCGGCGTACATGCCCTTGAGCACTTCCGAGGTGGCGTAGCCCGTGGGGAACTTGAGGTCCTCCACGTTGATCATCTGGCGTTTCATGGGAATGGCCATGAAGAGGCCCAGGAAGAGGATCGTGGCCACCCACAGCGCCAACTGCCATGTGGGGAGCGCCTTGCCCGAAACCATGAGGAGGGCCGGGACGGCGTTGGACAGGCCCGCCGAAGCGATGAAGGCGCACGCCGAGGCGATGGTCACGAGGAAGTTGGTCTCCAGGATCCCCATGTCCCTTTTCACGAAGAAGGGGAGGGCCGTCCGGATCGCCTTGAACAGGGCGAAGGCCATGATGGCCGCGGTGATCGTCACCCCGAGGCTCCATCCCGCCTTGAAGCCCACGTAAAGGTTGGAGAGGCACATCACCGCGCCGATGAGCGCCCCGAGAAGGATGGCCCGGACCGTGATCTCCCTCTCCTGCCCCCCCCGGTAGACCTTTGCGAGCCACTCCCGCTCCCGCGCCTCCGCCGCTTCCGCCGCCGTCGTGGACAGGGGTCTCTCGGCCATCTCGTCCCTCCCGCTCCCCAGGGTCACGCGCCCTAGCATACCTCATCCCTGGGAGAAACCGCGAAATCCTGGGCCCCATCCCCAATCCCCAATCCCCAATCCCCACTGCTTCTTCTTTCGCCTTTGGTGTCCGGGACTAGGTGACTAGGGGACGAGGGGACTAGGAGGAACCGGAGAAAGGCGGGCGAGGGCGCCCGCCCCACGGATCTCGATTTCGCCTTTGTTATTAAATCCCAAATCCCCAATCACCCATCACCAATCCCCAATACCCCTCTCCTCCTCCGTGCTACACTTTCGCCTCACGTGGAGGCTCGCCATGAAAGCGCTCTGGCTCACCCTGGCCCTCTTCGGGCTCACCGTCGCGTCCCTCGCCGCCCCCGCCTTCGACCCCCTCCCCGGGGGACAGCGCCAGGCGTACCGGTTCGACCTTTCGAAGATGTACCCGAACGAGGCGGCCTGGCGGGCCGACGTGGAGCGCGCGCGGGCCCTTGCCGCCTCCGTGAAGTCCCGGAAGGGGCGGCTCGCGGCCTTGCCGGGGGACCTGCTCGGCGCCATGGAGGCCCAGCGCGACCTCCGGGATGTGCTCGTGAAACTCTACGCCTACGGGGAATTCCGCGCCGCCGTCAACTCCGCTGACCGGGCGGCCTACGAGGCCTTCCTCGCCCTCCAGGCGGAAACGGGCGCCCAGACGAGCATCCTCCAGGTGGAGCTCAAGGCCCTCACCCCCGAGGCGCTGGAGGCGATGATCGCGAAGGAGCCCGGCCTCGCGGCCTTCCGCTACCAGATCGAGGACATCCTGCGCCAGGGGCCGCACTCCCTCTCGGATTCCGAGGAGGCCCTCCTGAGCCGGCTGGACCCCGACCTCAATTCCTGGCAGCAGGTCCTCTTCCAGAGGGTCTTCGACCGCACGGCCTTCGCCGAGATCGCCGCCGACGGCAGGACCTACAACGTCCACCGCGACTTCGAGACCCTGATCCGCCACCCGGACCGGGACGTCCGCCGGCGGGCCTACGAGGCCTACTACGGGGCCTTCGCCGAAATTCGCGACCTGGTGGGCTTCGCCCTCCTGCGCGAGATGAGGACTCTCAACGCCCAGGCGGCCCTCCGGGGCTTCCCGACCTACTACCACCAGACCCTCTTCGACCGGTACCTGACGCGCGAGCAGGCCGACAACCTCTACGCCCAGATCGAATCCCAGGCCGCCCTCTACCAGGCCTACCAGCGCCTCCGGATGGAGCGCGTGCGTCCCCGGATCGGCGGCGCGGAGCCCGAGATCTGGGACATGGACTTGGCCGCGGGCGACGGCCCCCAGCCCAGGTTCACGGCCGACGAGGCCGCCGCCCTTATCTCGGACGCCCTCGGGGTCCTGGGTCCCGAGTACGTCGGGGAGCTTAAGGCCCTCCTCGATCCGAAGAACGGCCGCATGGACATCGTGGGCGGTCCCAACCGCGACCAGGGCGCCTTCTGCGAGGGGTACCACGGCTTCTTCCTGGACAACTACCAGGGCCTCCTCACGAACGTCTCCACCATCGCCCACGAGGCGGGTCACGGCATCCACGACCAGCTCGTCTTTAACAACCGGAAGAGCGTCCTCTACGGCGAGGGGCCCGGGTACATGACCGAGTCCTTCGCCATGTTCAACGAGTGGCTCCTGCGCGACCGCCTTCTAGAGTCCTCCGGGGACGAGGCCCTCAAGCGCTATGTCCGCGAGGATGCGCTCAACGAGATGATGTACCTGTGGGAGATCGCGAGGAGGGCCAAGTTCGAGATGGTGGCCTACGACCGCGTGGCCTCGGGAGAGATCGCCGACGAGGCGGGCTTCGGAAAGGCGTGCGTGGACGTGGGGAAGGCCTACGACGCGTGGTTCCAGAGGTATCCCTGGCTCGAGGATCACTGGATCCGCAAACACCATTACTGGAGCGTGCCCACCTACTACGTCAACTACGTGGTGGCTCACGTCCTCGCCCTCACCTACTACCAGCGCTTCCTGGAAGACCCGAAGGGCTTCCCGGAGAAGTACACGGCCATGGTCCGCAACGGTTTCGACCGGCCCGCGGCCGCCCTCCTCAAGGACTTCCTTTCCATCGACCTCAATGATCCCAAGGTCCTCCAGGGGACCTTCGACCTCATCGGCAGGACCTTCCGGGAAACCGGGGAGCGCCCCGTTCAGCCATGACCCGGACCGGGGAGGAGGCCGGGGTGAACTCGGTTTGCGTCTTCTGCGGTTCCAGCAAGGGCGGAAACGGCGTCTACGCCGCCGCCGCATCGGAACTGGGCCGGCTCCTGGCGCGGCGGGGCCTGACCCTCGTCTACGGCGGGGGCAACGTGGGCCTCATGGGAGTCCTCGCGCGGGCGGCCCTGGAGGAGGGCGGGCGCGTGCTGGGCGTCATCCCGGAGCACCTCATGGCCTTCGAGGTGGCGCTTCCCGAGGCCACGGAGATGCGCGTGGTCTCCTCCATGCACGAGCGCAAGGCCCTCATGGCCGACCTGTCGGACGCCTTCGTGGCGCTCCCCGGAGGCCTCGGCACCCTCGAAGAGCTGTTCGAGGTGTGGACCTGGGCCCAGTTGGGCCTCCACCGCAAGCCCCTGGCCCTCCTCGACGCCGGCGGCTACTTCGCGCCCCTCGTCTCCTTTCTCGACCACGCCATGGCCGAGGGCTTCCTCAAGCCCGTCCACCGCGGGATGGTGCTCGTGGAGAAGGAGCCCGCGGCGCTCCTCAACGCCTTGGCCGGGTATCGGATCCCCGAGGAGGCGCTGGACCTCCAGAGGTGGATCGAAAGGTAGCGGAATACGATCGGCGTCCGGCAGCGCCTTCCGCGGAGCGGGAGCCGGGACGGGGCGGCTGTCCCCCGGCGTCCGCGGGGGCTGCCAGACCCCGTACCCCTTCCTCACTCGCCCTGGAGCAGGGCGTCGAGCTTGGGCTTGTCCGAGGGGTGGATGTCCATGAAGGCCACGCCTACCTCGTAGGTCCCGTTCTTCTGGAGGATTTCGTAGGTCACGCGGCCGGTGGCTTCGATGATGCTCTTCTTCGGGAGGATGGAGAGGCGCAGGAGGGCGCCCACGCCGTACGCCGTTCGGCTCGGGAAGGAACAACCGCCGAGTCCCACCTCGCGCGTCGTGGACGCGGCGGGAAAGGAGGCCTTTCCCGAAGCCGTTTTGACCACCACTTCGCACCGCGTCGGGATCCGGGGGAACCGCCTCCGCTCCGTCCCCGCCGGTTCCGTGGCCTCCGTCGTCTCCATGATTTCCTCCCTCGCTCGCCGCGCGCGCCGGCCCCGCCGTCCCGGCTGGATGACCCTTCAAAGGCGCGCGCAAGGTCATCATCCTAAAGGACTAAGGAGGGTTTGGCAAGACGGCGGGGTCCAGGGCCGCCCTCAGGGAGAGGCCGGACCAAGCGCCGCGGTCCCCGAGGTCCAGTCGAGGTACAGGACGAAGAGACCGAGGGCATCGCGCCCCAGAACCCCCGCCGGGGCTTCGGGACCGTCCCCCAGGTCCACGGCGCGGGGGGCCGACAGCCGGAGCTGGATGGAGCCGGCGGTCAGAGGAAGGTCCTCGAGTACGGCGTAGGAACGGACCCCGAACTTTCCGGCCTCGACCCGGTCCCTCTCCATTCCCCGGCGCCGGGCCAGCCCCAAAACGTCGAGGCGCCCCAGGTGGAGGGAGGAGAAGGGGGAGCCTACGTCGAAAAGGACGTTCAGATTCCGACCGTCCGGCGCTCCGAAAGCGGCGCGGAGGCCCTCCCCCGTCCAGAGGGCGGGGATGCGGACGGCTCTCGTCCCCAGGGCGACCTCGGGCGGCGTCCCCGGTGGATGGAAGACGAGAGACCCCCGGGAAACATCCACGGCCAGCCCCCACCGGCGCAGGAGCCAAAGCGGGAGGACACCCGCGGCGACGCCGGCGGCGTCGGGGCCCGACAGAACGAAGGCGGGGACCCGGCGAAGGCTCAGGGGACCCACCTCCAGCCGGTCCACGAGGGTCCAGCGGCCGCGCAGAGTCCCTTCGAGCCCGACGGCGGAGATCGCCCCCTCTTCCAGCGGTTTCAGGGCCAGGGCCTTCGCGGTCCCGGAGGAGAGGAGCAGGACGGAGGAGGAGGAATCCAGAGCGAGGGTGTATGGGCCCTTGCCCTCCAGGCGCGCGGAGACCACCAGGCGGCGCACCGCCGCCTCCTGGGGAAGCCCCGCTCCCGAAAAGGCCATCAGTTCCGGAGGCATGGGGTTGTACAGCGCGTGGTCGTAGGCCTGGGCCGACGGCGCGGGCCCCTTGGGCTGGCGCGCGCCGGGCGTGGCGATGCCGTAGAGGTCCACCGGGTCAGACCGGGTCTCCAGGGGCACGGTGGAGGGAAGAGGGCCATCGACCTTGGCTTCGCACAGGGGGCCCCGGGCCGCCCGGAGGACGGCCGGGGGAGGGACCGTCCCGCCCGCTACGGAAAGGCTCCCTCGGCCGAAGCGTTCCATCAGGCCCAGGGAGAGGGCTGGATCGTCCTCGAGCGAGGCGGCGAGGAAAACCAGACCGGACGGTGGCGCCGGCAGGCGTTCGAGGGCCTCCAGGGCGAGGACCCTGGCCTCCTCCCGGCGGCCCGCCCCGTCCAGGCTTGACACGAGACGTTCGTAGGCGGGGCCCGCGAATTCCGGGTCCGCCCGCAGGGAGGACCACACCTGGAAGGCCTCCATGTACCGCCCCATCTTGAAGAGGCAGGCGGCGGAGGCGAAGGCCATGTCGGGCCGGCGGGACCGAAGGGGGAAGGCCACGTCGGCCGCCTCCTTGAACCGGAAGAGGCCCATGAGCGCCCGCACCCGGACGCTCAAGAGAGCCGGGTCCCCGGGGGAGAGGGCCAGCGCGGCATCGGCGCAGGCCAGGGCCTCCCGCCAGCGCTCCTGGCCGGCGAGGGCCTCGCAGGGCGGCGCGGCGGCGGGCGCCTGGGCGGGAAAAGGGAGGGTGGCCGCGAGGGCGGCGGCCGCAAGGAGCGTTCGGACGAAGGCGGGCATGGTCGGCCTCCTTTGGAGGAGGCGGGGTTATCGCGAGGGCCGTCCATCCCGGCGGGCGGCCCCGCGCCGCGCGCCGTTCACGAGAAGATGGGCCCTCCGGATGGGCTCAGGCAACCTCCACCGAGGCGAGCACCGCAGGACGAGATCCAAACACGTGGTCAGGTCGCTGAGGTGGCCCGGCGACACGTACACGGGCCTCACCCCCGCGCGGGTGCGCAGAACGGCGCCAACGGTCTCCCCCTCCAGGAGAAGGGGAGAAAAGGCCCCGCGCTCGGGCCCGGGCTCCCCGTGTTCTCCGCAGAGGCGGCTCTTGGCGCACCCCACCGTGGGAACGCCGAGGGCTACGCCCAGGTGCGCCGCCGACCCGAAGCGCCGGGGATGGGCCGTGCCCTGCGCGTCCACGAGGACCGCGTCGGGGCGGACGCGCAGGAGCGAGTAGGCCTCCGCCAGCACGGGCACCTCCCGGAAGGCCAGCAGGCCGGGGACGTAGGGGAAATCCACCTCCATTCGCACCACCGCCGAGTCCGCCACGGCGAACCCCTCCTCGAGGTCGCACACGGCGAAGCCGCCCCAGAAGGTCCGTCCCCACAGGCGGCAGGAGACGTCCGCCCCGGCCACGTAGCGGACCTTCTCCGGCAGGGGCGCCTCGCGGCGCAGGGCGCTCAGGCGCACCTGCTCCGAAAGGGCCTCTCGAAACCGGGAGTCCGGTGGCGGCGCAAAACCGTTCACGAAGGAAGTATACGCGGGGCGCCCACGGGCGGTTCCCGAAGGCCGTGAAGCCCCCGTCCCCATGCGGCCTCGAATAAGGGCGGGGCCCCAGGTGTTGAGAGAGCGAGTGGGAGGTGTGGAATGACCGTCAACATCCATCCGATCGAGCGCGTGGTCCGGGGCGTCGTGGGCGTCGTCCTTCTCGGCCTGATCTTTGTCGGCCCCAAGACCCTCTGGGGCCTCGTGGGCGCCGTGCCCCTCTTCACCGCCCTCTCCGGCTGGTGCCCCCCCTACTCCCTCCTCGGCATCAGCACCTGCCGGGATAAGTAAAGACCCAGCCGCACCGATCCGCCGTCGGGAGGCCGCAGCTTCCCCGCCTCAGGGCCCCGCCCTCTCCTCCCCTCTCCCTGCCCGGGCCGGGGGAGGCCTCGACCCGTTTGCCTTCCGGGGCGTTCAGGGGTTATCCTCAGAAACCGAAGGAGATACGACGTGCAAACCGCCCATACCGACGCACCGCCCCGGATCGCGCTTTTCATCGATTTCGACAACGGGCAGTTGGACATCAACCGGATCCTCTACGCCCTGAGGGAGAAGGGGATCATCATTCTGAAGAAGGCCTACGGCGACTGGGCCAAGTTCACCCAGTTCCGGAAGGTCCTGGCGGAGAACGGCGTGGACCTCGTGGAGCGGCCCACCATCCATGCGGGCGGAGACAAGAACGGCGCCGACATCCAACTCGCCGTGGACGCCCTCGACGCCTGCCTCACCAACGCCCACATCGACGTCTTCGCCATCGTCTCCGGGGACAGCGACTTCCTCCCCCTCATCTCGCGCCTGCAGGCCTACAACAAGAAGGTCGTCATCATCGGGATGCGGAAGACCACCTCCTCGGTGGTCATGCGCAACTGCAACGAATACCTGGCCTACGACAACATCCCGGCCCCCGGCGAGGTCTCCGAGGACCACCCGGCCCGCACCAC